>JBBQAL010000017.1:0-37177 GCA_038316135.1 Candidatus Nanopelagicales bacterium | reverse complement strand
TGGCGGCGGCGACAGCGGTGACAACGACATGGAAGACCCTCACAGCATGAGTCAAGAGTTGATGGACAGTGGTCGCTGTCGCCGTGTTCCATCTGCGCTGTCACCGTGAACCAACTCGACCAACACCCACGCTAAACCAAGGGTCCGACAAGACCACCTGGCGGCGCTTTCCAGCAGCCCGTGCTCAGCGCGCGACCACGAAGTCCTCGGGGTCGCGGGGTGCCCATGGTGCAGGGGTTGACAGCGGGTAGCCAACGGCGAGCGCCCCCATCGGCTGCCAGTTCGTTGGTAGGTCGAGAACTTCGCGCGCGACGTCTGGGCAGAAGAGTGTCGACGAGACCCACGCCGACCCAACTCCTCGCGCCGCTAGCGACACCAGGAAGTTCCCGATTCCCGCGCCCATCGAGAGAAGAAACATCGCGTGCTCTGCAGTGCTGCGCCTGGCATCGAGGTAGACATGGGATTGGTCTTCGACGAGGCACGGAACCACAAGCGCCGGAGCCGTGCGCAACACGTCACCCCTGGCGATGCGACGCCCGATGGACGCTTCGTCAAGGCCGTCGTTGCACAAGTCCGCCCGCCATTGCTTGGCCATGGCATCGAGCAGTTCAGTCCGACGGTCGTCAGAGATGAGCACGAACCGCCAAGGTGTGGTGTGGTGCGGAGCGGGTGCCGTGATCGCATCGGCAACTGCAGCGGTGACGACTTCTCGCGGAACGGCCGCATCAGTAAACGAGCGAACGGTGCGCCGTGAACGCACTACATCGAGCGACCCCAAGGGGAACAGGTCTTCGCCCCGGGGGCGAACGATCGCTCGCGCACCAGGCCCATCAGCCTCCTGTACGAGATGCCCCAGCCCGCGCACGAAGGCGACCGGCGTCCCGGCTGCCTTTCCCATCACGAGCTCGGCAGCAGCGGCAATCTCGTCGGCAACGGCGGGAACCGTCACGTCCAACATCCGCCCGTTCATGTCTGGCGTGCCCCGGAGGTCCAGCAGTGGGTTGACGCCCGCAACGCCGATGGCGACATCGGTCTGACCGAGGCGCCACGGGCGTCCGACGGTGTCCGTGACGATCACGCCGAGCATGCAACCAACCGCTGCTTGCAGCGACGCCCGCAGCACCCGGGCGGACGCGTCAGGATCTTCAGGCAACAGCACCAGCGATCCAGCCGCGACGTTGCTCGCGTCGACGCCGGCCGCCGCGAGTACAAGGCCATGCCGCGTCTCGACGATCTTCAGGCCGTCGCGCTCGGCGACGATGCGTAGGGTTTCTGCGGCGACCGCGTCATCGCGGTCGCCTGCGACCACTCGGCCTTCGGCCTTGCTCACCGCCTTGCTCGACACCACGACGATGTCGCCGTGCTGAAGCCCCGCGTTGGACGTGACGATGAGCGCCGCGAGGTCGTGGCTCGCCGTGATCTGCGGCAGGCCCTCGAGCGCGACGACGTGGAGGCTGCGCATTCGGCTCAACGACGCAGGTCGATGGCGAGGTCCAGTGCGTCACCGGCAATCGCCGCAGCGTCTTCGATCGACGTCATTAGCAGCGGCCGGGACCGTTGGATGACGCCAGCAGGTGCCGGCGTTGATGCGTCCTCTTCGGCGACCAGCCAGCCGTCGAGTAGCCCCCCGGCAATGCTGGCACCGTAGTGGCCGGCTACGGCGGCTGACGAGACATCGACACCAATTGCAGACAAGCATGCGTCTGCCATCCCTCGAACCGGGGCGCCACCGATGATCGGCGAGACGCCGACAACAGGTGCGGTCGTCGAGCGCAGAGCATCGCCGATCCCCGGGACCTGAAGGATCGCACCGATGCTGACCACCGGGTTCGATGGCGGCAGCAGCACCACGTCAGAGTCGCCCAACGCGTCCAGTACGGCCGATGTCGGCTTGGCCTCAGCGGCACCGAGGTAGACGAACTCCTGGGCGGTTCGCTTGGCTTGCTCGCGCACCCACCACTCTTGGAAGTGCAACGCTTCACGTGCCCCGTTGTCGTCAAGGACCACAACATGAGTCTCGACGGGATCGTCGCTCATCGGAAGTAGTCGAACTCCAGGCTTCCAGCGGGAGCAAAGGGCAGCCGTGACGTCAGTGAGTGACCAGCCGGCGCGCAGCATCTGGGTGCGCACGATGTGGGTGGCGATGTCGCGGTCGCCGAGGGTGAACCAGTCGGGTGGCATTTCGTAGGCGGCTAGCTCGGCGCTGGTGGTGAACGTCTCATCTGCACGCCCCCAGCCCTGCCCTTCGTGGATGCCTCCACCAAGGGTGTACATCACCGTGTCTAGGTCGGGGCAGACCCGCAGACCGAACAGGGTGATGTCGTCCGCGGTGTTGCCAATCACGGTGATTTCGGCGCCGGCCCAATCATCGGTGCGCCCTCGCAGGTGCTCTTGGAGACCCCGCAGAAAGCGGGCGCCGCCGATGCCCCCTGCCAGAGCGGTGATTCGCATGGCAGCATCTTGTCAGTGAGCAGACCCGCGGACCTCTCGGCCATGGCCCAGCGCTGGAGCGACGCCCTGGCGATGTGGGCCATCCCGCCGCACATTCTGGATGCTGCAACGCGCGATCCTTGGATCCTCCCGGTCGAACGGTTTTCTGGCCGCGCCGATCGAGCGGTGAAGGATCCAGGCGGTGTCTCGTTCGAACGCGCTGCCGAAGTGCTCCGAGTTGACCCCGGTTCGGTGCTCGATGTCGGCGCCGGTGCTGGAGCGGCATCGCTGCCACTCGTGCCTTGGGCCACATCGCTCACTGCAGTCGACGGCCAGGCCGCGATGTTGGAAGCTTTCGCCAAGCGGGCAGCCGCGGCTGGAGTCGCTCACCGCGAGGTGCTCGGCGCCTGGCCGGCTGTTGCAGCTGACGTCGCCACGCACGACGTGGTCGTTGTGCATCATGTCGTTTACAACGTCGCCGACATCGTGCCCTTCTTGACGGCGCTCGACGCCAAGGCGAAGCGCCGGGTGGTGCTCGAACTGCCGCCACACCATCCGCTTTCGTGGATGAACCCGCTCTGGAAACAGTTTCATGGCGTGGATCGGCCCCTGGCGCCGATCGCTGGTGACGTCGTGGAGATCCTCGGCGCGATGGGCGTTGCCGACCTGCGAGCGGAGTACTGGCAACAGTTTGACCCTGCCGCAGCTGATGGCTCCGACAGCGAATCGCTCGAGGAGCGAGCGGAGCTCGTGGCGCAGCGGCTCTGTCTGGCCGAACATCGTGAATCTGAGGTTGCTGCCGCGCTGACCGATATCGATCCCGGGTATCACCGCGACGTCGTGACGATCAGCTGGACGCCGGAATCAGCAGCTCGAACCGGCACCCTCCACTGACGTTCTGAACGTCGACTGCGCCACCATGGGCGTTGATGATCCCCTCAACGATGGCTAGCCCCAGACCGGCGCCGCCATCCGGATCTGGTGTCCTGGCCTGGTCGCCGCGGTAGCCGGCCTCGAAGACGCGGGCGAGGTCTGCGTCCGCGATGCCGCCACATGCGTCCGTCACCGTAACTCGGGCGGTGCCGTCGACCACAGACGCAGCCACTTGCACAGTGCCGTCATGAGGGGTGTGGCGAATGGCGTTACTGACCAAGTTGGCGATCGCTCGACGTAGTTCACGCTCGTCGGCCTTGATCGTGTCCCCGCCGCCCGCCTCTGCTTGCGCGGCGATGTGCACTCCGCGGGCAGTAGCCAAGGGAGCAGCGGCAGCGACGACATCGCCCACAACGTCTGCCAGCGAGATTTGCTCGCGCACCAGGTGCAGTGCTCCGGCGTTGATGCGTGAGAGCTCGAACAGATCGTCGACCATTCCGGTGAGACGGTCGACCTCGGTGCGCATCTGCCGGTGATAGCGGGCGGGGTCTCGTGCAACGCCGTCCTCGAGTGCTTCGGTCATCGCGCGCATACCGGCGAGAGGGGTCCGGAGATCGTGCGACACCCATGCCACCAGCTCACGACGGGTCCGCTCAGCCTCCTCCGCTCTGGCGCGCTCCTCGGCGAGATCGCGCGAGTGCAGTTCGATCTGGTCGACGCGCCGTGCCAGCAGTAGACCGATGCCCACAGCGACGACGCCGGCGGTTGCGCACACCACCAGGACGACGCCGAGGTCATGGGAGGAGAGGAACATCCGCTGAGCGGTCGCCACGACGCCGACCACAACGGCGACCACGGCGGTGACCGGTGCCAGCCACGCCAAGGTGCGGGCCGAGCGGCGACCCAGCAAGTGCAGAAGTACCAGACCGACTGCTCCGACGATGGCGCTGCTGAGGAGGGCCGTTAGCGTCACAGCAGCCCACGGGTTCACGAGTTTGCCTCTTCGGAGTCCCAGCGGTAGCCAACGCCCCAGACGGTCATCAGACGGACGGGAGTGGTGGGCATGGGCTCGACCTTTTCTCGCAGCCTTCGCACGTGCACCGTCACGGTCGACTGGTCGCCGAAGGACCAGCCCCACACTTGTTCCATCAGCTCAGCTCTGGTGAAAGCGCGAGCCGGGTTCGCCAACAAGAATGCCAGCAGGTCGAACTCACGGCTCGTCAAGGGGAGAGGTTCTCCGGCCTTTGCAGCGGTGTGAGCCGCGGTGTCGAGAACAAGGTCGCCGTCGCGGAGCACCCGGTGCGGGTGAGTCGCCGCGGCATCATCTGGTTCGCGAGCAGCTCGGCGTAACACAGACTGAACGCGCAACACCAGCTCGCGAGGGCTGAACGGCTTGGTGACGTAGTCGTCTGCGCCGACCTCGAGCCCGAGCACGCGGTCTACCTCGTCGCCGAGTGCGGTGAGCATGATCACGGGAGTGTCCGAGCTCGAGCGGATGCGACGGCAGACCTCCAACCCGTCGAGGTCGGGGAGCATCAGGTCGAGGACCACCAGATCCGGAGACTCTGCGGTGAATGCGGTCAGCGCTGACGCTCCGTCTGCGGCGTGCAATGTGCGCAGTCCCGCTCGCTCGAGGTATGTGACCACAACTTCAGCAACGGTCCGGTCGTCGTCGACTACAAGCACAGTTGCCAGCGAGGCAGTCGGCGCGGGAGTCAACGGCGGGGCCGAGCTGGAGGGGGTGCTCACGGCGTCAGCGTACGTGCGCATCGCCGTGAGCACCCGTACTCGGCGGTCAGCGACCGGCGACAGGGCAGACGAAGTCCGCATTTGGCAGCCGGGCGATCGTCACGTGGCCAGCGGTTGCCGCGGCCAGCACAGCCTCGTCGGAGGTCAGTAGGTACGGAGTTGTGTTCCAGCTGACAACGTTCACCGCCCAACGACCGCCGTGGTAGTTGTCGCCTGGGGCCGCCGAGGTCACAGCGAGCTGCCCGGAGACCCCGCCGACGACTGGATAGATCGCGTCGACCCCTTGTCCGGGCTGGCTCGTCGGTGTGGCGACGGTTCGTACGATCGCGCCGTCGTAGTAGAGCTTGCCGAAGTTGGCGCCCTGCGGGTTGCTGCTGTCGGCCTGCGCGGTCCCGGCGATGGCGACGGGGGCCAGGCCGAGGACCAGGGCGGCTGCCGTGGCTGCGATTCGGGTAGCAATCATGAAGTTGTCCTTGTCGTGTCGAGTACAAGCTGGCGATCTTGACGCTAGAGAAGGTCGCGTGCCGATCCGAGAGCAATGCGATGACGAGGTCATTACCGAACCCTGACGTACGCTCGACTGGTGCTATCCCCGACATCTGGCCCTTCGCCCACCGCGGCACAGATCGGCCGGGCTCTGCGTCGTGCTGAGCAGGGCAGAGAGCTCGATGCCGGGGAGGGTGCGGCGCTGATGGCCGCCAGGGGTCCTGAACTCGATGAGCTTTTGCACCTTGCTGGCCGGCTGCGCGACTGCGGTCTCGCTGACGCCGGACGCCCTGGCGTCATCACTTACTCACGCAAGGTGTTCATCCCGCTGACCCGGCTCTGCCGCGACCGATGCCACTACTGCACGTTCGTTGCTGCCCCCGGGGACGTCCCAGCGCCGTTCCTATCGCAGGACGAAGTGCTGGCCATTGCCGGGGCAGGAGCTGCCGAGTGGTGCAAAGAAGCCCTCTTCACGTTGGGGGACCGACCCGAAGAGCGCTGGCCCGTTGCCAGGGACTGGTTGGCCGAGGCTGGCTACACCAGCACCCTCGACTACGTCAGAGCGATGGCCATTCTGGTGCTCGAGGAAACCGGGTTACTGCCGCATTTGAACCCAGGGGTCATGACCTGGGACGAGTTGCTGCGTCTGAAGCCGGTCGCCCCATCGATGGGGATGATGCTCGAGACGACGAGTCGGCGGTTGTGGTCCCAGCCCGGGTCACCGCACTTCGGGTCGCCTGACAAGGAGCCAGCGGTCCGGCTCGCCGTTCTGGAGAACGCTGGACGACTGTCTGTCCCGTTCACGACCGGGGTTCTTGTCGGGATTGGCGAGACCCTGGTCGAGCGTGCTGAGACGGTGCTGGCGATTCGGTCGGCTCATCGACGCCATGGCCATGTGCAGGAAGTCATCGTTCAGAACTTCAGGGCCAAGGCCGGCACCGCCATGGCTGGTGTCGAGGACGTTGGCGCCGATGATTTCTTGGCAACGGTCGCGGCTGCGCGGGTGATCCTGGGACCCTCCATGCGCCTTCAGGTGCCCCCCAATCTCTCCGAACTCGACGCGCTGCCGAGACTGCTTGCCGCCGGCATCGACGATTGGGGAGGCGTCAGCCCGCTGACCCCTGACCACGTCAACCCGGAGCGGCCATGGCCACATCTGACCGTGTTGGCCGACGAAACTGCCGCTTCGGGCTTCGTGCTGCGCGAGCGGCTCACGGTCCATCCGTCGCATGCACGCCGGGGTGAGCGCTGGATCGACCCGCGTGTGCAACCGCACGTTGACGCGCTCGCAGATAATGGTGGCCTCGCCGGTGAAGGCGTTCGGCCCCAAGGAATGCCGTGGCAGGAGCCCGATCGACTCGCGGACCTCGGCCGCGTCGACTTGCACATGGCCATCGACTCCGAAGGTCGGCGCACCGTTGCGCGCAGTGATGTCGACGAAGCGTTCGGCTCGTGGCTCGATGTCGCAGCGAGTGCCAGTTCCCAAGCCTCGAGCCCGATTGCTTCTGACGTTCGGGACGCACTCCGGGTCGCCGAACGCAATCCTGCCGCGCTGTTGTTGCCACACAACGAGAGGTACGCGCTGGCGATCCTGACTGCTCAAGATGCCGAGCTCGAGGTCGTGGCTGCGCTCGCCGATGATCTGCGTCGAGAGGTCGTGGGGGACCAGGTCACCTACGTCGTCAATCGCAATATCAACTTCACCAACATCTGCTACACCGGCTGTCGCTTTTGCGCGTTCGCCCAGCGTCGGACCGACGCCGACGCCTACACTCTGTCGATCGACGAAGTGGTCGAAAGGGCAGTTGAGGCCTGGGATCTTGGGGCAACCGAGGTCTGCCTCCAGGGCGGCATCGACCCGCAGATCCCGGCGACCCACTACGTCGATCTTGTGCGAGCGATCACGACGGCGCTTCCCGACCTGCACGTTCATGCGTTCAGCCCGATGGAGGTTGCGACCGGCGCTGCGCATGACGGTTCGTCGATTCCAGAGTTCCTGGCAGCGCTCCAGGAAGCGGGGCTCGGGTCGCTGCCGGGAACGGCGGCGGAGATCCTCGACGACGACGTCCGCTGGCTCTTGACGAAGGGGAAACTGCCCACCTCGACCTGGGTTGAGGTCATCGAGTCCGCACACCGTCTCGGACTACCCACGAGCAGCACGATGATGTTCGGGCACGTGGATCGGCCCGACCACTGGCTCACCCACCTTCGGGTGTTGGCAGCCGTTCAGGACAACGCAAAGTCGCACGGAAAGGCTGGTTTCACCGAGTTCGTCCCACTGCCGTACGTCCATCAGTCTGCGCCGCTGTATCTGGCGGGTATCGGACGCGCTGGTCCGACTCCGGGCGAGACCAGAGCGGTGCACTCCGCAGCTCGGCTGCTTCTGAACGGACGCATCGACCACATTCAGGTTTCGTGGGTCAAGCTGGGCGCCTTGGGGGCCCAGACGATGCTCAGATCGGGGGCCGATGACCTGGGCGGGACACTCATGGAGGAGACGATCAGCCGGATGGCCGGCAGCGCCCATGGCTCGGCCACACCGGTGGCCGAGCTGGTCTCCTGGGCCGCCGAAGTCGGACGCCCAGCTCGGCAGCGGACGACCACCTACGGTCCGGTCTCGCAAGAAAGGTCCGAAAGGTCCACTGACACCGGAGGGATCCTCCCTGAACCCTCCATAGCCCGCTGACCTGCGGCGATGCCGCAAGCGTGGGTGCCTTCCGTGACGGATTAGTCACGCTCCGTGTCGTTCCCGTGGAACGAATAGCAGAGAAAGTGTTGACAGGAGGGCAACGACACCCCTGTAATTCCACGCATGTCGTTCGACCAGTCCGTGGCCGAGCGACACCCGTTGGGTCGAGGAGGAACGGTGACCGAGGCCATCAGTCTGATGGAAGAGCAAGATCCTGAGCTTTGGTGGCAGGAGCGAGCGCTCTGTGCGCAGACCGACCCGGAGGCTTTCTTCCCGGAGAAGGGTGGGTCGACCCGCGAGGCGAAGAAGGTGTGCCTCGGCTGTGACGTGCGTGGTGACTGCCTGGAGTACGCGTTGGCTCACGACGAGCGCTTCGGAATCTGGGGTGGCCTGTCCGAGCGGGAGCGTCGGCGGCTGAAGAAGGAAGCGGTTTAGCCAGAGCTCCGGACACGCCGCGCTCGACCCGGTCGTCGCACCGCGGTGCTGCCCATCGCCGGAAGACACGTAGGGTGGGGCGCCGACCATGAGCCGAGACGTCCCACTCCCCGAAACACCCGACGACCTGGGCGTCGTCGCGGTGCTCGTCGCTCACGACGGCGATGGGTTCCTGCCGCGCACACTTAGTGCTCTTGCTGCGCTCGACCCAGCTCCGGACGCCGTTATCGCCGTTGACACCGGCTCTGCGGACTCCACCGCGGCGCTGCTCGCGCAGGCGGGGTCGGTCAACCGCGTCGTCACCCTCCCAGCTGACACGGGATTTGCCGCTGCAGTGCACGCCGGCGTTGAGGCGGCCCCGGCGTCCAGCTGGCTCTGGATCCTGCACGACGACAGCGCCCCTGAGCCGGACACGTTGGGGGCACTGCTGCGCAACGCTGCCGACCAGCCCTCCGTCGCGGTGTGGGGGCCGAAGGTGCTCGGGTGGGACGAACCACGCCGGCTGCTCGAGGTGGGAGTGTCGATCTCACGCGCAGGGCGGCGGCACACCGGGCTCGAGCCTGGTGAACAGGACCAGGGACAGTACGACGGTCAACGCGACGCCCTTGCGGTGGGCAGCGCTGGGCTCTTCGTACGTCGCGACCTCTGGAGCGACCTTGGCGGGTTCGATCGGTCGTTGCCGTTCTTCCGGGAGGACGTCGACTTCGGCTGGCGGGTCAACCTCGCCGGACATCGAGTGGCCGTAGCCACCGATGCGGTTCTGCACCACGCAGAGGCCATGGCGAGGGGGCGACGCACTGGCGTCCTGGCCGATCCACACGCCACCGACCGAGCGAGCGCGCTCTACACCCTTCTGGCGAACGGCCGAGGCTCCACGGTGCTTCTTCGGTGGCTCTGGCTCCTGCTCCAAACCCTGGTTCGGGCGCTCGGGAACGTTCTGGCGAAAGCTCCGCGAGAGGCTGCCGTCGAGATGACGGCCGTTGGTGCGGTGTTGATGCGGCCGCACCGGTTGCGGGTGGCCAGGCGCGCCCGCAGGCGGTGGCGGTTGGTCAAGGCCAGCAGTCTCCGGTCACTCTTTCCGCCACCTGGTCAGCAGGTCCGACACAGCCTCGAGACGTTGGCCGGTTCGCTGAGTGTCGAGACCGACGTTGCGCCGAGCACGATCTTGGAGTCCGGTCCCACCGACGATGATCTCGATGCCTTCGTTGGACCGGGGACCGGACGGCTTCGTCGCTGGGTTCGGCGCCCTGGCGTGATCTTGTTCACCGGTCTGGCGGCGGTGCAGCTGATCGCCTGGCGCGGTCTCTACCGCGATGGGGTGCTGCACGGAGGAGCGTTGCTTCCGATGCCGATCGGGGCATCAGATGTGTGGCAGGCGTACACAAGCGCCTGGCACCCGGTCACGATGGGCAGTAACACCATGGCGCACCCGTCGACTGCCGTACTTGGTCTGCTAGCCACCCTGCTGCTTGGCCACGCGACGTGGGTAGTGCCGACCGTGCTGGTCCTTGGGCCCCCCGTAGCCGGGCTTCTTGGCTACATGGTCACGGGTTCGTTCGGGCTCTCGGTTCGGCTCCGGGTGTGGATCGGAGCTGCCTACGCACTCAACCCCGTCTTCCTCGCTGCCACGGCTCAGGGTCGCTGGACCACCGTGCTGGTGGGAGTGCTGCTGCCATTGGCGGCCGTGGCGGCGGCCCGAGCTGTTGGCCTGGCGAGGCGACCTGCTTCCACGAGAGCAGCTGCCACGGCGGTGTTGCTGATCGCCGCCATGGTGGCGCTTGCCCCACCGCTCATTGTGCCGGTTGGCGTGCTCTGCTTGGCGCTCGCCTTGTGGGTCACGGGTTTGCGTGCACGCCTCGCAGCGCTTTCCCTGCTGCTTGGTCCGGTGCTGGTGCTGCTGCCGTGGTGGCCGGTCGCTGCCGCTGATCCGACCGTGCTGCTTCTTGAGCCTGGGGTCCCCTGGGTGGGTGACGAAGAGTCCGCTTGGCACGCCGTCTTCCTTGATGCTGGCGGCTGGTGGTCTGCGCCCTGGTGGTTCGGCCTTGGTTTGGTGGTTGCGTGCCTGGCTGCGGTGCTTCGAGCTCAGTTGCGGCGACCAGTGCGGGGTGCACTCGTCGTCGTCGGCGTCAGCCTCACCTGGGCGCTGGTGCTCGAAGCCTTGGCGGTGACGCCGGACACCAGCGCAGTACCCGTCACGGTCTGGAGCGGTTCGGTGCTGGTGTTTGCGGTCGCGGCAAGTTTGGTCGCCATCGCCACAGCTGTCATGGGCAGCAGGACCCGATTGCAGCGCGCGGCATTCACCTGGCGTCAACCGGTGCTTGCGGTGGTTGTGCTGATGGCCGCAGTGAGCCCGCTTATCTGGGCGGTCACCTGGATGGGGCGCGGTGCCACCGATCCGCTCGACCGTGGCGTCGCCAACCCGCTGCCAGCCTTCGTGCGCGCCCAGTCCGACCTCCCCGAACAGATCCGCACCCTGGTGGTGCAGCCTGCGTCTGGTCGGTTGGCTTACACCGTCCTACGGTCTAGGGACGCGCAGTGGGGGGACGTCGAAACCGCTCCCAGCGTCGACCAGCTGACTTCGCTGGATCGCGTGGTCTCCGACCTTGCATCCGGCGCTGGTAGCGCACCCGTTGACGAGTTGGCCGACCGTGCCGTGCAGTACGTCCTTGCCGTCGCTCCGGTCGATCCTGACCTCGAGGTTGCCCTGGACTCCGCTCCCGGGCTCTTGCGGATCGCCAACCCGGGTGAGTCCTCCCTTTGGAGGGTGGAGCAGCCCACCGGCCGGGTTCGGCTGCTTGCCGACGAAGAGCGCGCCGTGCTCTCGTCGGAGGTCCCAGGTGACCCTGGCGCCGTCGCCATCGATGTCCCTGCTGCCGACACCGATCGCCTGATCGAGCTCGCCGAACTTGCCGACGACGGCTGGGTGGCCACTGCGTCCACAGACACCGGTACGCGTGAGTTGCCGACCAGCGGGGCGTCAGACTGGGCCCAGCGGTTCGTCGCCGGAGCCGCGCCGGCCCAGGTGCAGATCTCCGTCGACAACCCGTGGCGTCGGGTGCTGGTAGGGGGCCAGTTGTTGATCGTCATTGCCCTCGTGTTGATCGCGCTGCCTGGCCGGCGGCGCGTGGACGAGGAAGCGGTATGAGCGCGCGGTCCGGGCACCTGTGGGGTCGTCCCGCTGTGCAGCTGCTGCTGGTCGTCCTATTGGTCGTGGCGGCCGCAACGGCCGCAACGGTGTTCGGCGCTGACCGCTCGGCGCCTTCTGCCGTGACGCCGCAACTGGTTCCGGTCAGCGAGACCACGGTGGCCTGCCCCGGACTGCGCTCGCGTGAGGGATTCACCGAGTCAGCCGTTGCAGCAGCCACTCCACCGAAGGTTGCTGGCGTCGCTCTCGATGCTTCTGGCAGCGGTGTGGTGCGCACCCTGGTCCCCGTTGAGTCCAAGGAGGAGACGCTGATCAGTCTTCGCGAACCCGGTGACCGAGGCACCTACGTCGGGCGCAACGGTGAACGCGACTCCGTTACCGGTGCTGCGTCAGGTGCGTTGGCTCCGGGGTTCTCGGTGACGCAGACCGAACGCACGGTGGACGGTCAAGGTCGTGGCTTGGCCTCAACGCAGTGTCAGCCGACGGGCACCGACTTCTGGTTCGTCGGGCCGGCCTCCGGTGTGGGTGACCGCGCCGTCCTGGTCCTCACCAATCCTGAGTCTGCGACGGCAACGGTCGACGTGACTTTTCACGGACGAGGCGGGCTCGTCGATGCACCAGCCGCCAGAGGGATCCAGGTGAAGGCACGCACGAGTGTCGACGTTCGGCTGGACCAGGTGGCGCCAGGCGAAAACGTTCTGGGGGTGCACGTTCAAGTGCGCGTCGGGCGATTGACGGCTGCGATCACCGAGACCGACGTCTTCGGCTTCGAGCCGCGTGGCACCGACTGGTTTCCCCAAGCGGAGGCACCAGCAACCGACCTCGTGATTCCTGGTGTTCCAGCCGTCAACCAGGGCCGCGACAGTCAAGTGCACCTCGACATCGTCGCGCCGGAAGAGGCTGCCGTGGCCACCGTCTCGATCATCACCCCGGAGGGCTCGTTCACCCCCCAAGGCGCTGACGTCGTCGAAGTGCCAGCTGGCGGAGTCACGACGGTCGATCTCACCGAGGCGTTGCGGGGTGACCCCGCAGCAATTGTGATCTCCTCCGACGTCCCGGTCACGGCAGGGGCGCGGGTGGAGCTGAAGAACCCCGATCTCTTCGGTGACGTGCTCTACCTGGCCGCTGCGAACGCGATCGATGCTCCAGCGGTCGTCCCGGACAACCGCACGTCAGCCGATCTGCAGACTCGACTCATCCTGACCGCGCCTGAGGCAGATGCGACCGCGGTCGTCACGGGTTTCGCCGGCGGGAAGGAGTGGACGGCTGCTCGCGTCGACCTTCCTGCGGGAACGACGCAGGTGGTCACCGTGGAGCCACCCAAGGCTCGTCCCGCTAAGGGCGGCAAGGGCAACGACAACAAGGTCGAGTCGTACGGGCTGGTCGTGACCCCTGGGGGCGCTGGGCCGCTCTACGGCGTGCGGATGCTCGACGAGGAGGGTCCACGTGGCCCCTTGGTGACGTCTTTCCCGCTCACGACAGCGCGGCTGCTCGCCCAGGTGCGGGAGGCAATTCCCCAGATCGTTGTGGGGTCAACGGGCTGACCACTTTGACCTCCGCCAGCGAGCCGACGACCGCGGGATCAGTCGGCCTCGGGATCGAGATCCTGGGCGGCGACGCCGACGGCAATGGCAAGTTGCTCGGCGATCGCCTGGCGGACCAGGCGGGGTAGCGACGTCTCCGTGCCGTCGGTCCAGAGCAATAGCGGTCGGGCGAAAAGGGTGATGATGATGGCCCCCTCCGATGACGTCCGGTGCACCGCAAGGAGGGCGCCATCGGCGACATCGGAAGGCTCGCTCTGGTCGATCCGGTCGCCTGGAGGAACCGGTTCGACGGTGACATCGAAAGCGGGAATCGCCGACTCCGGGTGCCCAGCACCGGTGAGCCGCGCGAGGCGGAGGGCAGCTGCGTCGACCACCGGCATCACGCGTTGGAGGCCGACCGCTGACCGGGGTGAGTTGCCACCGGTGACCCGCAGGCCGCGCCCGTGCCGGTGCCTTCTGACCACGGTCACCACCCTAGGGACTGGGCAGCACACGGTGGGGGCGAGAACGACACGGCAGGCGGATGGCGGGAAATCACCGATTCGGCGGAGCCAGACCGATACCGTCACGCCGTGAGTCCGATGAGGCGTTGCTCGCGCAGTGCGTGCAACCGCACCGCCGTAATGACGCTCACCTATGTCTACGCTGACTCAACGGCCGTGCTAGGGCCGCTGGCGACCTATGCCGAGCCGCACTGCTACGACCTCTGCGAGGTCCATGGCGGCCGACTCACCGCCCCCCGCGGCTGGGAGATCGTCCGGCTGACTCCTGACCCCGCGATGGTGGGACCCAGCAGCGACGATCTCGAGGCGCTCGCTGATGCGGTCCGTGAGGCGGGACGTCCCGATGCTCCCGCACCGAGTCCTGGCCATGACCCGACGCGCGGGACAGCGCCCGAGCACGGCCGTCGCGGACACCTGTGGGTGCTGCCGCCACTGGAGGACTCCGAGGTCTGACCGGTCCAGACTGCGCTCGCGGAATGTCCGTTTTAAGGCTTATGCCAGGAACCTCCCTGAATTCAACCTCGGCGACCCTTTCTGCCGATAGATCCTCAGCGATAACGGTCCGCCGCCCGTACGGTCCGCCCGGCACCCTCCGGGATCGCCTTGGAGGAGGAAATCTCATGGCCCGCTCGTCATCGCAGCCCTTGACCGTTCCGCTCGGTTCGCTCACCCAGGCCGGGGCACGCCCCGACATCATCTGTGCCGAGTGCGGCAGCGATCGCATCACGCACCTTGCGATGACACTCACTGATGGGACGCCGGTCGAGTTCGTCTCGTGTCACCGTTGCGAGCACAAGACGTGGGTGGACGCCAGTGGCGTCCAGCACCGAGAGCTGCCGGTGACCACCGTCCTCGACAAGGCCCGTAAGCCCCGCTGACCTCGGAACCTCAGCGCCTTCGGCGGCTCGGTAAGGTCCACCGTTGTGACTTCTGAACCCGAAGCCTTCGCTCCGGTCGACGCCGGGGTGCTGTCGTCGATCATCAAGGCCTACGACATCCGTGGCGTGGTGCCTGACCAGCTCGATGCGACGATTTGTCGCGCTGTTGGCGCCGCATTCGTGCAGGTCCTGGCTGCCGAGGCTGCCGACGGGAAAGTGTCCGGGATGGTGGTCGGACACGACATGCGTCCCACCTCGCCGGAGTTGGCTGCTGCCTTTGCCGATGGTGTCGCATCTCTCGGAGTTGATGTCACTCTGATCGGGCTGGCGAGCACTGACGAGCTCTACTGCGCCTCTGGGCTGTTAGGCCTGCCTGGCGCGATGTTCACGGCAAGTCACAATCCTGCGCAGTACAACGGCATCAAACTCTGTCGCGCCTACGCTGCTCCGGTCGGTCAGGAGTCAGGTCTGGCGACCATCAAGCAAGCACTGGCCCTCGGTGTCACCGGTTCCGGCGAGTCGAGGGGAACGATCACCGAGCGAGACATGCTGGCCGACTACGTCGGGCACCTTCGCGCGCTGGTCGATCTTGGCCAGGTGCGCCCGATGACCGTCGTCATCGATGCCGGCAACGGCATGGCAGGTCTCACTGCCCCCGCGGTCTTCGACGGCCTGCCGATGACGATGATCCCGCTCTACTTCGAGCTTGACGGCACTTTTCCGAACCACGAAGCCAACCCCATTGACCCAGAGAACTTGCGGGATCTACAAGCCGCCGTAATCGAGCACGGGGCGGATATTGGACTTGCGTTCGATGGCGACGCCGACCGATGCTTCGTGGTCGACGAGCGCGGCGAGATCGTTTCACCGAGCGTGCTGGCAGCGCTGATTGCTGACCGGGAACTTGCCCGCGACCCGGGTGGAACGGTGATCTACAACCTCATCACCAGCCAGACCGTGCCCGAGGTCGTGGCCGAGGCGGGGGGTACGGCAGTTCGCACGCGCGTCGGTCACTCGTTCATCAAGGGCGTGATGGCTGAGACCGGTGCGGTCTTCGGTGGTGAGCACTCTGGGCATTTCTACTTTCGAGACTTCTGGCGTGCCGACTCGGGAATGCTCGCAGGGCTGCATGCCCTTGCTGCGCTGGGAGGCTCCACAGCGCCGCTCTCACAGCTGCTGGCCTCTTACGATCGCTACGCGGCGAGCGGCGAAATCAACTCAACCGTTGGCGACCAGTCCGCGGTCCTCGCAGCCATCAAGGAGAGTTGGGTGACCCGGTCAGGTATCACGATCGACGAGCTCGATGGCCTGACCGTGATGGGTGCGGCGTCCGCTGACTCGTGGTGGTTCAACGTACGTGCCAGTAACACCGAGCCTCTGTTGCGACTTAACGTCGAAGCGAAAGAGCCGCAGAAGATGGCAGCCGTCCGCGATGAAGTGCTCAGGCAGATCCGCGGTGGCTCTTGATGGCTGAGGCATCGAACATCGACCCCGAGCTGCTCGCGATCATCGTCTGCCCTCAGTGCCACTCGCAGTTTCTGCCGATTCCTGATGTAGGCGTTGTCGAGACGCTCGTCTGCTCGGACGAGGGCTGTGGCCTGCGTTATCCCGTTCGTGATGGCATCCCCATCCTCTTGGTCGAAGAGGCCGACCATGGCAGCTGAAATCCCCGCGAACGCCAACCCCGTCGATCTGGACGACCTCGAGTCCGTGCGAGGGGCAGACCCCGGTGGCATGCTCGACGCCGTCGCTTCAGCAGGCGAACAGGTACGACAGGCCCTTGTGGCTTGCGAGCAGTCAGGGGTCGTTGGTGTGCGGCACGGTGGCCGACCCCGCGCAGTTGTGGTCGCAGGAATGGGCGGATCGGGAATCGCCGGACACGTGCTGCAAGCCGCGGCAGGTCCTGAGTGCCCTGTTCCCGTAGAACGCGTGCGTGGCTGGACCTTGCCGGCCTGGGTGGGCCCCGACGACCTGGTGATCGCGGTCTCGAGCTCTGGGCGAACAGCAGAAACGATGTCATGTACTCGAACTGCCATCGAGCGGGGCGCGCGGACGGTTGTCGTAGCGGCGAAAGGCTCGCCTTTGGTCGAGCTCGCGATCGCCTCGAACATCCCCTGGGTGCCTGTTCCTGCTGGGCGTCCACCCCGCGCCAATCTCTGGGCGTTGTCCGTCCCACTTCTTGTTGCCGCAGACGCCTTGGGAGTTGTTGACGCTGAGCCAGCGCGGCTCGAAGCTGTCGCCGATCTGCTCGACGGATTGGCCGCTCAGTGCGCGCCGACTGTGTCGATCGATCAGAACCCCGCCAAGAAGCTTGCGGCAGAGCTGGTGGGGACGCTGCCAATGATCTGGGGCAGCAGCGACCTGGCGGGGATCGCGGCATACCGGCTGCTCTGCCAGTTGGCCGAGAACGCTAAGTACCCAGCGGTCAACGGGGTTTTGCCGGAGGCGCTGCACAACCAGGTGGTCACCTTCAGCGCGCCGACGGCAGCGGGCCTTCCGATCCGTCTCGTTCTGCTCAGAGACACGGTCGAGCAGTGGGAGGTGGCCGTCGCGGCCGACGAAGCTGAGGTTCTGGCCGGCGAGTGCGGTGTCTCAGTCAGCCGGTTGGTGGCCGTAGGTGAGCACCCGCTGGAGCGGATGGCCAGCCTATGCGCCATCGGCGACTTCGCCAGCGTGTACCTCGGACTGCTCGGTGGGGTCGACCCGACGCCGATTCCCCCGATCGAGGTGCTCAAGAAGCGTCTGCAGGAGCGGCAGAGCCAGCGGTGAGCGCCGAAAGCGGAACCAGGGCGATCATCGCCGCGCTGCTGGCCAATCTCGGTATCGCGATCACCAAGTTCCTCGCCTTCCTGGTGTCAGGTTCGTCGTCGATGCTTGCCGAGTCGGTTCACTCGTTGGCCGACTCCGGTAACCAACTGTTGTTGCTGGTGGGTGGGCGTCGATCGCGACGGTCAGCAACTCCCGAGCATCCTTTCGGCTACGGGCGTGAGCGATACCTCTACGCATTCGTCGTTTCGATCGTCCTCTTCAGCGTTGGCGGCCTCTTCTCGGTGTACGAGGGTATTCACAAGATTCGGCATCCTGACGAGCTGACCAACATCTTGGTCCCCATCGTGGTGCTTGTGGTGGCAATCGCCCTTGAGTCGTTCTCGCTACGCACGGCTGTCGTCGAGTCGAACAAGGTGCGGCGAGGACAGACGTGGGTGCAGTTCGTCCGTCGGGCCAAGGCGCCGGAGCTGCCGGTCGTACTCCTTGAAGACGTCGGAGCGCTCATCGGCCTGGTGCTGGCTTTGATCGGTGTTGGTCTCGCAGCCGTTACCGGTGCCTCGATCTGGGACGGCCTGGGAAGCATCGCCATCGGTCTGCTCCTGATGGTGATCGCCGTGGTCCTAGGGACTGAGACCAAGAGCCTGCTCCTCGGCGAAGGGGGTTCCTCGGCAGAGGTGGAGAAGATCAAAGCCGCAATTCTCGAGGTTGAGGCCATCGAGCGGCTGATCCACCTCAAGACGCTCTTCCTCGGGCCCGATGAGCTGCTGGTGGCAGCCAAGATCTCGCTGCGGCCGGACGTGTCGGTCGCCGAGGTGGCCGCGGCGATCAACGAGGCAGAAGTACGCGTTCGTGAAGCCATCTCGGTCTCCACCGTGATCTACCTCGAGCCGGATGTTTTCGTAGCGAAATCCGAACCGGTGCCTGAGGGATGAGGTCGCAGGGCGATCGGACACCGATCCCGGTACGCTGTACAGCGTGACTGCTCCCACACTTCCTGCGCCCATGTCCAGCACGGTTCTCCACTTCAGGGTCGCCGACCTCGCACTCGCCGAGTTCGGTCGCAAGGAGATCAGGCTCGCCGAACACGAGATGCCGGGCCTGATGTCCATTCGCCGTGAGTTCGCCGGTAGCCAGCCCTTGGCTGGAGCACGGATCACTGGCTCACTCCACATGACCGTGCAAACAGCGGTGCTCATCGAGACTTTGACGGCGCTCGGCGCTGACGTGCGCTGGGCAAGTTGCAACATCTTCTCCACCCAGGATCACGCGGCGGCCGCTGTCGTCGTGGGGCCGGAGGGTTCGGTCGATTCGCCAGCTGGTGTCCCTGTCTTCGCCTGGAAAGGGGAGACCCTCGAGGAGTACTGGTGGTGCACCGAGCAGGCCCTCACCTGGCCGGGCCAAGCCGATGGCCAAGGCCCGAACATGATCCTCGACGACGGTGGCGACGCCACCATGCTCCTTCACAAGGGTGTTGAGTTCGAAAAGGCTGGGAGTGCCCCTGACCCATCAACCGCCGACAGTGAAGAGTTTGAGGTAGTTCTTCGGGTGCTCAACCGCACCCTGATCGAGAACCCCAACAAGTGGACCCACGTGGCCAGCGATATCCGCGGTGTCACCGAAGAGACCACGACCGGCGTGCACCGGCTCTACCAGATGCTTGATGGCGGCGAGCTGCTCTTCCCAGCCATCAACGTCAACGACTCGGTGACCAAGAGCAAGTTCGACAATAAGTACGGATGCCGCCACTCGCTCATCGACGGCATCAACCGCGCTACTGACACCCTGATCGGGGGCAAGACCGCGGTTGTCTTCGGCTACGGAGACGTCGGCAAGGGGTCAGCGGAGTCACTGCGTGGACAAGGCGCGCGCGTGATGGTTACCGAGATCGACCCAATCTGCGCTCTTCAGGCCGCGATGGACGGCTACCAGGTCGTGCGCTTGGACGATGTCGTGGCCAGCGCCGACATCTTCATCACCGCTACCGGCAACAAGGACGTCATCACTGTTGCTGACATGCAGCGCATGAAGCACCAGGCGATCGTCGGCAACATCGGGCACTTCGACAACGAGATCGACATGGCGGGGCTCGCCACGTACACGGGCGTGCGCCGCGAGAACATCAAGCCTCAGGTCGACCTCTGGCACTTCCCGGACGGGCATGCCGTTCTCGTACTGAGCGAGGGTCGCTTGCTCAACCTCGGCAATGCGACCGGCCATCCGAGTTTTGTCATGTCAAACTCGTTCGCCAACCAGACCATTGCCCAGATCGAACTCTTCACAAAGACTGCTGACTACCCGGTCGGGGTGTACACGCTGGCCAAGCACCTCGACGAAAAGGTGGCCAGGTTGCACCTGGATGCGCTCGGGGTTCAACTCACCGAGTTGACCGATGACCAGTCCGAATACCTCGGAATCCCTAAGAGCGGGCCGTACAAACCCGACAACTACCGCTACTGACCCGGAGCCTGTCAGATGCGCGTCGGGGTGCTCGGCACAGGCATGGTCGGGGAGACTCTCGGGTCAGCTTTTGTCCGCCTTGGCCACGTCGTATGCATGGGGTCGCGGTCGACACCGAATGAAAGCGCACAGGCGTGGGTGGGGGCGCACGGTGACACCGCCAGCGCCGGAACCTTCGCGGACGCGGCTGCGTTCGGCGAGATCGTCTTCAACTGCACGTCCGGCGTCCACTCGATGGAGGCCCTGATGGCCGCCGGAGCTGATGCGCTGGCTGGCAAAGTGCTGGTCGACGTCGCGAATCCACTCGACTTCTCCGGCGGATTCCCCCCGCGGCTAACGGTAGTCGGCGACGACAGCCTCGCCGAGCAGATTCAGCTCGCCTTCCCGCTGACCCAGGTCGTCAAGGCGCTCAACACCGTCAACGCCTCGGTCATGGTCGACCCTGCGGCGCTGGCCGAGCCCACTGACCTTTTCATCGCCGGAGACAACCCAACGGCCAAGGCATTGGTCATCGATTTGCTAGGTGAACTCGGTTGGTCGCGAGAACGAGTTCGTGACCTAGGGGGAGTCGCCGCCGCTCGGTCCACGGAGATGTACCTGATGTTGTGGCTCTCGCTGATGGGTGCCCTTGGGTCCGCTCAGTTCAACCTGCGGATTGTGTCAACCGAGCCGAGCGAATGACCGACGAGACCGCGCCACCGACCGCTGGGTGGTACGCCGATCCCACGCAGCCAGGGCAGCAGCGCTACTGGGACGGTTTTGGGTGGACCGGGGCCAGCGCGCCACTCACGGCCGCTGACTGGGCAGCAGGTGACTCCGAACCGAGCCGAGTCCGACGCGTTCGCCAGGTGTACGGCCAACCATCGGGTCGATGGGGGTTCGGTGACGTCGGTTGGTCAGCTCTTACGGTCGCGGCGACGCTGGTGGCCAGTGTGCTCCTTTCCGTTGGAGTGCTGTTGGGCGCGGCAGATGCGTTCACAGCAGACGGCGCCGTCGACGCCACGTCAGTAGTTGGCAGTTGGTTTCTGACCGGAGCGCAGGCATTCTTCTTCGCGGGAATGGTTGCTTGGCCGCTGATTGCCGCCTGGCGGAAGTCCAGTGGCTGGCGTGCGGCCTACGGTTTTGTGGTCTCCTGGCGGGCGATAGGAGTCGGGCTGGCTGGTGGCGTTGGGACGCTTGTTGCCATGACGGTCCTCACGAGCCTCACTGCCCAGTTGCTGAACAAAGAGGTCACGTCGGCTGGAGCTGACGTTGCCGAGTCGATGACCGGCAGCACGGTGGCATACGCGCTGTTCCTGATCTTGATCGCTCTTGGCGCGCCCTTTGTCGAGGAGCTGACCTTTCGCGGACTGGTCTGGGGTGCCGCGGTCAAACGTGGATGGTCGCCATGGCTTGCGACCATCATTGCGGGAGTCCCGTTCGCGCTCGTCCATGTTGAACCGCTCAGGGTCGCACCACTACTGGCTGCCGGGATTGTGCTGGGAATCGTTCGCCAGTACGGCGGATTGAGCGGGGCGATGCTCGCACACTGCGTCGTGAACACGATTGGTGTGATCGGCATCGTGTCGACGTAGGGACGAGCGGCACATCAGGAGGGTGCGGCGAACCCGTTGTTGGTGTCAGTGGGCTCCGTCGCGTCGAGGGCGGGCTGAGGCACGTTGAGCGCAGTCTGTTGCGGCTCAGCAACCTGCGCGCGCCGACTGCGCTCGGCCAGAACGACGCTGAGAAAAAGCTCAGCGCTCACTCCGGCAGGTGGCGGCGGTGAGACCTGGAGCGCGACCTCATTGGCCAGCGCCCGGCCGATGGAACTGCGTGGTTCATCCTTCAAGGAGCCTTTGCGGGAAAGGAACTGGCGGGCGCTGAGGGCTGTCGCCGCTTGCAGATGACTCAGGTCGAGGGCGGCCGCCCAGGGCCGCAGGCTGGAAGGAATCCAGGGCAATGAATCGTTCTTCACTGACTTGGGTGCGCGTTCGCGGATGACTACCGTTCCTGCGGCGTAGTCGCCGACCCGCTTGCCCTCAGGAGAGATCAGGCTGGTGATGACGGCGATGGCCCCCCAACACAAGTAGATCTCGACGACAGCTACGAGCGCCCTGACCAGTGCGTGGCGAAATCGGATCGCGCCTCCATCGTTGCGCACCGCACGTAGGCCGAGTGCCAGCTTTCCGACCGTGCGACCCCGCGTCAGAGTCTCCATCGTTGCCGGGTAGCCGACGATGACGGCGATGGAGGCGACGAAGAAGTAGACATAAGCCAGCACGTCGTCGGTGGCGGATGCGACAACCCCCACCGAGAAGGCAATGGCGATGAGTGCGGTCACCTGCAGGATGAGATCGACCGAGAAGGCCAGACTGCGGCTGGGGACCTTGGCGAGCCGTAGGTCCAGGACGACTGCCTCACCGGTGACCAGCCCGGAACCGTCTGCGCTTGGGTATCCCCCTTGCTGCGACATGGTCCCCCTTCAGCTGCCAAGACGGCGACGGGAGCCGCTCGTGTGGCGCTATTGTGCCCGAACCATGGACCTTGACCGATTCGTCGCCACGCATCGCGCTGACTGGGATCGCCTCCGCCAACTCACCAGGCGCTCCCGGTTGTCGGGCCCAGAGGCCGACGAGTTCGTCGACCTCTACGGGCGCGCATCAACAGACCTATCGATCGTGCGGTCAGAGGCTCCCGATCCTGCGCTTGTTGCTGAGCTATCCACGCTGGTTGCGCGGGCCCGTGGCGTAACGACGGGAACGCGTCGCTTCACCACCAACGACATCAGCCGGTACTTCTTGGTGACTTTTCCCCTGCTCGTCTACCGAGCACGGTGGTGGGTTGCCGGTGTCACGCTCGGGTTCTTGCTCGTGGCCTTTGGAATTGGGTCTTGGGTGGCCGCCAATCCTGACGTTCAAGGAGCGTTGGCGCCGCCGGCGTACGTCGACCGGCTGGTCAATGAGCAGTTCGAAAATTACTACTCGTCAGATCCCGCAGCGTCCTTCGGGGCGAGGGTCTGGACGAACAACGCGTGGGTCGCCGCCCTCTCGTTGGCCTTCGGGGGTCTGCTCGGCCTGCCCGTTCTGTGGGTGCTGTGGCAGAACGCATCCAATGTCGGTGTCGTTGGCGGATTCATGGCCGCAAACGGTCGTCTCGACCTCTTCTTCGGTCTGATATTGCCGCACGGGTTGCTGGAGCTAACCGCCGTCTTCGTCGCGTCAGCGCTGGGGCTTCGACTGGGGTGGACGCTGATCGCGCCGGGTGCGAGAACGAGGGCCGACGCCTTCGGCTCGGAAGGCCGTTCGACGCTGTCGGCCGTCGTCGGCCTGACCGTCATGCTGCTCATCTCTGGCGTCATCGAGGCGTTCGTTACCCCCTCAGGGCTTCCCACGTTGGCGCGGATCGCGATCGGCGTCGTTGCGCTCGCCAGCTTCCTCACCTACGTTTCGGTGCTCGGCGGACGGGCCGATCGAGCTGGACTGGGGACTGATCTTGGTGAGGACGACATCGGTGCCACCCGCCCTGTTGCTGCCTGAGACAGGGCCGACTGGGGAGGCCAGCAGCGAAGGCCCGATCTCAGAGCCGCCCAGCGGCCTTGAGCGCGAGGTAGCGGTCGGCCAGTGCCGGTGCGAGGTCACCGGGTAGTGCGTCGACCACCTCGACCCCGAAGCGGGTGAGCCGGTCCGCAACCGCACGACGTTCGAGGCCGAACCCGGCAGCTGCTGCGGCACGGTACGTCGCTGCCAGATCGCTGCGGTCGGCCAGCATCTGAGCTACCGATGGATCGCTGACGGCAGCGACCACCACCTGGTGTCGGCCTACCAGTTGGGGCAGGACCGGGAGGGCGCCCTGCCGCAGTGGAGCTGGGTCGAGGGCGGTGAGCAACACCACGAGGGATCGATGTCTGGCCCGGCGCACGATCTCGGCGGCCAGGCGTGACCAGTCAGTCTCGACGAGGCTGGAGTCGACGTTGCCCAGCATCGAGGTGGTTGCAGCCATGAGATCAGCGCCAGACTGGCCTTGGACGGCGCCCCGGACGCCGCGGTCCCAAGCCAGCACGTCCACCCGGTCGTCGGCGCGCTCCGCCAGCGCCGTGAGCAACAGGACCGACTCGATGCCGGCATCAAGTCGGGGGGCATCGCCGACTCGTCCGGCTGATGTTCTGCCGCAGTCGAGAACGATCAGAACGTGACGGTCCCGTTCGGGACGCCACGTACGCACCATCACGTCGGAGGCGCGCGCGGAAGCTCGCCAGTCGATGGACCGCACATCGTCGCCGACGACGTACTCACGGAGCGAGTCGAACTCCGTTCCCTGACCCCGTTGCAGCACAATCGTGCGTCCCTCGAGGTCGCGCAGTCGAGCGAGTTTGCTGGGCAGGTGCTTGCGCGAGTTGAAGGGGGGAAGCACGTCAATACGCCAGCGCATCCGCACGCTGCGCTGGCGGCCCATGAGCCCCCACGGACCGAGAGCTCGGAGTGTGACACGGTCGGCATGACAAGGCCCTCGGCGTTCGGGCTGTGCGATGGTCGTGATGCGGCCACGGTCGCCGCTCTCGATGGTGAGGTCGTGTCGTCGAGGGGATGTTGGAGCCGACGGCGGCCAGGCGTCGCGGACCGAGCCGGAAAACGCTCGACTCGACCGGTTCGTGAGCTGAAGCGTCAGAGCGGCCGGGTCTCCCACGCGTACGGCGGTGTCGCCGCTGCGTTTGATCTCGACGTCTTGGGGCGCGGCAGCTCTGGCCCAGTCGATGGCGAAGACCGTCGCCATGACCACCAGGTAGAGCCCGAAGGTCGACCACTGAGGTCGCGCGAGCGTGGTGACACCGCACAGCGCGATGACTGCAACGGCTCGACCAGTGATGACCATGTCAGCGGGGAACCGGCACCGAACTCAGTACCGAGTCGAGGACACCGTCGGCCGAGGTGCCTTCCAGCTGCGCCTCGGCACGGAGTTGAAGCCGGTGTCGCCAGGTTGGCTTGGCGATGATCTTGACGTCGTCCGGCGTCACGAAGTCGCGAGCGCTGAGCCAGGCCCAAGCTCGGGCCGTGGCGATCAATGCTGTGCTGCCGCGCGGGGAGACGCCGAGCTGGACCGATGCAAGGTTCCTGGTGGCGCGCGCCAAGTCGACGACGTAGCCGGCGACCTCGGGGGCGACCCGGACCGTCGCCACTGATGCGCGAGCGGCGTTGAGGGCTGCGGCGTCAGCGACCGGCCGGAGACCAGCGGCGTCCAGATTGCGCGGATCGAACCCCTCGGCATGTCGGGTCACGATGTCGATCTCAGCCTCGCGGGAAGGGATCGGCATGGTGAGTTTGAGGAGGAATCGGTCGAGCTGAGCTTCGGGGAGCGGATATGTGCCCTCGTACTCGACCGGGTTCT
Source organism: Candidatus Nanopelagicales bacterium (assembly GCA_038316135.1). Classification (GTDB taxonomy): domain Bacteria; phylum Actinomycetota; class Actinomycetes; order JAHEKZ01; family JAHEKZ01; genus JAHEKZ01. Next base: position 11,858 of record JBBQAL010000017.1, on the reverse strand, counting down.
GCGTCGCGGCCACCAGGAAGGGGTCCGGCAGTGCTCGCGGAGTGCCGTCGACACTGACCTGCCGCTCCTCCATCGCCTCGAGGAGTGCTGCTTGAGTCTTCGGTGGCGTGCGATTGATTTCGTCGGCAAGCAACAAGTTGGTGAAGACTGGTCCGGGTCGAAAGGTGAACTCAGCCGAGCGTGCGTCGTAGACCAGTGAGCCGGTGACATCACCTGGCATCAAGTCGGGCGTGAACTGAACGCGCTTGTTGTCGACGGCAAGAGACTTGGCCAATGCGCGCACCATGAGTGTCTTGGCCGTGCCGGGAACACCCTCAAGCAGAACGTGCCCGCGGCAGAGCAGGGCAATCATCAACCCGGTGACAACGGCATCCTGACCGACAACGGCCTTGCTGACTTCGTCGCGCACGGCGAGCAGTGCGCTGCGGGGGTCCGAAGATCTGAGGGAACTGTCAGAACCGGGTGAACCGGGTGTGTTCGTCACGCGTGACGTACCTCCTGCTCGAGGGCGGCCAACTTGCGGCCGAGGGTGACCAGCGCCTGGTCTCCCTCTGGTGGGGGACCGTACAAGATTGCACGTACCTCGTCGGCTTGGCGTCCGGTGCTCTGCGCCACCGCATCGACAACGGCATCTGCCGTTACCGTTGGCGGTAGACCAAGGCGAGCACCCAGAGCGTCAGTGGTCTGAGCTCGCAGGTGCGCCGCCGCCTGATCGCGATTGCTGTAGCGCTGGTAGATCCTGGCCCGACCCTCGGTGGTCTCCGAGGCCCGCACGGCGACGGGAAGCGGCTCGACGACGACCGGGCCCAGCCTGCGACCGCGCCAGCCGGCCAGGGCCAGGGTGACAACGGCCGCGACACCTAGGAGGGGCCAGACTCCGTCGGGCAGCAGGCTCGTCAGCGACTGGCGTCCGGTGTAGGAAGGCGTTGGCAGCCACCACACGAGGGTCGGCTTCTGGCCGGTGAGGTTCATGGCGAGCGAGGCGTTGCCGGCCTGGTCGATCCACTCGTTCGTCATAAACTCCGCTGATCCCAAGACGGTGTGGTGAGCGCCATTGACGGTCTCGCGTTGGACCACGGTTGGGTGGCCGCCATCGGGAAAACACTCGGTCGTCGCGCCCAGCCCGTCGGCGGCCATGGGCGAAGCCGTCAACGTCATGGTGAGTCCGCCGGTCCTGGCGTCACCGGCCAAGGTGGCGGCTGGAAGGTCACACAGTGGCTGGCGGTCCTGAACGTCGGCCGCCGTCGAAGGTCTCACCCCTAGGTAGCCGGAGCCAGTGATCACCGGACCGAGCAGGATCACGTCGGAGGAGAGTCCCTCGAGGCGCTGAACATCTTCACGACGCAGAAGTTGAGGGTAGGCGACGACGAGCGTAGTCAAAGAACCTGTGGTCATTGCACGTTCGCTGTCGGTGGTGCGTTCCACGCTGATGCCCTGGTCGCGGAGCAGCTCGGCAAGCGCGCGTGTCCCACCAGGGGTGGCGGCATCGGGGTCGAAGGACGTGCGGCTCGTTGTCGATGCGGTGAGAGAGGTCATGATGCCGAGGATGATCACCGACGCGACGCTGATCGCCACCCATCGCCATTGCTTGCTCGTCACACTCCGACCACTCATCAGGCGTTCGCCATCACTGATCGCTTCAGTGCCCCGTCCAGAGTGCTGATCTGCGCGTATGCCTCTGTGCTGCCGGTCCGGTTGCCGTAGGCGACCTCGTCGAAGGCGCGCGCTGCCGCGCCGAGGTCTGAGCGCAGGGGGCCGAACACCCTTCCGGCGTCGCGTGCAGCCTCGTCGGCGGTGCGACCAGCGCGCGGGTCGAGGGCGCCGCGCTCCTCGAGCTGGCGGACGACCGCCCGGAAGCTCTCGAGTACCGCCTCGTTCCAGTCACCGATTTGCGCGGCTGCTTCGGCGCGAGCTCGATGGTCGGCCGCACTCGAGGTGCGATCGGTGAATATCTGGTCACCGGTTGCCCGCCTTCGTTTCACGCCACCAGTCCGTCGAACGATGACGAACACGATGAGCGCAATCACGGCTGCCACAACGATCAACCACCAGTGATTGCTGGTGGCGCCGCCGAACCGGTTCAGCAGCTCGGTGAAGTGCTCCCAGACCCATGATCCGATGCGCTGCCACCACGGGGGCCTGGCATCGGCGTAGAGCGGGTTGAGGAGTTCTCGCTGGGCGAGCTGCTGTGCCTCGTCACGACCGATATCGACGGGGATGTCGACGTGGAGGTTCAGCTCGATCACAGGCCTTGCGACTGTCTGGCCAGGGTGATGTCGAGCCCTTCGGTGCGCATCCGGCGGTCGATGTAGATCAGCGAGATGACAGCGGCGATGAAGGGCATGGTGATCGTGCTGACGATCACGCTGCCGATGGTGGCGATCGCCTGATTGATCACGTAGCTGGTCTCATCGAGGCTCAGAGTGACCGGGTCAACAGACGGCGAGATGATCTCAGGAAGCGAGAAGGGGACGCCGATGGCGAGATTGATCACGAAGTAGATGGTCACCATGAGAATCAGGGCACCCAACGTCCGCCAGAAGGCGCCGCTCACCAGGCGCCAAGACCGGCTCATCGACTCGGTGACCGTCGAACGCTCCAAGACAAGAGCGGCCGACGAGATCGAAAGGTAGACGCCGAGCACCGCACCGGGAATCAAACAGAAGCACGCGCCCAAACCGACAATGAGACCGACGAGCACCCCAAGTCCGAGCAGTCGCCATGCCCTCGGGCGGACCCTCGCCCAGGCTTGCCCTACGGTGATCTGGTTTCCCAGCACGGCCTGTCCCATGACGACAGTGATGACCCCGGTCAGCAAGATGGTGGCCACGACCTGCACCAGGACGCCGACCAAGGACACCAAGACCGTCGGCCCGAAGATTCCCGCGATGTCGGATCCGGTCGCGGTATTTGGGTCGAGATCGCCAATCCCGCGGTACATCGTCACGCTCACCAGCCCGGTGAGAAAGGTGATCGCGCCCAGCCCGAGGGCTACAACGAACGACGGAACGAGCGTGGCTTTGGGGTATTTGCGGATCGCTGTGATCGCGCCGTCGAGTAGCTCGGGAATACCGAGTGGCCGTAGTGGGATGACCCCGGGCTTAGGGGCAGTCGGGGGTGGTCCCCAACTGCCCATGGGGGCTGGCGTCCACTCCGGAGATTGGCCTGAGCCAGCGGGGGGCGGCGGGGGTGGTGGAGGGGGCGGTGGAACCGACTCGGGCGTTGGCGACCAGGGGGTTTGGCTGCCCTGCTCGGGCGGCTCAGGGGGTTCGGGAGGCGGTGGTGAGCCCGGTCCGTCGGTCATGCGTCCTCCTGTCGGTGCTCACCGGTCCGTTGTCCACTTTCAGCGGCCATCGTGTCACGAGAAGACCGCGATGGTGCCAGATAGCCACGGTAGGTGCGACCATGACCTCATGAAAGGACGCATCCTGGTCGTCGACGACGACGCGGCATTGTCGGAAATGCTCGGCATCGTGCTCCGTGGCGAGGGCTTTGAGCCTCATTTGTGCGGCGACGGTGAACGGGCCGTTGCTGCCTTCCGTGAGTTCAACCCCGACCTCGTACTGCTCGACCTCATGTTGCCTGGGAAGGACGGCATCGAGATCTGCCGGGAGATTCGGGCCGAGTCCGGCATCCCCATCGTCATGCTGACCGCGAAGGGTGACACCGTCGATGTGGTGCTCGGTCTGGAGAGCGGCGCTGACGACTATGTCGTCAAACCGTTCAAGCCGAAGGAGCTCGTCGCCAGGGTCAGGGCGCGCATGCGTCGCACCGACGAAGGCCGCCCCGAGTCACTGGAGATCGCCGACCTCCGGATCGACGTTCCTGGCCACACCGTCAAGCGAAACGAAGAGATGATCGCCCTCACGCCACTGGAGTTCGACCTCCTGGTCGCACTCGCCCGTAAGCCTTGGCAGGTGTTCACCCGCGAGACGTTGCTCGAGCAGGTGTGGGGTTACCGGCACGCTGCCGACACGCGGTTGGTCAATGTCCACGTCCAACGGCTGCGTTCCAAGATCGAGGCTGACCCTGAGCACCCACAGATTGTCGTCACCGTCCGCGGCGTCGGCTACAAAGCCGGACCCGCTTGATGACCAAGGGCTGACGCCGTGGATCGACTCCCCTTCCATGGCGCCGTGCACCGGGTCCGAGCCAGGTGGCGGTCCTCGCTCTACCTGCGGGTTGTGGCAACCACGCTGGCGCTCTCGATGCTGGTGGTGGTGGTGCTGGGCCAGATCCTGATCGGGCGTATCACCTCGGGGTTGCTGGATGCCAAGCAGCGCGCCTCCTTGGTCGAAGCTCAGGCGGGGCTCAACCAGGCTCAGGCGCTGATTACCGCCTCTGGTGAAGACAACGCGCAGAAGAACCAGAGCCTGGTCCAACAGGTCGCGGTCGAGCTGGCTCGCGGCGGTCAAGGGACGCCGCGGCTCTATGACGTCCTGTTCCTCAGTTCGTCGGCGTCGCTGCTGCAGCGTGGCTCGAGCACTGTCACAGAGGACAGCGTCCCGTCCGAGCTGCGGGATGCCGTGCAAAGCGAGGAGATCCAAGCTTCGACGTTCACCGAGATCGCCTACAGCGACGGACGAACTCCCGTCCCTGGGTTTGCCGTCGGCGCGCCGCTGACCGTGCCGGGCCTCGGCACCGCCGAACTCTACTATCTCTTTCCGCTCACCCAGGAGCAGCAGACCCTCGACCTCGTGCGTCGCACGCTGCTGTTTGCCGGCTTGGTGTTGGTGATCCTGCTCGGCTGGATCTCGTGGTTTGTCACCCGTCAGGTTGTCGATCCGGTCCGGTACGCAGCTTCGATCGCGGAGGAGTTCTCCGCCGGTCACCTCTCTGAGCGGATGAAGGTCAAAGGTGATGACGACCTCGCCCGGCTGGCACGTTCCTTCAACGACATGGCAGCGAGCCTCGAAACCAAGATCGGTCAGCTCGAAGACCTGTCCCGGGTCCAACGACGCTTCGTCTCTGACGTCTCCCACGAGTTGCGGACCCCGCTCACCACCGTTCGGATGGCTGCCGACCTTTTGCATGAGTCTCGCGACGAGTTCGACCCGGCGACGGCCCGTTCGGCCGAGCTGTTGCAGACGCAGCTCGACCGCTTCGAGTCACTGCTGGCCGACCTTCTTGAGATCTCTCGGTTCGATGCCGGCGCTGCCATGCTTGATGCGGCCCCCGGAGACCTGCGCGACGCCGTCACCTCCGTTGTCGAGGTGTTAAGCCCCCTCGCTGAACGCAGCCAAACCGAGATCCGGGTGCACGTCTCTGCTGAGCCAGCGACGGCAGAGTACGACCCCCGCCGCGTGGACCGGATCCTGCGCAACCTGCTGGCCAATGCGATTGAGCACGGAGAGGGGCGCCCGATCGACGTCTCGGTGGAGTCCTCAGCTGACGCTGTGGCCATCGTCGTCAGGGACCACGGCACTGGCCTTCGCCCCGGTGAGTCGTCGCTGGTGTTCAACCGGTTCTGGCGTGCCGACCCTTCGCGGGTGCGTTCCATCGGTGGCACCGGGCTCGGCCTTCCGATTGCGCTGGAAGACGCTCGACTACACGGCGGGTGGTTGCAGGCTTGGGGCGCGCCAGGTGATGGCGCCAGTTTCCGGCTCACGCTCCCTCGTTTCGGTGGCACCGAGATCGCCGACTCACCACTTCCGCTCGAGCCCGTCGATGCCAAGAAGGGACGTCGGATGCCGTTGTCGGTGGGTGCGGGGGGTACCTCGCGAGGGCACGGACGGGATTCACTCGATGCGTGATCGTGCGCTCACAACGACCGGCTTGGGCTTGCTCGTCGTTCTTGTGATGGTCTTGGCCGGGTGTTCGCAGATCCCGACGAGCGGTCCGATTGAACGTGGCGATGAGGTGCGCGCCGCTGTCGACGAGCCGGCCGTCAGAGTCCTCCCCCGTGACCCGGTCATCGGCCAGACGCAGCAAGAGGTCGTCGCCGGGTTCCTTGAGGCTTCCGCCAGCTTCGAGAATGACCATGAGGTCGCTCGGCGTTTCTTGTCAGCGGACGCTGCCCAGGAGTGGAACGCGAGTGCCGGCGTCACCGTCATCGATGACAGCCCGGACTTCCGGCTTCAGCGGGTGCCCGACGGCGTGCGGCTCCGGGCCCAGCAGGCGGCGACGATCAGTGCTGACGGAGCACTCACGCCAAGCGGCGACGTCGAGATCCAGCGGTCCTTCCAGTTGGACCGCGTGGGCGACGAGTGGCGGATCACCGGTCTTCCCCAAGGGTTGATCCTCGATCGGATCGAGGTTTCACTGACGTATCGGGCCTTCGACATCTACTACATGAACCCCGAAGGCAGCCTCCTCGTCCCAGACTCCGTCTATTTGCCGCTCGACCCAGCAGGCAGCGCGACCAGCCTGGTGCAGTCATTGTTGAACGGTCCGACTCGCTGGCTTCGTCCGGCGGTTGAGTCGAAGATCCCAGCCGGGACGTCGTTGGTCGTTGACGCTGTGCCTAACGAAAACGGCGTCGCTCGAGTTGACCTGTCTACTGAGTTCTATGACGCTGACGTCACCGAGCTCGAGCAGGCCGCGGCACAGATCACTGAGACGTTGTTGGGACTCACTTCCACCGTCACGGGCGTGTCGATCACGGTTGAGGGTTCGCCTCTTCAGCTGCCAACTGCACCCAGTGTGATGACGCGAGATACCTGGGAGGGGTACGACTCCGATTCTCTCTCCCCGGCCCTGGGTGCGCTCTTTGTTCGTTCGGGGGTCGTGCGGCGAATCACCGAGGGTGGCAGCACCCCTGTCGAAGGCGCTCTGGGGGCGGGGCAGCGCGAAGTGGTTGCTCCTTCGCAGTCGTGGGACGGCGGGACGATCACGGCCTTGAACCCGAGCAAGACCTCCCTGCTGGTCACACACCCCTTCCTCTCTGCTGGGGTTGAGCAACAGCTGTCCGGACGCAGATTTCTGCCCGCGTCCATCGACGGCTCCGGCAGAGTCTGGGCCGTTGACGGGGGTGGCACTACGCCCAAGGTGCGGGTGCTCGACCAGGCCGGTTCGTGGCAGTCGGCGACGTTGCGCGGCCTTCGTGGCAGCCTGATGGCCTTCCGGGTTTCCGTCGACGGAACCCGCGTGGCTGTTGTGGTCGCCCGAGGGCAGGGTCGGGACGGGCGTGGGGAGCTTTTGGTGGGCCGCGTCGTGCAACGAGCCGAAGGGCTGCAAGTCCAAGCGTTCCGGCGGATTGAGCGAACTCTGGTCGACGTGCGCGATGTGGGTTGGGCTGATGCGAGCTCGCTGGTGGTCCTGGGCGCACAGGCCGACTCGGTCCTGGAGCCGACGCTGGTCAATCTCAATCGCACGGTGACACCGATCTCAGGTTCCCCGGCCGTCGACGTCACTCAGGTGACCGCTTCTCCATCGTTGCCGGTGCTCGCTGGCACCCGTGCCGACGGGATCTGGGCCGAGTCCGGCTCGGTGTGGATCTCCGAAGTCGCGGGCCGCGACCCCACGTACCCGGGATGACCGAACGCATCCACAGGTGCGGTCGTGATTTGGCCGGCTTCGTGTTCTGGGGCGCATAGTCGGTCCCGTGCAGCAGTGGGCCGCTCTCATCGATCTCGCCGTGGGAAGACGCTGTCTTGACTGCGGCCGGGTCGGCCAGGTGTGGTGCGACCATTGCCTCCACAGGGTGCTCGAAGTCCACCCGAGACTCACCCCCGGTCGACGGTCGGTCCTCGCGTCGGCCCGCTATGTCGGTTCAGTCCGAACAGCAGTCGTCGCGCACAAGGAGCAGGGGCACCTTGCCTTGGCTGCTCCGCTCGGCCGGCTGCTGGCCGCTGCCGTGGTCCTACCATCAGGAACGGGAGGTTGGCAGGCACCGGTGCTTGTGCCGGTCCCGTCCACCAGGACCGCGTCGCGGACGCGCGGTCAGAACCATGCGCGTCGGCTGGCCAGGGCAACGGGGGCCCTGACGACGCTGGACGTTAAGCCTGCCCTGCGCTGGAGCCGACCGGTCCGCGACCAGGCCGCCTTGTCTGCCCCGTCCAGGAGCGCGAATGTGCGCTATGCCATGAGCGCCTCGCCACCACCGCCTTCCCGGGCTCCTGCCTGGCTGGTCGACGACGTCATGACCACCGGCGCGACACTTGACGAGGGAGTGCGTGCGCTGGAATCGGTCGGCTGGATGGTCGCCGGTGTCTCGGTGGTCGCAGCCGTTGATGCCCGAAGGGCCCTCGCACCCCAAGGCGGCCTCCGATAGCGTGAAGGTGTCGAAATGGGCCGATCCGCAGTCGGTCAGGTTGGCCCAAGTCAGGCGGGTTGAGTCAGGTTCGTTGAAAGGGTCGGCCCTGGTGGCCGGTCCCACGCGAAGGGGCGGAACATGGAGATCGTCGTTCGGGGTCGCCACATGGAGATCTCAGATCGCTTCCGCGAGCACGTTGCGCAGAAGCTGTCCAAGATCGAGCGGTACGACGGCAAATGCCACCGCGTCGATGTGGAGGTTTCACAGGAGTCGAACCCCCGGTTGGCCGACCAGGCCATTCGCGTCGAGATCACCTGTCACAGCAAGGGCCCGGTGATCCGTGCTGAGGCGGCCGCCGACGAGAAGCACGCCGCGCTCGACATCGCGTACGGCCGACTCGTCGAACGCCTGCGTCGAGCCGCAGATCGACGTCATGACCATCACCGGAGCCAGGGTCGTGCCTTCGCTGAGCGGGTGCAAGCAGCTGCCGTCACCGCCTTCCCGGCGTCCGATGGTGAGAACGGGCCGGACGACGCCGTCGAGAACGGACCGTTCATCGTTCGCGAGAAGACGCACCGCGCACCGGCGATGAACCTCGACCAAGCTCTCTATGAGATGGAACTTGTGGGGCACGACTTCTTCCTCTTTCAGGACACTGAGTCAGGGACCCCGAGCGTGGTTTACCGACGCAAGGGCTACGACTACGGAGTGCTACACCTTGAGGTAGACGAGACCGCGTCGATGGGTGCAGCGGCTGGGGCGACGGCCTCGTAGTCGCTCTGGGCCGCCCCTTGGGCCGCTAGCGCTAGCCCAGGTCGGTAGTTCCCCTGGTTCCAATGGGTGGTGGACTGGGCCGAATGGGTGACCCGAAGGGGGCATTCCGTGTCATCATGGCCAGGTGACCGCGGACACCACGGGGGAGACCCTGCGACCTGCTCGAGGCAGCGACCCCATTCGGGTTCTTGTCGTCGACGACCATGCCCTATTCCGTCGCGGGCTCGAGATGGTTCTTGCCCAAGAGTCCGATATCGAGGTGGTGGGCGAAGCCGGTGACGCCGAAGCTGCCGTCGATCGCGCGGCCGAGCTGCTGCCTGATGTCGTGCTGCTCGACGTGCGAATGCCGAAGGGCTCCGGCATCGAGGCTTGCGTGAAGATCAAAGAGGTTGCCCCAAGCGCTCGCATCATCATGCTGACCATCAGCGACGAGGAAGCCGATCTCTACGAGGCGATCAAGGCCGGCGCCACCGGCTACCTGCTCAAGGAGATCTCGATCGACGAGGTCGCCAGCGCGGTGCGTGCTGTGTACGACGGGCAGTCGTTGATCAGCCCGGCGATGGCCAGCAAACTGCTCACCGAGTTCGCGCTCATGGCCAAGCGGTCGAACGAGCGCAGCCAGCAGGTACCGACCCCTCGACTCACCGAACGCGAGCTCGAGGTGCTCAAGCTTGTGGCCCGCGGCCTCAACAACCGTGACATCGCGCGTGAGCTCTTCATCTCTGAGAACACCGTCAAGAACCACATTCGCAACATCCTTGAAAAGCTCCAGCTGCACTCGCGTATGGAGGCGGTTGTCTACGCTGTTCGCGAGAAGTTACTCGAGATCACCTGACGCGTCATTCTCCCTGGGACCGGTCGAGAAGATCACACCGCTCCAGGCTGTTGGCGCTAGCGGCTACGCTCGCGCACCATGTCCCGTCCTCGTGAGTCACTGTCTCTCGTCCAGGCGCGTCGGGTCGCGCTCGGCGCGCAAGGATTCACCGACAGCATCCCTCGTGGAACGCCCGACCGGCGCACCCTTCGGCGCGTCGTTGGTCGGACCGGTCTCTTCCAGATCGACTCGGTCAATGTGCTGGCCAGGGCTCATTACCTCCCGTTGTTCAGTCGCATCGGGTCCTACCCGACCTCGCTCCTGGAGAAGGCGGCCTACCGGAACCCACGGATGCTCTTCGAGTACTGGGGTCATGAGGCCAGCTTGCTTCCTGTTGAGCTGCATCCCTTGCTGCGCTGGCGAATGGCGAATGCGCGCGACCACGCCTGGGGTGGAATGCGCAAGATCGCCAACGACCGCCCGGACTTGCTCAGCGGCCTTCTGGCAGACATCACGGCCGAAGGGCCGTTGACCTCAGCCCAGTTGAGTGAGCGCCACGACCATCACCTGCCTCGACGAACCGGGCCATGGTGGGACTGGTCTGATGTGAAGCGCGGGCTGGAGTTCCTGTTCTGGGCGGGCGACATCACGACGGCCGAACGCCGGGGCTTCGAGCGCGCCTACGACCTTCCCGAACGGATCATCCCCGCCGAGGTTATTGCGGCCCCAACGCCCGATCGCGCTGATGCGCACCGTGAGCTGTTGCGTCGATCGATCCGGTCGTTGGGAGTGGCTACGGCCCGAGATCTGCGCGACTACTACCGGCTCCCGGCCGCTGACTTCAAGGCGCGGCTGGCTGAGTTGGTGGAGGCTGGCGACCTGCTGCCCATCGCTGTCGAAGGATGGAAGAGTCCTACTTTTCTCGACCCCGCTGCTGCGTTTCCGCGTCGGATCAGTCGGGCGGCACTGCTCTCGCCGTTCGATCCCGTCGTATGGGAGCGGGACCGTACCGAGCGCCTCTTCGGCTTCCGCTACCGGATTGAGATCTACGTGCCGGCTCCTAAGCGGGTCTATGGCTACTACGTTCTGCCGTTCCTTCTGGGCGATGCGCTCGTCGCGCGCGTCGATCTCAAAGCCGACCGCCAGGCTGGGATGCTGCTCGTTCAGAGCGCTTGGGCTGAGCCTGGTGCCCCCACAGAAACGGCACCCCGACTCGCGGCTGAGCTGCACCGCTTGGCCGAGTGGCTCGGTCTGGCTGGCGTGATCGTTCGTCCGGCCGGCAACCTCGCCTTCGAGCTCGGTGAAGAAATCACGACGCCGGTGGGTCAGTAGCCAAGAGTGCGTGCACGTGCAGGTCACGCCGCTGACCTCCACGAACAAACGCGCCGCGTGCGGTTCCCTCGGGCAGGTAGCCGCGTCGCTGAGCCAGGCGGCAGGATCGGTCATTCTCTGGCTCGTGCCGAATCGTGAGACGCCCGAGACCCAGAGGGCCGAATGCGTGATGCTCGACCGCGCCCACGGCGACCGACGCCGTGCCGCGCCCACGGTGCTCGGGAAGAAGCCAGTAGCCGAGCTCGGCTACTCCGTCGGTGGCGTCGATGTGGGCGAGGCTCACCCGTCCCACAATCGCGGTCGGTGTCGTGATCGCCCAGTCAAGCCGGTTCATTTCATTACGGGCCCTGATCCACGCAGCCGCCAACTCGATGGTGGTCGCTGATCCAACGCTGGAAAAGCGGGCAATCTCAGGGTCGCGCGTCGCTTGGACAACCGCCGCAATGTCGGCATCGGTCTGGCTCCACTGGCGCAGCACGATCCGTCCGCCCCCCACTCCGGGCACGCGGAACGCGGGTACGGGGAGGGTGGGAACCGCGGGCATAAGGTGACGCTAGCGAACTGTTGGGGCTTGCCCTGGGCTAGCCGTCGGGTGGGGGTCGGTGTATTCCCATGGGTCGGTTTGGTGGGTGCGTCCGGTGGGGGTGGTCCAGGTCATGACTCCGGTGGGGTCGAGGGTGACGGTCCATCCTGCGGTGTGTTTGAGGCGGTGGTGGCGTCGGCAGAGGACGGCGAGGTTGGCCG
>JBBQAL010000051.1:0-18431 GCA_038316135.1 Candidatus Nanopelagicales bacterium | reverse complement strand
CGGCCGGTCCTCTCGGGCCGGCCGACTCACACGGTGTTTGCGGGTTGAGGACGCTCAACGGGCGCACCGTTGCGAAAGAGGGCAGGATGATCTTGTGAAGGTTGCCATCACCGGAGCCAGTGGGCTCATCGGTTCCGCAGTGCGCCAGTCCCTCGAGGACGACGGCCACCAGGTGCTGCGCCTGGTTCGCCGAGTACCTGCCGACCCCGCAGAGGTCGAGTGGGACCCACAGGGCGGGTCGGTGGACGCTGACGCGCTCGCGGGCATTGACGCAGCCGTTCACCTTGCCGGAGCCAGCGTCGGAGACCGTCGCTGGTCGGCGTCCTACAAGCGCGAGATCCGGGAAAGCCGCGTTCTCGGCACTCGCACCTTGGCACGTGCCATCGCTGGCCTCGATCCGAAACCGGGCGTCCTGGTGTGCGGCTCTGCCATCGGCTACTACGGGGACACCGGAGTCGACCCGGTTGACGAGTCTTCGCCGGCCGGCGATGGCTTTTTGGCACAGGTCGTCGCTGCATGGGAGTCGTCAGCTGCTCCTGCCGTCGAAGCGGGAATCCGAGTCGCGTACCCGCGCACCGGCCTGGTGGTCGCCGCCAGTGGTGGAGCCTGGGGTCGCCTCTGGCCGCTCTTCCGCTTCGGCCTGGGCGGCCGACTCGGTGGCGGCGGCCAGTATTGGAGCTTCGTCTCGTTGCGCGACGAGGTGCGGGCCATCCGGCGCATGATCGACGACTCGTCGATGAGCGGCGCCTACAACGTCACAGCACCGAACCCAGCCACGAATGCCGACATCACGAAGGCCATGTCTGAGCTGCTGCACCGCCCCGCTTTCGCTCACGTCCCCAGCTTCGTCCTCAAGACCGTGCTGGGTGAGATGTCACAGGAGGTGCTGGGCAGCTCGCGGGTGCTCCCCACCCGCCTGCTGGAATCCGGCTTCGAGTTCAGTGACCCGATGATCGGTGACGCCCTACGTGCCGCGCGCCCCGAACTGGTCAAGGACTGACCGCGCGCTGACCTCCGCGGCTGCCTTCAGCTGACTGCGGCCGCCCATCCGATGTTGTCGCACTAACTGGTGCCATAGCGACGGTTAGTGCAACAACATCGAACGGTCTGGGGTGTTTTCCCCATGGTCCGGACGCCGTGGCCATCCACACCGAGGGGCGGGGTCGACCCCACGGAGCGTGTCATCGGTGACCGTTCGTGCATGACAACCGGTGGCACGCCGATGGTCCTCACCGCTCGCGATGCCTGCGCCCTCTTTGGCGAGGGTCACACACGGTGGATGATCGAACGAGGCCGATGGCAGCGACCGGCCAAGGGTGTGGTCGTTCGCCATTCGGGGCCGCTCACGCGAGAGGACGCCCTCTGGTGCGAGTTGCTTGTCCAGCATCCCGGGGCGGCGCTGGCGGGGCTGAGCGCCGCGTTGCTGGATGGGCTCCGAGGCTTCGATACTCCCAACGTATTTCTGCTTGCGCCTCGAGGAGTGCGGATTCGACCACGTAAGGGAGTCGTGGTGCGCTCGTCGCTCCACCTCGGTGATGCCGACATTCATCCTGTCCGTCGTCCGCGGCGTACCCGGCTACCCCGTTCGGTGATCAACGCCGCATCGTGGGCCGGCTCTGAGCTCAAGACCCAAGCCATCATCGCGGCCTCCGTCCAACAGGGACTCGTTTCGCCGCGATCCCTGAACGCAGTGGTTCAGGCTCTCGTCAAGGTGCCTCGACGCCGCCTCATCGTCGAGACCATCAGGGATGTTGCTGGCGGCTCGTTGAGCGAGTACGAGCTGCTCTTCCTAAAGATGTGCCGGCAGTTCAACCTTCCCACCCCGACTCGACAGCACAAGCGCAAGGATGCCGCAGGTCGGTGGCGCTACCTCGATGTCGACTTCGACGACTATCAGCTGGTTGCGGAGATCGACGGTCAACAGCACATGGAGGCACTCGCCTGGTGGGAGGACATGGAGCGCAACAACGACGTGGTCGTGGAGGACGGCAAGACGCTGCTCAGATTCGCTGGGTTCGCGCTCCGACGCCAGCCCCACGGTGTTGCTGGGGTCCTTCGCAAGTTCTTCGACCGGCATCGGCCACCGCCTGGCCACTCCTGAAGTTCACCATGTTGTTGCACTAACCGTCGCTATAGCACCAGTTAGTGCAACAACATCACCGCTGCACCTGCCGCCCGACGTCGAGCGGCAGCGGCTGGGGGGTTGCCCACTGCATGAGCCACATGAGCAAGTCGACGCCATCGACGCCTTGGACTGTTTCCCATGACAACAACGCCGCGCGAGGGGACGCCCCCAGGTGCCGACCTAGTCGGAGCAGGGCTACCCAGTCATCGTGTGGCGTCCACGCCGCAGGCGGAGCGACGTCAGCAAGACGTGGGCGTCCGACCGGGCTCACACTTACATGCGCCGGATGGATTGGACCAAATGGACGACCGGCTCGGTGGACGGCCAGCAGCTCAAGCCCAAGGCCCACCAGCAGCGTGACCAGCTGACCGTCTCGGAGTCGTCCTGCGCCATCCATAGGCACAGCCTGACGTGGGAAGCCACCAGCCGCAGCGCCTTGCTGGTTGTCCACATCCCATGGGCTGAGCCCCGCTGCACGAGCAACCCATACCCCCTACGCTCACGGACGTGCCAACCACGGGAACGCCAGACGCTGACGTCATCGTGGTTGGCGCAGGTCTGGCTGGCTTGGTGGCGGCGCGAACAATCGCCGAAGCCGGCCGCAACGTGCTCCTGCTTGAGGCTGGCGATGCTGTTGGGGGGCGCGTTCGCACCGATCGGGTGGATGGCTACCTCCTCGACCGCGGATTCCAGCTCTACAACCCGGCGTACCCCGAGGGACGCCGCCAGCTTGATCACGAAACCCTGCGCCTGCGTCCCTTCACCCGAGGCGTCGTTCTGCGACACAGTGGCCGGCGCGTCAAGCTTGCCGACCCTCGAGACGTACCGCGCTGGTCGCCGAACGCGCTCCGTGCGCCACTCGGGTCGCTGCGCCAGCGGGTGGCGCTCGCCCGCTACCTGCGCCGATGCGCAACGACGCGGACCACCGAGCTCACCCACGAGGTCGATACCTCGGCGAGGGCTGCATTGGTTGGCGCCGGCGTGGCCACTGAGGCCGTGGATGAGTTCCTCCGACCGTTCCTCGCAGGGGTCTTCCTCGAACCAGAACTCGCCACTTCGCGACGATTCCTCGATGTTGTCCTGCGTACCTTCTTGCACGGAACCCCATCAGTTCCGGCCCAGGGGATGTATCAGATACCGCTGCAGCTCGCCGGGCATCTGCCCGACGGCGTCCTCAAACTGCATCGTCGCGCGCACGAGGTGCACCCGGGCCGCGTCACTACTGACGACGGCGAACTGCGCGCCGAGGCCGTCATCGTTGCGACCGACCCGCGAACCGCCGCCGAGTTGCTACCTCAGATCAAGGCGCCGGTCATGAACGGTGTCACCACCTGGTACCACTCCACCGACGACCTCGGGATCGCTGACGGACGTCCGGTGCTGCACGTAGACAGCGACATCCAGCGCCCCGTGGTCAACACCGTGGTCATGAGCCACGCGGCCCCCTCCTATGCCCCGTCCGGTCGCGCGCTGATCGCGACGTCGGTCCTGGGGGTGGGGGGCCGAGCCGAAGACGAGCCTGCGGTTCTGCGCCACCTCGCAGACCTCTACAGCTCGAGCACCACTCGGTGGGAGACCGTGGGCATTTCGCGCATCCCCGATGCGCTGCCAGCCATGACACCACCCCACGACTTCCGCCAGGCAGTCTCGTTGGGTGACGGTCTCTTCGTCGCCGGCGACCACCGGGACAGCTCGTCGATCCAAGGTGCGATGGTGTCAGGACGTCGCACCGCGCATGCCGCGCTCAGCTATCGAGGAGCACTTAAATGACGACCCGCCGCATCATGGCAACCTCCGGTGGCTTCGTCGCTGGCGACCGATACACGACACCACAACCGGGTGAGTCGATCCGCCGCATGCTCGCCCTCACCGGCAAGGACCGACCCCGGCTCACCTTTGTCATGACGGCCAGCGGGGATGACCGCAGCTACCTCACCCGGTCGTACGCCGCCTTCCGCGGGTGGAGCGTCGACCTGCAGCACCTCGAGCTCTTCCCGATGCCGAACGCCGATCCCGAAGAGCTGTTAGGCACCAGCGACGCGGTCTGGGTCGGTGGCGGATCTGTTGCCAACCTGCTCGCCTGCTGGCGACTGCATGGTGTCGACATGGCCATGCGTGACGCGTGGGAGCGTGGCGTCGTCTTGGGAGGCGTCAGCGCCGGATCAATCTGCTGGCATACCGGAGGGACCACTGACTCGTTCGGCCCCGAGCTCCGCGCCATCACCAACGGCCTCGGCCTGTTGCCATACTCCAACGGCGTCCACTACGACTCCGAGGAACAGCGGCGTCCGCTCGTCCAGACATTGGTCGCCGACGGCACCCTGGGCACCACCTACTGCACCGACGACTACGCCGGGATCCTGTACGAGGGAAGCGAGCCGGTCGAGGTAATCACCGACCGCCCGGCGACATCAGACAGCGGGCCGAAGGCCTACCGAGTCGAGCGAACCCCCGACAGGCCAGGCGGTTTCACCGAGACCCCGCTCCCGCCCGGTCCCCTCTAGCCCAAGAACGACGCATTCACCCGCTTTGGCGCAACAACCGCCACACTCATCCAGGGGGTGCCGAGCTCACCTCGGGGACGCGGATGTAAGGGACGCCGACCGCCTCCTGATCCTCGACGCTCGCCTCAGGCTGTCGCATCAGCCGGGACGGCCACCAGATCTTGCCGCCGATCTCATACGAGAGCGCAGGAACCAGCAGCGAACGGACGATCAGCGTGTCGATCAGCACGCCGATCGCGACGGCAAAACCAATCTGCTGCAGGACAACCAGAGGCAGGACGCCCAGCACGAGGAAGGTCGCAGCCAACACCACGCCCGCGCTCGTGATCACGCCACCGGTAACAGCCAGACCACGCAGCAGCCCCGGTCTCGTCCCCAGCTTGAGCGACTCTTCGCGCACCCGCGTCATCAAGAAGATGTTGTAGTCAATCCCGAGCGCCACCAAGAAGACGAACGTGAACAGTGGGAAGGATGCATCGGCCCCCGGGAAGCCGCGCAGGTCGAAGGCGATCGCAGACAGCCCCAAGGTCGCGAAGTACGACAACACCACGGTGCCGATGAGCAGCACTGGTGCCAAAATCGCGCGCAGCAAGATCATCAAGATGACGAAGATCACCAGCAGCACAAGCGGGATCACGACCTTGTTGTCGCGAATACTGGCCTGCTGCGTGTCGTAGTTCACCGCTGTTGTTCCGCCGACCAGAGCGTCCTGCCCAGCGACGCCGTCGAGGACGCTTCGCATCTCGACCACCGTCTGCTCCGCGGCATCGGAATCGGCGGCATCAGTCAGGGTGACATCGAGTTGCACGAGCCCGTCGACGACCAACGGTGGGAGCGGCGTCCCAACCGGTGCCCCTTCGGCAGGCGGTGGGCCGGTCGGCGCACCGGTGTACGGCACGATGGCTGCGACCCCTTCGAGGTCAGCGAGAGCTGCCGTCATCTCCGCGACCGAGTCGGCGGGGCCGATCACCGTTGCGGGGCTGCCCTCGCCAGCCGGGAAGTGCTCAGCCAGCTTCTCCTGGCCGGTCACCGAGTCGACGTCGTTGACGAACAGGTCCGTCGTGGCGATGCCCGAGGCACTCAGCGTCGTCGCGAACGATGCGAGGACGACCAGAGCACCGGCCGCGCCGACCCAGACCAACCTCGGGCGGCGTCCAATTCCGCCGCTGACCTTGGCCCATCCGCCGGAGAGTTTGTCGTCGCCGCTGTCCAAGCTCGGCACGCGCGGCCAGAAGGCCCACCTGACGGGCTCGATGTCAAAGATCCGCGGACGGCTTCCAGCGGTGCTGAACTGTCGGTAGAGCCCCCCGCCGATAACCGCAACCAACGCCAGGACTGCGAGCACCCCACCCACCGCAGCGAACGGCAGGAGCGGAGTGCCGAAGATCAGTTCCAGGACGATGCCGGGGATCACCACGATCAGGAAGGCGGCGAGCGGTAACGCCGCCGATGGCACCAGCAACAGGGCCGGGAGCAACGTGAGCATCACGACAAGGGCGGCCGCAATTCCGACTGCTGCAACCGGGCCGGTCGACTTGTTCGAGTTCAACTCAGAGAAGAGCAGCATCAGCAGTCCCAGGGAAGCGGTCCCCCCAGAGGCGAGGATCGGTTCGACGGTGCCGCGCCACGCCGCTTTCAACGCGTCGACGGGCCGCTCGTAGTAGTGCAGCTCCTCCCGATATCGACTGACCGTCAAGAGCGCGTAGTCAGTGCCGGCTCCGAACACCAGAACGGTGAGGATGCCTTGGCTCTGCCCGTTGAGACTCAGGACGTCGTTCGTCGCCAGCAGATAGACGACCGCGCTGGCCAGCGAAAGGGCAAACCCTGCGCTGACGAGCGGGATTACCCACAGGAAAGGGCTTCGATAGACGAGGATCAAGATGAAGGTGACAACAAGTGCGGTCGCCAGTAGCAACGTGCCGTCGATGGCACCGAACACTGACACGAGGTCGGCGAGCAGACCTCCTGGGCCGGTGATGTAGCTCTCGAGCCCGGCCGGATCGGCGGCCTCGGTCGCTGCGTCTGACAGTGACTCAACGACGGCCAACACCGGCGACTCACCGTTCGGCAGCGCGTCGGTCGTCTTGTCCTCCGACAGCAAGACGGTGACCAAGATCGCTTGACCATCCTCCGATGGCACGGCCGTGACCGGACCTGACGCGAGGAAGTCCGAAACCGGAGCCGTCACGCCGTCATCGGTCTCGACGGGAAGACCGGGAACGCTCTTGACGAATCCGGCGACTGCCTGCTGCTGCTCTGGCGTGATTTGAGGGCCGCTGACAAAGAGCACCACCACAGGAAGCGTCGACTCCTGGGCGAACAGCTTCTGCTTCTCGATGACCTGTGTCGCCTCGGCGTCGGCCGGGAGGAACGTGGCGTTGTCGTTCTCCTGGGCGCTGGAGAGCTGTCCCGCCGCAGGCCCGATGACGCTGCCCAGTGCGAACCAGCCGACGATGAGGATGATGGCTCCCCACACCCAGGCGCGCGCATGGCGCGTCCTGGCGTGCATCTCGTGGGCCGACGCTGTCAGTGCTGATGTCGTCGGTGGTGGTGAATCAGACACTCGATAAACTCCCAACAGACGCGAAAGTGATCATCAGCAATCTAGGGCAGCGGGCTGCTCGCCGCCCGGCGACGTAGGCTGGAGGTATGTCGCTATCGGTTGTGCGTGCTGGCTTCGGCCCACCGCTCGGTGACGGCTATGTGGACTACCACGAGGCATGGAACTTGCAGCAGGACCTTCATGCCGGGGTTGTCGCCGGGTTAGAGCCCGACACGGTCCTGCTGCTCGAGCACTCCCCTGTGTACACCGCCGGCAAGCGCACCAACTCTTGGGAGCGCCCGACCGATGGCACACCGGTCGTTGACGTCGACCGCGGCGGACGAATCACCTGGCACGGCCCCGGACAGATCGTCGGCTACCCCATCACGCGGCTGCCTGACCCGATTGATGTCGTCAGGTATGTCCGACGGGTCGAGCAAGTGCTCATCGATGTCTGCGCTGAGCTCGGCGTCGACACGGTCCGTATCGAAGGACGTAGTGGCGTGTGGGTGCAGGCTGACATTCATGGACCTGCCCGAAAACTCGGGGCAATCGGCGTCCGGGTCGCGCGCGGCGTGACGATGCACGGGTTCGCACTGAACGTCGCCAACTCGCTCGACGCGTATCACGTCATCGTGCCCTGCGGGATCGTTGACGCAGGTGTGACGACTCTCTCGATCGAGCGCGAGCGCCAGGCCCTCACCGCGTTGAGCGTCGCCGATGCTCTGCCTGTTCTCGAGCAGCACCTGCCCATGCTGACAACTGCGGCGGTGACCGCCCGATGACCGTCGCTCCCGAAGGACGAAAGCTGCTCCGCATCGAGGCACGTAACGCCGAGACACCCATCGAGCGCAAGCCCCCGTGGATCAAGACCAAGTTACGCACCGGCCCTGAGTATCAGCGGATCAAGCAGCTCGTGAAGGACGAGGGCCTGCACACCGTCTGCCAAGCGGCGGGGTGCCCGAACATCTTCGAGTGCTGGGAGGATCGCGAGGCCACCTTCCTGATCGGCGGTGACCAGTGCACCCGCCGCTGCGATTTCTGCCAGATCGACACCGGCAAGCCGCAGGAGTTAGACGCCGGTGAGCCGCTCCGGGTGGCTGAAAGCGTCCGCACCATGAGCCTCAGGTACGCAACCGTCACTGGCGTCGCACGCGACGATCTCGCCGACGAAGGCGCCTGGCTCTACGCCGAGACCGTGCGCCAGATCCACGCCCTCAACGCCGATACCGGCGTCGAACTGCTGATCCCCGACTTCTCCGGTGATCCCGAGTTGCTCGCTCAGGTGTTCGACTCAGCCCCGCAGGTTTTGGCTCACAATGTCGAGACCGTGCCGCGCATCTTCCGAAGCATCCGCCCAGGCTTTCGCTATCAGCGATCGCTGGACGTCATCACCGCTGCACGCGATGCCGGTCTGGTGACCAAGTCGAACCTGATCCTCGGTCTCGGCGAAGAGCCGGCCGAGGTGCTCGAGGCGATCGACCAGCTGGTCGCCGCCGGATGCGAGTTGCTCACGATTACCCAATACCTGCGGCCAAGTGAACGGCACCACCCCATCTCCCGATGGGTGACTCCTGAAGAGTTCGACGGACTCGGACAACAAGCCATGGATCGCGGAATCGTCGCTGTCATGAGTGGACCTCTGGTCCGCTCCTCCTACCGCGCCGGGCGCCTGTACCAACAGGCCATCGAGGCGAGAGTCGCGCATCCGTGATCCCTCCGCTCGCAGTAGGTGAGGTGCAGGCACTGCATGTGTGGCCCAGTGATGTGTGGCCCAGTGATGTGTGGCCCAGTGGCCAGGACGCGCCGCACCACCCTTCGGATGATGAGCCGCCTGGTCTTCGCCGATCCTGACGACCTCGGCGCCGACGGTGCGGTCATCGTGCTCGGGGGCGAGAACTTGCCCGGCACGCTCGCCGGGGCCATGGTCGCCGACCGGTATGTGGTCCTGCGGCCGGGCATCACCGTGCGCGTCCTGGCCCCTCGACCGAGCGCCTAACCCGGTGGTCATCGAGCAAGAACTGCCCTGGCCGTAGGCTTGCCCCATGGCACTGTGGAACCGCAAGAAGAAGCAGCAGGACCCGGCCGACCCCGAGAAGCCAGGCCGCCTCGCGCAGATCAAGCAAACGTACGACATCACCAAGAAGGCCGACCCCAAGATCCCTTGGATCCTGATGGCCTGCTTCTTCTTGCCCTTCATCGTCCTGCTGGGCGTTGGCATCGTCGTCGGACACGCGATCGTGCTCGGCTTCCTGGGGTTCATGACCGGCTTGACGCTGACGGCCTGGATCTTCGGGCGGCGCGCTGAGAAAGCCGTGTACGGCCAGATCGAAGGCCAGCCAGGTGCGGCGGCGGCGTCGCTCAACATGCTTCGTCGCGGGTGGACCGTCACCCCAGCTGTCGCTTTCACCAAGCAGCAAGACCTCGTCCACCGAGTGGTCGGTCGTTCGGGCGTCGTGCTGGTCGGCGAAGGCAATCAGAACCGCGTTCGGGGCCTGCTCACTCAGGAGAAGCGGAAGGTGACCCGCGTCGCCCCCGACGTGACGGTCCACGAGCTCATCGCCGGAGGCGGCGATGGCGAGGTTCCGCTCCGCAAGCTGCCGCGCACCATCACCAAGTTGCCGAAGTCGATCACACCCGGCCAGGTCAGCGAGCTGAACCACCGGCTGAAGGCCCTCGGTGCGCAACAGGGTGCCTTGCCGATCCCCAAAGGCCCGATGCCACGCAGCGCCAAGCAGGCGCGCAGCATGCGCGGCTAACTCAGCACCATGACGGCAAATCCCGACGGGCACTCTCTCGGGGAACGCGGAGGCGTCACGTTCACGCTCCGTGGATCCGACTGCATCGACCTGCTCGAACCGCTCTGGCTGCAGCTCTTCGACCACCACCGAGCAGTCGGCGACGCCGGTATCCGGGTGATCGATCGGCGGCGGTCGTGGCCACGTAGACGTCGGCTCTACGAACAGCTCTTCGCCGAGCCTGGCACTTTCGTCGTACTGGCGGAGCAGGATGGCAAACCGGTCGGCTACGCGCTGTGCCATCTCAAGCATGGCGCCGACGACACCTGGGACACCGGCGACGTGCTGGGCGAGGTCGAGACGCTGGTGTTATCCCCCGAAGTTCGAGGTAACGGTGTTGGCAACGCCTTGATGGATGCCGCCGAGGCTGAGTTGGGGCGACGGGGGGCTGACGACATCGTCACCGCGGTCCTCGAGGGAAACGATCGAGCTAGGGACTTCTACCTGCAGCGAGGCATGAAGCCGACGGTCACGTATCTGATGAAGATCCGGCCCGAGCAGTCCTGACCTAACGGACGCGCACGACAACGGTGCCGCCGACCTTGTCGTGCAAGCCGCGTCGGTCACGGTCGTAAACGACTGCGGGGATGACCAAGGCGAGCAGAACAGACCGGCCAATGACCCTTAAGAACGACAGCCGCTTCGAACCAACGGGCCAGACGGCCAGCCCCATGAGCCACATCCCGAGCGTGGCCCCGGCCGTCATCAGCAAGGTGACGTACATGAAGATCAGAACGGCGAGATTGACGAATCCAAAGGAGTCGTCCCCTGGTTCTGGTGTGCCGACCAGCGCGAGGGAAACTCCGAGGACCACGAACCAATCGATCATCAGCGCCAGGATCCGGCGTCCCCAGGTCGTTACCGCCCCGCGCCCGGACGGCGGCAGCCCGAGTCGTTCTCCGGGATACCCGATCGTGCCGTCGAGCCCGGTATCGATCTGCGGCCCGGAGAGCCACGATCCGATGTCTTTACGGTCCACTCCTCCACGGTACGGGCCAGTGGTCGCCTGTGCACCTGCACCTGCACCGGCACCTCACTCGCCCTTCTTCGGCACGATGACCAGGTGACGTGGTCCTCGCGCACAAAGGTGGCGGCCGACCGCCACCTTTGTGCCTCTAACGCCACCTCAGCCCCCCGAGCCCCGGCCGACACGATCCAGCCACCAGGCAGCCGCTGCGGGGCGCCGAATCCGCACCTTGGTCAGGTCGGCGTACGCGGGATCGGCAAAGCGAGCCTCCAACTCGGCCCGCGTCGGCCTGAACCTGCGCATCCCCCACTGGACGGGGTGGTCTGCACGCCACCAGTCGCCGAAGCGTTCGATATTTCCGTTGAAGATCGGCTCGCCGGTCAACGCCCGAGGAAACGAACGCCGTAGAGCACGGCTCAGCACGATGGGGCGGCTGTAGTCGAGCCAGATGACCGTGTCGGCCAGCGACCACACCAGCTCGCGAACCGCCGTGTATCCGTACGAGTCGAAGACCCAATGCTCGCCAGCGGCTATCCTTCCGACGTCCTCGACGAAGGTCGGGATCGGCTCCCACCCTGGCCCGTGGAAGAGGGCATCCATCTCGTGGAACGGCAGCCCGAGCCTCCTGGCCAACTCCGCGGCAAAGGTGGTCTTCCCGGAGCCGGATACTCCGCCCACCAGGATTCGTCGCACGCGGGCAGCGTAGGCGATGGACAGCGGCCCGGATCTGCGCCAGGTAACGCGGCTGAAACACTGGGGACACCGACGGGAAACCGCACCCCAGTAGCGTCACGAACGTTCCGCCCGCCCCGGCTCGTGGGGAAGCGAGCCGGCCCTTCTGGAGGATGCATGTTCAACAGCGCTGACGAAGTCCTTGGCTACATCAAGAACAACGACGTGAAGTTCGTGGATGTTCGGTTCTGTGACCTGCCTGGGGTGATGCAGCACTTCAACGTGCCGGCCACCAACTTCGACCAGGCAGCCTTCGACGAGGGATTGATGTTTGACGGATCGTCGATCCGCGGCTTCCAGGCCATCCACGAGTCCGATATGAAGCTGATTCCCGACCCCAAGACCGCCTTTATCGATCCCTTCCGGATCGAGAAGACCCTGGTCATCAACTTCTCCATCCGCGACCCATTCACTGACGAGCCATACAGCCGCGACCCACGCAACATCGCAGCCAAGGCCGAGGAGTACCTCAAGAGCACCGGTATCGCCGACACTGTCTACTTCGGTGCAGAGGCTGAGTTCTACATTTTCGATGAAGTGCGCTTTGAGACCAAGGAGAACACCGCCAGCTACTTTGTCGACTCCATCGAAGGCGCCTGGAACAGTGCCCGTAAGGAGGAGGGCGGCAACCTCGGCTACAAGACCCGCTTCAAGGGTGGTTACTTCCCCGTTCCCCCCGTTGACCATTTTGCCGACCTACGCGATGAGATGAGCCTTGCGCTTGAGGCCGCTGGCCTGCAGGTAGAGCGCGCCCACCACGAGGTTGGTACCGGCGGACAGTCCGAGATCAACTACAAGTTCTCAACGCTGACCCACTCAGCCGACCAGATCATGCTGTTCAAGTACATCATCAAGAACGTGGCGTGGAAGAACGGTCGCACCGCGACGTTCATGCCCAAGCCACTCTTCGGCGACAACGGTTCGGGTATGCACTGTCACCAGAGCCTGTGGAAGGACGGCGTTCCCCTCTTCTACGACGAGATGGGCTACGGCGGACTCTCGGACACTGCGCGCTGGTACATCGGCGGCCTGCTCGCCCACGCACCAAGCCTGCTCGCATTCACCAACCCAACGGTCAACAGCTTCCGTCGTCTGGTGCCTGGCTACGAGGCACCAGTCAACCTGGTCTACTCACAGCGCAACCGCTCGGCGTGCATCCGCATCCCGATTACCGGAAGTAACCCCAAAGCCAAGCGGATCGAGTTCCGCGTGCCAGACCCGTCGGCCAACCCCTACCTTGCCTTCGCTGCCATGCTGCTCGCCGGGATCGACGGTGTGAAGAACAAGATTGAGCCACCGGAGCCGGTCGACAAGGACCTCTACGAGCTTCCGCCGGAGGAGCGCGCCGACATCCCGCAGGTGCCTGGCTCGTTGCCGGAGGTGCTCACAGCACTCGAGAAAGACCACGAGTACCTGCTCGAGGGCGGCGTCTTCACGCCTGACCTGATCGAGACGTGGATCGACTGGAAGCGCGAGAACGAGGTCGCTCCGATCCAGCTGCGCCCGACGCCGCACGAGTTCGAACTCTATTACGACATCTAGCCGGCGCGGAGTGCTGACCGGGGTGTAAGGACTGCTCGTGGAGGTCCCCCTCGTTCCTACTTCGTTCCCCGGATGCAGCGGGCCACGCCTGGGATCCGAACCCTTCCGTCCTTCTCGTATTCGCGAGCGTTCGCCATGACCGTTGCGCCAATCCGCTTCCGAGTTGGTACGTCGACATGGTCGAGTGCCACGACCGCAGACGACACGTGCTCGCTGCTCATCTCCCAGTACTGCTCGGGCGATGTCGTCACAAGTTCGATGCCAACGTCCCACTCGACGATGTCCTGCATCCCTGCAGACTCGTAAAAGGCACTGACATATCCCGGGGTCGCGCATCGGAACATACTCGGACCCTCCGGGTCGGCCGGCGCAAGTTCCACCTCGGTTGCGATTGCCCGCATCACAATCGATGTCCACGGGTTCTCCTCGGGCCTGATCCAAACCGAGGAGCAAATACGTCCGCCGGGCTTGAGCACTCGAACGAATTCGGCCGTCGCCTTCGCCATGTCAGGGAAGAACATGTACCCGAATCGCACCGAGAGGGCGTCGAATGTGGCGTCGTCGAACGGCAGATCGTCTGCGCTGCATACCTGCGTTTCGATGTTGGTGAGTCCCTGCGCGTCAGCTCGGCGCGCAGCGACCTGCAGCATCTCCGGAGCGAGGTCGGTTAAGACTACGGGTGCTCTCGGCGCCAATCTGGCGATACTCAGGCCAGGCTCACCCGTGCCTGAAGCGATGTCGAGATACCGATGATCTTGGGCGATGCCGAGACTCTCGATGATCGCCGTGCCGACCGGGCCAAGCTGATCGTTGATGACAGCGTCCCACTTGTCCCAGCCTGGCGAGCACTTCGCCCACGTTCTTCGCTGAACTTCCCTGATCTCATCGGGGCTCGGCACCGACCCTCCCTACATCTGCGAAATCTCACCCGAACAGCGCGCAAACCCGCTGTCCCCTTCGCTTGGACACTACCGACCAATCTTCGCCGTCGTCGCGGTTGAAGTGATCTTTGGGCTAATCATCGGGCTGGCCATCTCGATCGGTGGAAGTGGCAGCTAGCCGGGGACCTCGGACGACGGTAGGGCAGCACCGTCGATGAACGTCGTCACAATCTCTACGTTAGCGACTTCCTCGGCCGTGACTTGGCGCAGATCCGACCTTAGCCAGGTGAGGTCAGCGGCCTGTCCGGGCTCCAAAGAGCCGATCCGGTGCTCCAACCCAATCGCATACGCGGCATCGACGGTGTGTGCGAACAACGCCTCGTCGAGAGTCAGCCGGTGCCGCTCGCCCAAGACTCGTCCGCTCATCGTCCGGCGCTGCATCGCGTGCGCGATCGTGGTCAACGGCCGATAGCTCGAGACATCGGAGTCGCTGCTGATCACGACCCGCACACCCGCGTCCAGTTCGTCTCGCCACGGCTGCATTTCCTCGACAAGGCTTCCGAGCGACTCGGCGTACTCGTCGCCGTAATCGAACAAGTACGAGGGCTGGTTCACCGCGATCACTCCGAGCCGGGCCATGCGTGCGACACCAGCCGCAGTCGGGACGCCGGCGTGCTCGATGCGCGGCCGAGCATCGGTCCGCGGCCAGGAAGCCATCGCTCGTTCGAAGCCAGTCAGCACGTGACTGATCGCCTGATCCCCCTGGGCGTGGACGCCGATCCGCCACCCCTGTACCCACGCCTTCTCGATAAGCGCGCCCAGTAACTCGGGCTCGTGGAAGTACGACGCCTTCTGACCTTGCACTCCCGAGTCCCGACTGAATCCCGCAGTTCCGCCGGTCAAACTTCCGTCGGCGTAGATCTTCAAGTGCCCCATCGACAGGCGGTCGTCGCCGAATGGACCAACCAGACCCAACGCCGCGAACTCCTCCAGCTGGTGCGACAACGGCATGCACACGGTACGGACACCGAGTAAGCCACGTCGCCTCGCCTCGCGATAGCCGCGCAGCTCGCGCGATGTGACCTGCGCGTCCGCAACGCAGGTGAGCCCGGCAGCACGAAAGGCCCGGCTCGCTCGGTCCACGGCACCGACGAGGTCGTCCAGCGAAGCCTTGGTGTGGAAGTTTGGGCCGTGCGATCCGATGTCTACCTCGGTCGGCACCACTGACCCGCACGCGGCGTCTAGACAAAGCCCGGTCAGGGTTCCGTCGGCGTCACGCACGAAGCGTCCACCAGCGGGATCCGGCGTCTCGTGGTCAACGCCGGACCGCCCAAACACCACCGAGTTGACCAGAACGTTGTGGCCCGAGGTGTGAAAGAGATGGAGCGGATGGCCGCCGGAGGCGGCATCGAGCTCGGCAAGGGTCGGAAGCGCGTACTTGGCGTTGTCGAAACCGAAACCGGCAAGCGCCTCGCCTGGTGCGGCCGACGCCGCTGCACCGCGAACGACCTGCAGCAGTGCTTCGGGCGAGTCGACGGCCGGGTACCGCAGGTCCAACGAGGCCAGCGACTCGCCCGTTGACAGGAAGTGGTTGTGAGCGTCGATCAGCCCAGGCAGCAGCGTTCCGCCGGCGAGATCGACGTCTTCAGCGCCCGGCCATGCCGCACGGAGGTCAGACAGATCGCCGGTTCCCAGGATGTTTGCCCCACGAACGGCGACCGCCTGCACCCACGGTCGTTCGCGAACCCCGGTGAAGACTGCGCCGTTGCCAAGGATCTGTACGCGCTGGTGCATAGCCCCACCTTGCTGCTAGTCCGGTCGGCAGTAGGCCGATACCGCTCATAGGGTTGCATCGTGCTCCCCACTCTTCGACGCTGGCTCGCGCCCGCGCGAACGGTGCCGGTCACCCGGTGGCGTGCCGCGTCCAGGTGGAAGGCATCCCCGTCGACGCTGGTCATCCTGGCCATCGGGCTGTGGATCTTCGGCACCGGGGAGGCGCTGCTCGTCGACTCCCAGCTCGGGGTCAGCCCTTGGACGGTGCTCGCCGAGGGTGTCTACGAACAGACCGGGATCGGTATCGGCTGGGCCACGTTCTTCATCAGCCTTCTTGTTCTGATCTTGTGGATCCCCCTTCGCGAGCGCCCCGGGCTCGGCACTCTCTCGAACGCCGTCATCATCGCCCTGGCCCTGGGCGTCATGGCCCCGCTGCTTCCTTCGCCGCACGCGGCCGGTTGGCAAGTTGCTGAGGTGCTCGGCGGGATTGCGCTGATCGGACTGGGAAGTGGGCTCTATCTCACCTGCGGGCTCGGCCCCGGCCCACGGGACGGCTGGATGACCGGAGTCCACCAGCGCACGGGGGTTCCCATCGCTGCCGTTCGGGCGTCAATCGAGATCAGCGTCCTGGCAGCCGGCTGGGCACTCGGCGGCACCGTGGGGATCGGGACCGTCGCGTTCGCCTTGCTGATCGGACCATCGGTCGGTTACGGGCTTCGATTTGTGGATCGAGTCGGCGGCACCGGTGCCACCTTCGCCAGCCAGGACGCCCCCGCCACCGACGCCTAGCCCGCTCTCCCCGACCCCCCTCATTTCATGGGGCCGGCGTGCGAAGCGGCGGCCCCGGCGCGGAGCGCAGCGAACAAGGCAGCCGCGGCCGGTGGCGCGTCCTCAGCGAACGAAACGAACCGGATCGATCGACGCAGCTGCCCACCGGCGAGTGGCCGCACGACCACCCCTTCACGTTCGACCAGCGCCATCTGCGGAACCAGCGCAACGCCAACGCCAGCCGCCACGAATCCGAACATGACGTCGTAGTCCTCGGTACGCAGCACGGGTCGCGGGGTGAATCCCTCAGCCGCACACGCAGCGCGAAGAGCTGCATCGCCTGGTTCCTCAGGGTCGCGTGACATCATCCAACCGTCGTCGGCCAGGTCGGCGATCGCCACCGACTTACGGTGCGCTAACGGATGCGAAGCGGGCAGGACGACGCGGAACGGGTCGTCGAAGAGCGCGACCGTCTTCAACTCATCGAGCAGATGCACGGGAGCTTCTGGGTCGTCGTAGATCAGCGCGCAGTGCAGCTCACGAGCGAGAAGTCGTTCGATCAACTCAGGGGGTTCGGCCTCGAGCAGCTCGACGCGCACGCCGGTACGCACTTCCAAGGCCGCCACTGCGCGGGGTAGAACGTGCGCGCCAGCTGTTGGAAAGGTTCCGATTCGCAGCGTCGCAACGCCGTGCCGCGCGAGCGCCTTGACCTCGGCCTCCGCCGAACCCAGGCGGTCCAGGACCGACTCCGCGTGGCCCAAGAAGAGCTGGCCGAGGTCGGTCAGAGTTGCTCCCCGCGCGGTTCGGCTGACCAGGTCAACCCCGAGGTGGGACTCCAATGCAGCCAGGTGGTGCGCCACCGTCGGCTGGCTGTAGTGCAGCGCACGGGCTGCACCGGCTAACGAGCCGGCGCGAGCGATGGCCTGAAGCACGGTGAGCTGACGTAGTTCGAGCACGTCACCACCCTACATAGTGAGTATGGACCAGCACCAGAGAGTTGCCATCTACTCTTTCATGCTGATCTGGCCGATCCTTGGGTGGTGACCCCCTATGACGCCCTCGCCGCCCACCTGCCCGGTCTCGACCAGACGTGCACTCCCTACGCCGATGCTCTGACGGCGTACGCCGACGCCGACATCCTGCGCCTGGACGTGCCAGGGCATCAGGCGTCCGTCAACGCCCAGCCAGGCCTTGCCGACCTCTTGGGGCAGCGCGTCCTCGAGCTCGACATTCCCCCACTCACCCATGGGATCGACTTCGGCGACGCGCCGACCCCCCTGGGGCAGGCCGCATACCTCGCCGCCCAGGCGTGGGGCGGCAAGCGCACGTGGTTCCTCACGAATGGCGCCAGCAAAGGCAACCTGGTTGCGTGCCTGGCGCTCCGCGGTCTCGGCACCGAGGTCGTCCTGCAGCGCTCGGTGCATTCGTCGGTCATCGACGGCCTCGCACTCGCCGGGATGGATGCGGCGTTCGTCTACCCGAGCATCGATGCCGAACTCGGCATTGCTCACGGCATCACGGCCGACTCACTCGACGAGACGTTGACCGCCAACCCTGACGCCGTCGCCGCCTATGTCGTGACCCCTTCATACTTCGGTGCCGTCGCCGATGTGGCTGCGTTGGCTGACGCCGCACACCGCCACGGCGTCCCGCTGGTCGTCGACGAAGCATGGGGTCCGCATTTCGGTTTTCACCCGCGGCTACCGGTCAACGCGTTGAGGCTCGGCGCCGACTTGGTGATCTCCTCCACACATAAGCTCGCCGGCTCTCTCACCCAGTCAGCAATGTTGCACTTGGGC
>JBBQAL010000167.1:0-4290 GCA_038316135.1 Candidatus Nanopelagicales bacterium | reverse complement strand
AACATCGTCGGTGGCGGTCTGCTGGTGGGCCTCGTGTATTGGTTCGTCTACCTGCGCGCCGCTCGAGGTGGCGCAGAAGCGTGAGCACCCACGAAGCGGCCACGGCGGGTCAGTCGGGGGTGTCACCCACTCGCCGACGGTCCGCCTCCGTGTGGGCAAGCTCGTGCGACTTCGATGACCCGGTCACCGCCTCGAGGAAGGCTTCACGCGTCAATGCGTAGAGATGCACCTCGTCGACCGCCCGAACGGTTGCGGTCCTGGGAATGTCTCGCAGCAGCGCAATCTCACCGAAGTAATCACCGGGACCATTGGTATTAATCACGGCTCCGTGCCTGATGATCTCGACGCTGCCCTGGTCGACGATGTAGACCATGTCTCCCTCATCGCCCTGCTCGAAGATATCGACGCCGGGCGCTGCGGTGATCGAGGTGAGGTCGCGGGAGAGCTCTTCCAGAGTTCCCTGGGGTAGCGAGGCGAACATGGCGATCGACTCGAGTCGCCCGAACCCTGGTCCTGGGAGCAGCGCCTCGGCGTCGAGCTTACGGATCTGGATCCACGCAAGCAGGCCGACAAAAGGCAAGAAGATCCCGGTCACGATCAGGGCGCCCTCCGCGCTCAGGCGATTGATCAAGATTGGCGCCACCGTTGCGCCGACAGCGACCCCACCCATCACCATGCTCTCCTGTACTCCGAAGATGCGCGACAGGATGTCGTGGCTGACGGCGCGGTGCAGCAGCGTCCGGCCGGCAACGTCGACGAAGGCTTTCCCTAGGCCCGACAGCGCCAAGAGCAGCCACGCCACAAGTGGCAAGAGGGTGAACGCCACAGCCGCGATGGAGAGCCCGGTCAGGAGCATTCCGCCAGCGATGGCTGGCGACAGCTTGCTCCGGCCGATGAGTAGCACCGTGGCGGCTGCGCCGACCAACCCACCGACCCCGAGGGCAGACATCAAGACCCCTGGTCCAGATGGGCCCATTCCCAAGATGTCGATTCCGAAGACGACAGTCAGAACGTCGAGCGCACCTATCACTACCCACTGGGCACCCACAACAAGTGTCAGAAGGAGCGCTCCTGAGTTGTGTCGTAGCTCGCGAATCCCGGCCGCGGTTGCCTTGACGATGTTCTCTGCTTCGGTCTCACGCTCGAAGGTGCGGCGCAGCGGAAGGCGCCGCACCAGGAGAACTGCCGCAGCCGCAGCGACGCCGGTAAGGAAGAAGACTGAGCCTGGACCGAAAAGCCCCAGCATGACGCCGGCCAAGATGGGGCCGACGAACGTGGCCAAGCCTTCGACGGTGCTCGATGCCGAGTGGCCCACCGTGATCTCTTCTGGCGTTTCGGCGATCTCCGGAATGATCGCGTGGTGTACCGGCCGGGTCAGGACGATGGATGTCGTCGTCACAGCAGCCGTGAAGAACACCAGCCAGGCCGGGGCATCGGACACGAGCACGAAGCCGACGATCAATCGGGTGACGGCCTGGATGCCGTACCCAACCGCCAGAGCTTGATCGCGACGCATGCGCTCGAAGATGGAGGCCGCAAAGGGAGCAGCCAGGGTGGCTGGGACCATCTGGACGACGGAGATGAGGCCGGCCGCGCTGGCCCCGCCTCGGTCGAAGGCCCAGACCAGCATCGCGATCCAGGTGGCCCACTCGGACGTGACGAAGATGAAGTAGCCGCTGGTAACGCGTAGCAGCGCCGGGGTGCGGAGTACCGCCATTGCCGAGTGGGCGTCACCTCCAGAAGGTCGACTCGCAGCAGCAGAGTCGTCGCTCTCTGTGTCCATCTCGCCCTCCGGTCAAGCGCGTGGGTGCGCGCTTGCTGGCACAAGATAGCGGGCACGAGGTGGGACGAGGTAAAGGTTTCTGGGACATTTCCCATGATTTGGTACAAGGATCGGTCGTAGGTGACCAGTGGGTGAATCGTTGCTGCAAACGGGTGACAGTTTCCTTAACGCTCGCCTAGGGTGAGCGGCGTTACGGGGGAGTGGCTTGGCCGCACCCGGATATCTGGAGGCCCGATGAGCCCGACGACCAAGATTACCCGAAGCCGCCTGTTGACTGCGGTCGTTTCCGTAGCGCTTGGTGCGGCTTCACTCGCGGCCCAGCAGGGGGGCTCTGCATCGGCCGCCACTTGCACGTTGGTGCCGCAGTTGCGCGATATCACCATCACGCAGGGCGTCGGTTCTTACAGCCCGCTGGTGCGCGGTAAAGAGGCGCTCGTCCGCTCATACCTCAGCATGCCATCGTGTGCCACCAGCAAGGGTCAGTCGATCGCGGTTACCGGTGCGACGCTGAACGTGACGACCCCGGGCGGTACCACCCCGATCAATCCGGACAACCTTGTAACGAGCCCCGCCCCGCTGCTTGCGCCCTTCGTGAGCGCGCCGGCTGTTGACTCACCGGCTGATACCCGGTTCGTGATCCCCGGCTCGGTTCTTGCTCCGGCCGCCAACGCCTCCAGGTACACCGCGACGATGACGGTAACCATCAACTACTCGTCCAAGGCGAGCGCCACGGCTTCGGCGATAGCCGGCTCAGTGCGGTTCACGACGCTGTCGGGTAGCACCGCTCCGATCTCCAAGACCGTGGAGAAGAAGACGAACGCGCTTCGCATCCTGGTTGTGCCGATGGGCGACCCAAGGGTCGGGTACGCCCAGCAGTTCAATACCGCCGCTCAGGCGACCACTGCCGGAGCCATGCGGGCGCTTGCTCGCACACTCCCGGTCCCTGACGGAACGGGTGATCTCACCTCGACGGCGTCCTCAGCGGGTATTCGGTACGCCGTGACGCCGACTATTGCCGACATCACCACCTTCCAACAAGGCGGCAAGTTCTGTGGGACGGCGGCGAACTTCGACGGCGTCGCGGCCAACCTGTCGACGTTCCTGCAGTCGTGGAACACCAACAACCCACTGACACCGGCTGACCGAGTGATTGGCGTCGTCTCCGACGCGTTGAGTTCTGGCGGCAGTGCCGGGTGCGCCGAAGGTATGTCAAAGGTGGGGCAGCCGATCACCTGGACGCGCCTCGTGCCCGATGGCACCACTCCTTCGGCGACTGGGTCGACGATGGCGATGGAGATCGCCCACACGTTCGGTGATGTGCCCTTGAATGGCACGAACGCTGACCCGTACAGCCGTTACCACTCGAAGAACACCCAGGCGGACGACACCGCACCGAACCGCGCCTACAACGTCCCAACCCGTCAGTTCCTTGCCACCGACCGCACTGTGATGGCCGTGCGTGACACCTGGAACGACCAGACAACGCTGCTGGAGCCAGCGGACTGGGCCTTCACACTGTGTGCGCTCACGCCAGCTCCGCTGCCGACCAGCTGCCCGACGACAACGACGACGGTCGGAACCGCACAGGGTGTCGGCGCTGAGCCAACATTCGTAATCTCGGGGGTCATCACATCCGGACCGCCAACCACCGCTGACATCACCGAGTCTTACTTCAAGAGCGGCGTTCCGCGGTTCAACGTGGACAACACCAGCCCCTACCGGCTGTTGCAGAAGAACGCCGCCGGGACGACCATCAGTGACCTGGGGGTAGCGGTCAACTTTGAAACCTCTGACCATGACACTCCCGTCGACCCGGTTGGCCCGCCGATCCCACCACCTGTTGAGTTAGGCCCCGAGGCCAGCTTCACAGCCGCAGTACCGTTTAACACGGCCGCAGAGCGGATCGTGCTGGAGAAGAACGGCGTTGCTCTCTACGCCCGAAACCGGGTAGCCGTTCCGGAAGTGACCGAGGTGAGCGCGGGGGGCGGGATCGGATCGACCGAGCGAGTCAGCGCCAGGACCGGACCGGCAAGCGATCCCGACCTCCAGGCGTACGGCACCACGTACTCCTCCGACATCAGCGGTGACGGAAGCCTGGTGGTCTTCCGCACGGCGGCCACGCTCGACCTGGACGACAACACTGAACTCGACGACATTTACCTTCGGGATGTCGCAGCCCAGACAACCACTCTGATCACCCGCGACTACGACAGCAGTCCATCTGGCTCCAATGGGTCGAGTTCTGACCCCGTCATCAGCTCAGACGGCACGACTGTCGCCTTCGTCTCATCCGCGACAAACTTGGTGGCTCCCGGCAATCTCGGTGAGAACCTGCAGCAACACCTGTATGTGTACGACGTGGAGACGGGGAACCTCGACGTGGCTGATGTGTCGTCCGTCGGTGCACTCGGGGATGCTCCGGCAGTCGGGCGTCCGGCTTTGAGCGCCACGGGCCAGTACGTCGCCTTCACGTCGCGGGCGACCAATCTCGACACGTTGACCGCACC
>JBBQAL010000003.1:0-65434 GCA_038316135.1 Candidatus Nanopelagicales bacterium | reverse complement strand
CTGGCGGGGCGGGCGTGACGCGTCCGGCCAGGACGCGTCAGGTGGTGCGGCGAGCCCGGACGGCGCGGAACCAAGCCGGTAGGGCCACCTGGGCACGGCGGGGAACCGATACTGACGCCCGCTCGGTGAACACCTGGTAGTCGATCTTCTCGACGGCATCGGCGATTCCGCAGTAGAGAACGCGGGCTGCGTCGATGCAGGGCTGGCTGTCGGGGGAGAGCAGCGCGATGCCAGGTCGGGAGGCCTGCTCCAGCCGGCGGACTCTGGCGATCTCAAACTTGAGCAGTTCGCGAATCGGTGCCGTCACGACTCGACGCTCCAGATCTGCGCGCGTCAGGTCGAACTGAGCGAGATCGGCCAAGGGTAGGTAGAGCCGACCACGATCGAGGTCCTCGCTGATGTCGCGGATGAAGTTCGCCAGCTGGAAGGCGACACCGAGGTCCATCGCGTAGTCGTAGGCAGCGTCCGAGCTTGGTTCGAGAATCGGCACCATCTGCAGACCGATCACAGCCGCCGATCCATAGACGTACTCGTAAAGGGCTTCGTAATCGGCGTACTCAGTGACCGTGAGATCCATGGCCATTGAGTGCAGGAACGCCTCGAAGTGGGCGCGCGGGATGTTCCAGCGCTGCACCGTGTCGACAACCGCACGGCAAATTGGGTCGTCGCTGTGACCGTCATCGAGGTCGACCAGGAACTGCTCGCCCCACGCGTGCAGATGCGCAGCCTTCTCGTCATCGGTGAGCGTACTGGCGAGGTCGTCGACAATCTCATCGGCGTAGCGCGCGAAGCCGTAGAGCGCATGGACGAACGGTCGCTTGGCTGGAGGAAGGAGCAGGGTGGCCAGGTAGTACGTCTTGCCGTGTGCTGCATTGAGTTTCCGACAGGCCTCATAGGAGTCGCGGAGATGCGAACCAGTGATTCCGGCCGAATCCAGCTCTCGTTGGCTCACGCCGACATCTTGCCGCACGGGGATGTCACACCGCGCGCCCCTAGGACGAGTAGCGTGGGGTTGGTCAGGGAAGTATCGGCGGCCAGCCGACACCACCGGTCGTAACGCGTGAAGGGTGATGGCAATGAGCACGGAGTCGATGGAAGAGCCGGTCGACATCAACGACCCCGAACTCTTCGGCTCGCTCGAGGACGACGAGGTGCCGGTCACGGTCCAGGAGGCCTTCGACGGTCGACGCGGGGTTCACCTTCTGGAGGGTGAACCAGGCCCGGTCCGCCGTGAGGCTGCCGAGCACGACTGGCACACCGTCACACTCGATACGTCCGGGGTGGACGACCGCGGAGGCTTCGTCGCCGCGCTCTCCGACACCTTCGACCTTTCGGGTCTCGGCGCTGGTTCGTGGGATGTCCTGGATCAGCATCTGCGGGCACTTGACCTCGACGAACCCAACGGGCTGCTCGTTTGTTGGGATGGCTGGGGCTACTTCGCCGACGAAGATCCCGACAGTTTCGAGATGGCCATCGAGATCTTTCAGGACGCCTGCATCGCCTGGCAGTTCGACAAGTTCCAAGCTGCAGTTCTGCTGGTGGGCGATGGCCCGGAGACCGATGTCCCGTCCTGGTAACTGCCCGTAGGCTCAGCGAAGCGCCCGGGAGCGGTAGGTCGGATCCGGCCCGGTGATCCGTTCGGCGGCAAGCCGTCCAGAGATGAGCACCATCGGCACTCCCACGCCTGGCGTGGTGCCTGAGCCGGCAAACACGATGTTCTCTCCCCAGAGGTTCTTGGGTCGGAACGGCCCGGTCTGCAGGAACGAGTGCGCCGAGGCAAACGGAGACCCGTCAGCCATTCCCTGCCGTTCCCAGTCGACCGGGTCGATGATGTGCTCGACCTCGACGGCTTCCCCGAACCCGACGTAACCGCGCTCCTCAAGGACGGCGAGCACGTGGTCTCGGTAGCCCTCACGCTCCTGGGACCAGTCGATGTCGGCCGAAGTATTCGGCGTCGGGAAGAAGACGTAGTAGATCTCGCGGCCGTCCGGGGCCAACGACGGGTCGGACTGCGTCGGGTTGGACACCAGGAAGCTGGGATCGCTCATCAACTCGCCACGGTCGATGAGCTGATCGAACACCCCGCGCCAGGAGCGGCCGAAGTGGATGTTGTGGTGCGCAACCTTCGAGTACGACGCCGAGGATCCCGCGAGCATGAGGAAGCACGAAGGTGAGGAGCGCAGGCGACGGACTGACCATGGCTCCTCACCGAGCAGATCGCGCATTGCCACAGGGAGGTCGGGGTTGATGACGACGGCGTCGCAGGCGATCCGCTCGCCGTCTGCGGTGTGGACGGCAACCGCACGCGCTCCGCGGCGTTCAATGTGGATTGCTTCGGTGCTGTACCGGAAGTCGACCCCGTGCTTGCTGGCGGCCGCAGCCATCGCTTCAGGGACGGCGTGCATGCCACCCTTTGGCGCGTAGACGCCTGCGACCGAATCCATGTAGGCGATGACGCAGTAGAGGGCGAGGGCGTCGAACGGCGACATACCTGCATACATGGCCTGGAAGGACAGCACCCGCTGCGTTCGGGGGTCTTTGAGGTACTGCTCGACCTTGGGTGCCATCCGGCGGAATCCACCGAGGGCGGCGAGGCGCGCCAGGTTCGGCGTGAGCAGGTCGAACGGTGAGTCGATGTTTCGGTCGATGAAGTCGGTCATCTCATAGCGGTAGAGCTGGGTGACGAACTCGACGTATCGGCGGTATCCGTCGGCCTCAGCTGGGCCACAGACTTGGCGGATCTCTTCGATCATGGCGGCCGGGTCGGACTTGACGTCCAACGAAGTGCCGTCGGCGTACCAGGCACGGTAGAGCGGGTCGATCGGATGAAGCGTCAGCCAGTCAGCCATGTCCTCGTCGACGCAGTCGAAAGCGTCAGCAATCAGGTCGGGCATCGTCAGGACCGTGGGTCCATTGTCGAAGCGGTATCCGGCGTCAGCGATGACGCCAGCGCGACCGCCAGGAACAGCCGCTCGCTCGATGACGGTCACCTGGCGTCCAGTTCCCGCGAGGCGAAGTGCTGCCGACAGTCCGGCTAGACCAGCGCCGATGACAACCACGTGGTCGGTTCGACCGCGGACGGTACGCATCAGCTACTCCGAACGCCGCGTGGCGGCGAAGGTGAGGCCGTCGAAGACGCCGTGCGCCGGCTGCGGCACCATCGTTAGGGCGCGATGCGACTCGTCGACCAGGGAGAGGATGAGCTCTTCGACGAAGCTGAGCGCGCCAGTCTCATCGATCAGTCCGCGTAGCTTGTCGATCCCGTCGGCGGTCAGGTGCGGGTCGCCGAGATGCCGGTTGAGAAGAGCTTGCTGGGATGGGTTGCTGCGCTCTTCGGTGACGGCGATCAGAACGGTGCGCTTGCCCTCACGTAGGTCGTCGCCGGCCGGCTTGCCGGTGACGGCAGGGTCGCCAAAGACCCCGAGGACGTCATCGCGCAGCTGGAAGGCCTCACCGAGCGGGATGCCGTAGGCGCTGTACTGCGTCAGCAGCTCTGGCGGCGCACCGGCCAACGTAGCCCCGAGGTGCAGTGGGCCCTCGACGGTGTATTTGGCCGCCTTGTAGCGGGCCACTCGAAGGGCGCGATCGACTGAGCCACCGCCCCTGGCTTGTTCCAGCAGGTCGAGATACTGGCCAGCCATCAACTCGGTGCGCATCCGGTCGTAGACGGGCTTGGCGCGCACCAGGGCGTCCTGCGGAAGGTCGGACGAGAAGAGCATCTCGTCAGCCCAGGTGAGGGTGAGGTCGCCAAGCAGGATCGCCGCACCGATCCCGAATGACTCAGGTGAACCGACCCACTGAGCGGTTCGGTGCAGGCCGGCGAACTTTCGGTGGGCGCTGG
This sequence comes from Candidatus Nanopelagicales bacterium, assembly GCA_038316135.1. Taxonomy (GTDB): domain Bacteria; phylum Actinomycetota; class Actinomycetes; order JAHEKZ01; family JAHEKZ01; genus JAHEKZ01. The sequence goes on along the minus strand of JBBQAL010000003.1, from coordinate 61,593 downwards.
GATGGCCCCGCCGGGTATCGGAGTCGTCCATCACGTCGTCGTGGATGAGCGCGCAGGCTTGGAGGAACTCAAGGGCCGCAACGGCCTGCACAATCTCGGAGCAATCGGCACCGCCAGCCCCCCGCCAGCCCCAGTAGGCGAAGGCCGGTCGCAGGCGTTTGCCGCCGGCCAACAAGGTGCGCGCGGCGTCCAGGATGGGGAGCAGCTCGTCACCGACAGCGTCGAGCACAGGCTGCTGGCCCTCGAGGAAAGACTCCAGTTCTTTGTGCACGCGGACGCGCAGGTCTTCGGCATCGAGCGGGGAGGGCTTCGTGGCCATACCCGCGAGGCTATCTGCCCTCACTCGGACCTGCAGCCCGAGGCCGGTTCCAGATCGTGGAACGGGAGTCGTAGGCTCTCGCCTCATGTCCGCACCCACGATCGCCCCAGCTACCTCGCCCAGCGTTGCCGACCTGCTGAGGCGGGGCCGACACTCTTGGTCGTTCGAGCTTTTCCCCCCGAAGACCGACGAGGGGGAGCGGCAGCTGTGGCGGACGATTCGCGAGTTGGAGTCGTCGGCACCGACCTTCGTGTCGGTCACCTATGGCGCCGGAGGTTCAACCAGGGACCGCACAGTGCGGCTGACCGAGCGGATCGCCAGCGAGACCACGCTGACTCCCGTTGGGCATCTGACCTGTGTCGGCGCCAGCAGGGGTGAGCTGCGCAACGTGATCGGTGCATATGCGGCAGCCGGTGTTCGCAACGTCCTCGCGCTACGTGGTGACCCGCCCGGTGGTCCGGGCGCTCCGTGGGAGCCTCATCCGGACGGACTGCACAATGCCGACGAGCTAGTCATGTTGGCGCGATCGTTGGGTGACATCTGCGTCGGCGTCGCCGCCTTCCCCGACGGGCACCCGGAGTCACCTGACCGCGAGGACGACGCGCTCGCATTGGTGCGTAAGGCCGATGCCGGAGCCGACTTCGCGATCACACAGTTCTTCTTCGAGATCGCCGAGTACCACGACCTCGTTCAGCGGACTCGTCGTCATGGCTGCGAGATCCCGGTCATCCCTGGGATCTTGCCGATCACCAACGTCTCGCAGCTGGTGCGCTTTGCTGACCTGTCAGGCACTCCCATCCCCGACTCAGTTCTGCAGCGACTCGAGCCGGTGAAGGACGACCCCGACGCGGTGCGCTCCGTTGGCGTCGAGATGGCCACCGAGCTCAGCCAGCAGCTGCTTGCCGATGGAGCGCCAGGGCTGCACCTCTATACGCTGAATCGGTCAACGGCCACCCGCGAGATCTACGCCAACCTCGATCTCAGCCACCGTCCGTGATCTCGCCAATCGCCTACTTGGGTGCCGCCGGTGGCTGCCCACTCTCGAGCTGCGTGAGCTCAGGCGGGTCCGATGAGGTCGGCAACGATCGCTGCTGACATCCCCACCAGCGGGAGCCCCCCGCCCGGATGTGCGGAACCGCCAACCAGGAAGAGCCCAGGAACTGGCGACCGGTTTGCTGCTCGGAGAAATGCCGCCCGTGCCCCGTTGCTGGACGTGCCGTAGATCGAGCCACCCGGTGATCGGGTGGTGCGCTCGAGATCGGCAGGGGTCCTGGTCTCTGCCCACAGCAGGCGTGGCCGCACGTCGTAGCCGCGGATGGCGAGAACGTCGAGGATGCGCTCGCGGTACTTGCCAACGAGCTCGGGGTCGGTCCAGTCCACGCCTGTCACCGGATCGTGCCGCGGCGCATTTACGAGCACGAACCACGACTCGTGGTCGTCGTCGGGGCGCATCAGCGAGTCGTCGGGAGTACAGATGTAGATCGTCGGGTCTTCCACCGGTCGCGGTGTGCGACCAAAGATCGAGTCGAACTCGGCGTCATAGTCGACGGGGAAGAGCACGTTGTGGTGCTGCAATCCCGGGGTGCGGCCGCGGACAGCCAGCAACATCACGAATCCGGCGAGTGACGGCGTTGCTTTGCTGAGACGGCGAAGGGGCCCGCTGGCGGCCTTGTTGTCGAGCAGCTGCCCATACAGGTGTCGGGCATCCGCGTCAGACACCACGACATCAGCGTTCTCCCGCTCCCCGGACGCGAGCGTGACGGCGCTTACCCGGTTCGACTCGGTGTGGATCCGTGTGACGTCGGCACCGAAACGAAAGGTGATGCCACGCTCTAGACACCGCTCGTGCAATGCATCCGCGAGGCGGCCGATACCACCTCCGATGTGCCAGGCGCCGAAAGTCTGTTCGACGAAGGGGATGACGGCGAGGGCTGCCGGAGCTTTGCGGGGGTCCGAGCCCGTGTAGGTCGCGTACCGATCGACGAGCCTGACCAGTCGATCGTCATCGAAGTACTGGCGGGCGAGCCCGTGCAGGGTCTTCCAAGGTGCGACGGTGCGTAGGTCGGACCACTTGCGTAGATGTGGCAACAGGTCGCTCGGACCTGACAGGGGGGATTCAAGGAACGGCACGCGGGTCGCGGCCCAGAGGTCGGCCGACCGCCGGCTGAATCGTTTCCAGTCGTCTTCGGCGGAACCACCCAGTGCGTCGCCCAGTGCGGCAGCCACTCGGTTGCTGTTGCTTCCCGGAAGCACAGCACTGACGCCGTCGGCCCACCGGTAGCCAAACGCTGGATCAAGCCCGCGCAGGTCGACGTTGTCCTCAAGCGAAGCGCCCTTGCGGCGTACCGGAGTCTTCAGGAACAGGTCGCGGTAGACGGCAGGAAGGGTGAGCAGCGAAGGCCCGGTGTCGAACGCGAATCCCTCTCGCTGGTAGGTCTCGACTTTGCCACCGGCTCGGTCGGACTGCTCGAGCACCGTGACGTTGTGTCCCTGGGCAGACAGACGCGCGGCGGCCGCCATCCCGCCCATGCCCGCGCCGATCACCACTACCGAAGCCACGTCGCGAGCGTACGGGTGGCTAGTGTCAGAAGCATGACCAACCCTGACGACCCGCTCGGTCTGCGCGACGATGCCCCTCTCCTCGACGGATGGCTTAGCTACCGAGCAAGTGATCCCGTTCCCTTCGGGACGCCGGGGCACAAGCAGCGCATCGATCTGGTGGGGCCGGTCGTACGCGACGACATTCCCCTTTATGGAGGCGTAGACACCATCCGACAGCAGGCGGGTGCCATCGCCGAAGCCGATCGGCGACTCGCCCGTGCCTGGGGTGCCGAGTGGGGTCGGATCTCGGTCGGTGGCTCAACGCACGGAAACCAGACGCTCATGCTCGCGCTCTGTCGTCCCGGCGACACGGTGGTCGTGACGCGCACGCTGCACCGGTCGCTGCTGCTCGGCATGGTGCTGGCTGGCGTCACGCCGGTATGGGTGCGGCCAGATGTCGACCCGACGACCGGCTTGCCCACTCACGTTCCAGTGGACCGGGTACGTGCGGCGCTCAACAGACACCCCGAGGCCAAGGCCGTGTTCTTGGTTGAGCCAACTTACGTCGGAACCGTCTCGGACGTTGCTGCGCACGCTGGGGTGGCGCATGCACACGGCATTCCTCTCGTCGTCGACCAAGCGTGGGGCGCGTACTTCGGCTTCCATCCCGATTTGCCCCGTCATGCGATCCAGGCCGGTGCGGACGCCATGGTCACGAGCGCGCACAAGACGCTGCCGGCCTACACGCAGGCAGCCCTGGTGTTGGCACGCACGCAACGGATCGACCCACACCGCCTCGACCGGGCGTTCGACGCAACGGCCACCACCAGTCCGTCGGGAACCATCGCCGCGAGCGCTGATGCGGCGAGGGCACTGATGGAACGCGATGGGCCGCGCCTGCTCGGACACCTGATCCGGGTTGTCGACCACGCGCGCGAGCGACTCCGTGGCGTCCCGGGACTCGTTCTGCTCGATGATGTCGTCGACCCGTCGGTGATCCTCGACCGCGTCAAGCTGGCCATCAATGTGTCCGGCACCGGCGCCATCGGACTGGCGATCGAGGAAGATCTCATTGCGCTGGGGATGCCCGTTGAGCTCGCTGACCGTGACACCGTGGTGCCGATCATCTCGGTCAACGACGACCAGCAGTCGGTCGACCAGTTCGTCGACGGGGTTATCGCGTCGGTGGAGCGGCAGCGGAGCGCGCCGCGTCCGGTGCTGCCGTCGATCGCGTGGACAGTGGAGCCGGAGGTCGTCCTGTCGCCGCGTGAGGCCTACTTTGCCGAGCACGAGACCGTTTCCGCCGATGATGCGATCGGGCAGGTCTCCGCGGAACTGGTTGCCCCGTATCCGCCGGGGATCCCGGTGCTCGCGCCGGGGGAGCGCATTACCGATGCCGCCGTCGATGGACTACGGGACGCAATGTCTGATGGAACGCAGGTGCGCTATGCCGCCGACCCGACCCTGGATACCCTCCAGGTCGTCGCTAGGGAAGCGGGCGCGACTTCCAGGTGAGTGATCCGCGACGGTGGCCCACCCAGGACCGCGCCGTCAGGTAGCCGAACCCGATCACCGACAGGGGATGCAGAAACGAGTCGGGCCACATCCGACCCCTCACACGGTGTGCGACCCATGCACGTCCGCCCACGGCACCGACGTATCCGATCGCACCGACGCGAGAGCCAAGGAGTGCGGCCACTGGTGGCACCACGTAGGCCAGCGCCATAAGGGCAACCAACGCCGAAGCACCGACGGGCGAGCCGGTCGCGGACCAGAGTGACTTGCTGTACCCGTCGCGCAGGCTGTTCCAGTCCTCGTACATCCGGCAGGCTGCGACGTCCGTGCCGTCGGCCAGCGCGCCGCGACGACCGACGCGTTTCAACTGCTGGAAGAGCGCCACGTCGTCGATGACCTCGCCGCGGATGCTGGCATGTCCGCCGACGGTGTCGTAGGCGTCGCGGGAGATGGCCAGCAGTTGACCGTTGGCCGCGACCAACGAGGTGCGCGGGCTGCGCTCCGCCGGGCCCAGTGGGAGGAACGTGGACCACGACCACTGCAGGAGGGGCTGGATCATTCGCTCCGACCAAGTCAGCGCGATCTGACGCGGGTAGGGGCTGACTGCATCCAGCTCACCTTCGGCGAGCAGCGTCAGCGACCGTGCAACGGCGTCAGGAGCGAGGGTCACGTCGGCGTCGACGAACACGAGGACCTGCCCGGTCGCCGATTCCGACAACCGATGGCAGGCCCAGGGCTTTCCGAGCCAGCCTGCCGGTGGCTCGGTTTCACCTCTCGTCAGATGGACGCGGGGGTCCTCAAGATGGTGCGCGATGACTTCGCTGGTGCCGTCACTGGATCGGTCGTCGAGCACGAGGATCTCGACATCAGGGAGGTTGAGCTGCCTGCGCAGCGAGGTGAGGCATTGCCCGATGGTGGCTGCCTCGTCACGCGCGGGCACCAGCAGAGATACCCGCGGCAGCTGCTCCGGAACCGCGCGAGGCAGTACCCGAAGGCACCTCAGGTTCCACCAGCTGTGAACGGCCCCGGCCACCGCCATCGTTGTTCCGGTCGCGACGGCGGATCGGGCGATCCGGCGCACTCGACTCATCCGCGGTCGACCCAGATGCGCCAAGCGAGGGGCAGTGCCACAAGTCCCATGGCGATCCCACCGATGACTGCCGAACCTGACCGGTCGAAGAAGACAGCGCTGGCCAGCACTGAGGATGCATAGACCCAGAGGTAGAGCGTGGCTGGCTGTGCTGGCGAGGCTCGCCGTGCCGGTATCGCCAGGAGTACGACTCCGATCACCAACCCGACGGCAAACCATCCCGCATAATTGGTCATCGGGATGTTCGGGATTCCGGGCAGGTCGGGCGATGTCGTCGTCCATTGCCAGGCGCCGAGCTTGACCATCATCGGGTCGAGGAAGAAGTCCCAGGCCATTAGCGACCAGGCTGTCAAGACCGGGATCATCCAGCGAGTGCGAGTCATCAAGGTGCATGCAGCGACGTATGCGGGGTAGCCCATCATCGCCCAGGCGAGTGGGACGACGACGGGGACGCCGCCCCAGAGTGGACCCAGGGCATCGGTGTACTCGTACTCGCCGAACGGAACCCCTGTCGTCGAACCGATTCGTTCGGCCCCCCACCCGATGGCAGGCACCACGAGCGCAACAAGGAAGAAGCCCCGCCACCGGTGATAGGCAGATGCGTGGGTGACGGAGGCCACGAAGAAGACCACAACGGTGAGTGCAGCAAGGGTCGCCCGTTGGTCTTTGTCGACGAGGGGGAAGACGATTTGGAGCGCGATGGCTGCCACAGCGAAGAGCCAGCCGACGGCAACCGCGGCCGGCGCAGCCGGTGTGGCAGGCGCCGGTCCGGTGTACGTACGAAGACTCATGGTTCCTTAAGTTGCCCGGCGTCGTTGTCGGGAGCGGCGGTATCGGGCGATCGCCTTCCAGAAGAGGACAACCACCACGATACCCAGTGCTAGGAGGATGAAAGCGATCGCGGCTGCAAGCCACGGTGCGATGAACGCCAGCAAGGTGACGACGAAGACAGCGATGTCTTCAAGCAAACTGACGACTATGTTGCTGACCGGCTCTGGCGAGGTGTTGACCGCGATTCGGGTTCCGGTCTTAGTCGCGTGAGAAGCGAGGGCAGTTGTGCCGCCCAATGCAGCGAGTACTGACTGTTGCAGTGTTGTTGCATCTCCTGAGATGAGCAGGGAAAGAGCGACCCCGGCGACGGGACGAATAGCGGTGTTGACGGCGTCCCACGTGGAGTCAAGGTAGGCGGTCTTGTCGACGACGAAGTCGATAGCGGTGAGCACAGCCGCCGCTACCAGGACATCGGTACGCATCAGGGCGTCAGGGACAGCGACGTCGGTGAGCCGCCCGGTGATTCCGGTGAGCAGTACGACGAGATACGGGTTGATGCCACTGGCCCAACCGCCGGTGAAAGCGAGCGGAATGAGCTCGGTCATCACATCACCGGGAGTGACGCACCGTCGATGGTTCCATCGATGGCCAAGACACTGAAGCGGGCGAACAGCTCTTCGACGAACCACCCGGTTTCGCGGGTGGACGTGATGGCCTGTCGGTGGCTTCGGCCCTCGTAGGCAAACCGACGCAGGGAGTCGGCATCGCGCCAGACGCTGAAGGTTCCCTGCAGTCCGATGGGTGCCTCGCCGATTCCTTTGGACCAGATCAGTCCATCGGCGGCGGACAGCTCTGATGCGACGTCAGGTACCGAGCGCCAGAAGGAGCGCAGTTGGCTGGGTTGAATTCTGGCTCGGGTGATCGAGGCGATCGGCCCGGCGCCTGCTGGCGCTGGTGCAGTGGGGGATGTGGAGCCGAACGGCTGCCGCTTCGACCAGTAGCCCATGCTCGAGAGGGGTCGCATGGTGATGTGGAGTCGCTCGCTTGCGGCAGCGTCCCATCGTCGGACGACGCGGGACCTTTCGAAGGTGCTGGCTGCGTGGGGGGCGTCCCAGCAGGCGAGCAGGGCCCAGTGGTTCGGGTCGGCGTCCTGAGGGGCGAAGGTCTGTCCGCTGCCTGAGCCAAGGAGCTTGGCGAAGGTGAGCCCCGGGTATCCGCGGAGTCGGAAGCGGTCGACGGCCAACCGTCCGATCGCCGAGGCGATGCCGGCCTTGGGGATGGTCCACACATGCAGGCTGACCACTGCGGGCGTTGGCTCAGCCGCGATGGGGGACATGGGTCGACCTTAGAGCGCCGAAACGAGGGGGTTGACCTCGGACGTGGGGAGAGGTTTACTAGAGCGTATTCGAACACATGTTCGAACCCTAGCCGGTCGGGTGAGGCGCTGACCTCGACCCTCACCGCCCGCCCGACCGGCTCCCCAACGGTTCCTCGCTGGGGCTACTCGACCCACAGGAGACAGCACTATGCGCCGGATCGACGAGTCCATTGAGTCGTTGACCCCCGTTGCCAGCGGCGGGACGGCGCCATTGGCCTTCCGGTGGCGCGGTCGGCGCTATGTCGTCGGGGCGGTGTTGGCGCACTGGGTCGAGACGGGCGCGTGGTGGCGCCGTACGGCGTCGCGTCCCAGTTCCGGTGAGCTGCCCGATCCTGAGCTGCCCGATCCTGAGCGGTGGCTCTGGCGGGTTGAGGCGTGCCGCGGGGCGCAGACCGGAGTCTTCGATCTCTGCCTGGAGGTTGACGACCGCACCGACGACAACCCCCGAGATCGAGGCCTATCGCGCTGGTCCTTGCACGCGATCTACGACTGACCCGCCCGACTGACCTGCCCGACTGACTGCACGAAGGGATGTCCCAATGTCCATTGACATGTCTACCGACCACGCCCCAGCCCCCGCCACCGCGCGCGTCACCAGCTCGCGCGTTACCCGATCACCCCGGGGCTCGTCGGCCGGAGTGCTCGACCTGCTTGCTGCTGCGCGCCGAGGTCTCACCGAGGCGGTGCTCGAGCCGCGGGCCAGCCGCCGCTACGCCGTCGCCCATCTGGCGGCGCTTCGGGCTGCGGCTGCCGTACTGGCAACCCGCGCTCGTCCGACCGGACGCCGTGGCCCGCGCAGCGCCTGGGACCTACTCGGCCAGGCGGCCCCCGAGCTCGCCGAGTGGGCTGCCTTCTTCGCCGCCGGTGCCGGCAAGCGGGCGGCGGCCGAGGCTGGCCTGGATGCGGTCACCCCCCGGGAGGCCGACGACCTGCTCCGTGACGTCGAGACGTTCCTCGCGCTGGCCGAGACCACCGTCGGTGTTCCGCACCAGACCTCGCTGCCCCGTGTCAGCTAGCTTGTCTTCTTCCTTTCCGCACCTGCATGTCGCTTCCGGCTGGTCGCTGCGTCACGGAGCATCCAGCCCAGAGACGCTTGTCTCCGTGGCGGCTGACCGTGGCCTCTCGGTGCTCGGTCTGACCGACCGCGACGGGGTGCGTGGCGCTGTGCGGTTCGCCCGCGCCGCTCTTGCCGCTGGAATCGCCCCGGTCTTCGGCGCCGACCTTGCCCTCGCGCCACTCCAGACTCCGGGTCGCGCTCCCGAGCGGGCACGGCGTACCCCGGTTCGAGGAGGCCGTACTCGCGACCCCCGACTGCCGCGGATCACGGTGCTGGCGCGCGGCCCCCATGGCTGGGCTGCGCTCTGTCGCCTGGTCTCCGCTGCCCATGCCCAGGCTGAGGCAGCCGGACGCCGGGGACACCCGACGGCCGACGCCGACCTGGTCGCTCACTACGCGGCCGAAGGTGCCCTGGTGGTGCTGCTCGGTCCCGACTCCGACGTCGGCCGACTGTTGGCGAGGCGTCGCCCCGACCTCGCGACGCGCGCGTGGCAGGGGTGGCGAGATCGCGTCCCGGCGCTGTGGTGCGAAGTGGTCAACCATCGAGGTGCTGATCCGCTCGGTCGCTCTGCGCCGTTCGCCGGGCGGATGCTCGGGTGGGCGCACGAGCAGCAGGCAGACATCCTGCTGTCCAACGCCGTGCGCTACGCCCGTCGCGAGGACGCTCCGGTCGCCGACGTGCTTGACGCCGCACGCCAGCTGGTTCCTCTTGACCTGCGCCACATCGATCGCCGTACCGGCGAGGGGTACCTGAAGTCGTCAGGACAAATGGCCGAGATTGCCGCCGAGGTCGCTCGCCTCTCTGGCGTCGGTACCGAGCGCTCCACCAGCCGTGCGTTGCTCGCCGCCACTGAACGACTCGCGCAGCAGTGTGTCCTGTCCCCGGTCGCCGATCTCGGTCTCGGCTCAGTGCACTTTCCTGAGCTCGAGGTGGTCGACCCGGTTGCTGCCGCTGCAGGACGTGCACCGGACGCCGTGCTGCGTGAGCGGTGCGCAGCCCGTTGGTCGGCCCGCGAGCTGCCGACCGGTGGGCAAGCCGGACACGAGGCGCGCGAGCGTCTTGAGCACGAGCTCGGCATCATCGCCGACCTTGGCTATGCCACCTACTTCCTCACCGTCGCCGATGTCGTCGACCTGATCCGCTCGATGCAGATTCGGGTTGCGGCACGCGGATCAGGTGCTGGGTCGCTGGTTACCTACCTGCTCGGCATCTCAGGGGTCGATCCAGTTCGGCATGACCTTCTCTTTGAACGCTTCCTCTCTCCGCTTCGCCAGGCGCTTCCCGACATCGACATCGATGTCGAGTCAGCGCGGCGCCTCGAGATCTACACCCAAATCTTCGAGCGCTTCGGCACCGCTCGCGTCGCCTGTGTCTCCATGGCCGACACCTACCGCGTCCGACACGCGATCCGTGATGTTGGTGCAGCGCTCGGTCTGCCGCCCTCTGAGATCGACATGATCGCCAAGGCATTCCCGCACATTCGCGCCAAGGACGCGCAGAACGCCTTACGCGAGCTGCCAGAGCTGCGGGCCAGCCGGATCGCTGACGACCCGCGAATGACGCTGCTCTTCTCACTCGTCGAGCGTCTCGACGGCCTGCCGCGTCACCTTGCGCTCCACCCGTGTGGCGTTCTGCTCTCCGACGCCACTCTGCTCGACCGCACACCGGTCGAGCAGAGTGGTATGGGTTTTGCCATGAGCCAGTTTGACAAGGACGACGTCGAGCACCTCGGGCTGCTCAAGCTCGATGTGCTCGGCATCCGCATGCAGTCGGCGATGGCGTACGCCCTTGACGAGATCGAGCGAGTCGACGGCCCGCAGCAGCGCCCCGATCTTGATACCGTCCCGTTCGACGATCTGGCTACCTTCGACCTCATCCGATCCACGCACACCCTTGGTTGCTTTCAGATCGAGTCGCCTGGTCAGCGTGAGCTGGTCGGCAAGTTCGCCCCCGAGACCTTCGACGACCTCATCATCGACATCTCACTCTTCCGTCCTGGTCCGGTGAAGTCCGACATGGTCCGGCCCTTTCTCCAGGCGCGGCATGGTTGGGCGCAGCCGCAGTACCTGCATCCCGACCTCGAGCCCGTGCTGGGCTCCACCTACGGCGTCGTCGTCTTCCACGAACAGGTCATCGACATGCTGCACGTCATCACCGGGTGCTCCCGCGCCGAAGGTGACGAGAAGCGAAGGGCCCTCGGCGATCCTGATGGCCAGGCCGAGACGCGCGAGTGGTTCTACCGATGCGCCCGGATACGGGGATATGACCTGCCAACAATCGAAGGCATCTGGGACGTCCTGCGCGCGTTCGCCTCCTTCGGGTTCTGTAAGGCACACGCTGCAGCTTTCGCGCTACCGACCTACCAGTCGGCGTGGCTCAAGACACATCACACCGCTGGTTTCCTCGCAGGCGTCCTCACCCACGATCCCGGCATGTACCCGAAGCGGCTGATCCTCGACGATGCGCGACAGTTCGGAGTCACCGTTCTGGCGCTCGATGTCAACGCCTCCCAGCACGGTTACCGGGTTGAACGGGTCGAGGTGCTCGACTCCGAAGACGCCCCAGCGCCGCCGCCTCGCACGCTCCCCGTTGCCAACTCTGCGATGAGCAGGGCACGTGGCGTGCTCGACCATCCGGCTCTTCCAGACGCCACTGGGTACGGCATCCGCATCGCACTCGCTGAGGTCAAGGGCATCAGTGACGCCGAGGTTGACCGGATCGTTGCCGGACAGCCGTTTCGTTCGCTCACCGACTTCTGGCACCGAGCTGGAGTCTCGCGTCCAGTCGTCGAACGGTTGGTGCTCGCCGGGGCCTTCGACGTGTTGCACGGCATCGACCTCACCCTTCCGACCGCGTCGGCTCGACGCCGGATCACTCGCCGAGACCTGCTGCTGCAAGTCGCTGAGCTCGACCGCTGGACGGCGATGCCCACGTCACGTCGAGGCAAGTCTGGAGCTCGGCCTTCAGGCGCGGGGCCTTCAGGAGCGGCTGGGCTCGACACCCAGCTCTCCTTCCCGCTCGGCCCCAGCGACGAGCAAGTGGCACCCTCTGGTCTGCCGGAAATGACCGGCGCCGAGCAGGTCAGAGCCGAGCTCGATGTCCTCGGTCTCGATGCCAGCCGACATGTCGTCGACTTCTACACCCCGCTGCTGCGTGCACTCGATGTCGTACGCTCCCGCGACCTGCTCACTTGTCGTTCCCGCAGCGAGATCTTGGCCGCCGGTGTCAAGGTAGCTACTCAGACACCACCGATCCGTTCCGGTCGGCGGGTCGTTTTCGTCACCATCGATGACGCTACCGGCCCGGTCGACGCGACCTTCTTCGAAGATGCCCAAGGTCCCTACGCCGCGACGCTCTTCCACTCGTGGCTCCTGCTGATCCGAGGCGAGGTGCGCCGGACCGGTCCACGGGGTGTCTCGCTGCGTGCGACGGGATGCTGGGAGCTTTCTGGCCTGTACGACCTGTGGCAGCGCCGTGGCACGGCCGCCGTCCACGAGGTACTCGACACCCTGCCCCCGGGGTTCACCGCGGAGGATGTGCAGGCCCCTGCCGGGCCTGCCCGCGAGGAGCCTGCTGCCGGTTACACCGCGGGGGGAATGGGGCGGCGACGAGTCCTGGTCCACTCCAGCGGATTCCGCCAGTCGCCGTACACCGACGTGCGTCCCGCAGGTGATGAAGTGAATCGTGGGGCGCCGCCGCGCAAACTCTGGCACTCCAGCCCTGGCAGCTCAGGTGGCTAGGCGAGACCTGCGAGAGAATGACCCGGTGACCGGTCCGCGACAGCCCACATTGCGGTACTTCAGTGACGCCATGGCCTCACTCAACTACCGCAATGTGGGAGGGGTGGGTCGGCGGTGAGCAGACAGCAGCTCGGTCGCGGGTCCTCAGGATCGTCTCGGACCGGTGGCGAGGTTGCCGACGACACCGGCTGCGAGGTCCTCCATGTCGACATGGATGCGTTCTATGCCTCGGTCGAGCTCCTCCGTCATCCCGAGCTCGTCGGTACCCCTGTTGTCGTCGCCGGTGGAGGTACCAGGGGCGTCGTTCTGTCGGCCACTTACGAAGCCCGAGCGCTCGGCGTCCACTCAGCGATGCCAACGTCACGCGCCCGTCGGCTCTGTCCGAGTGCCACCTTCCTCGCCCCTCACCACGAGGACTACGCGCGTATCTCGTCTGGCGTCATGGCGATCTTCGGATCGATCACCCCTGCAGTCGAGCCGCTCAGCCTCGATGAGGCCTTCCTCGACGTCCGGGGCGCCACCCGCCGGCTCGGTTCGCCCGCGGAGATAGGTGAGCTGATCCGTACCAAGGTCCAGGACGAGCAGGGCATCACCTGTTCGGTCGGAGTAGCCTCCACCAAGTTCGTCGCCAAGCTCGCTTCCGGGCTGTGCAAACCCGATGGTCTGCTCGTCGTCCCCGCCGACCACATCATCGACTTCCTCCACCCGCTCCAGATCGGGGCGCTGTGGGGAGTGGGCGACAAGACCGAAGAGGCCTTGCACCGCCTTGGTCTGCGCACGGTCGCAGATCTTGCGAACACCCCTGTTGGAACCCTCGAACGCGCGATCGGCTCGGCGGCCGGCCGTCATCTGTGGGAGCTGGCATGGGGACGCGATGAGCGAACCGTCATCGTTGACACCCAGGAGAAGAGCCTCAGCAGAGACCGCACGTTCGAGACCGACGTCGACGATGTCGAGGTGGTCTATCGCGAGCTGCTAGCGCTCTCGCAGACGGTGGCTCAGCAGTTGCGCAGCCGCGAGCTCGCCGGCCGGACCATTGCGCTCAGAGTGCGGTTCGCCGACTTCGCGACGATCACCCGCTCGCGCACTCTGGCGCATCCGACCGACGTCGCCCGCGACATCTACGCAACAGCCGTTGCCCTTTTCGATGCATTGGGCCTCGACCGCGCCCGGCTGCGCCTGGTGGGTGTCCGGGTTGAGGGGCTCGTCGACGGGTCGGCCGTTGCCCACCAACTGACCTTCGATGAGCGTCCGGAGGCCTGGCGCGAGGCCGAGCGGGCCTCCGACCGGGCTGCCGACCGGTTTGGCCGCGGTGCCGTCCGACCAGCCAGCCTGGTCGACTCGCCAGACCCGTGAAAATGTAGGTCGAACTCCAGACGCCCAAGGGCTGTGCCGATGAAGAATCGGTGACAGTTTGCCGGCGATTTGCCGGTGGAGTTTCGCCCTCGCCTCAGGGGACCTATCCTGGTGGGGAGGGAAGCCTCGATTCCCTCGTCCCCGGGGGCCTCGGGGTCACGTGCAGTAGCTCAGCGAGGAGGAGGCCATGCCGCTCTCAGAGCACGAGCAACGCCTGCTCGAGCAGATGGAGCGTCAGCTCTACGCCGACGACCCCAAGTTGGCATCGACGCTGCGCGGAAGTGGTCGATCACTGCGATCGCGTCATCGGCTGCTGCTCGGCGTGCTCGTTGTCGTAGGGGGGCTTGCCCTGCTGGTCGCCGGAGTTGCCTCCCAACTCTGGCTGCTGGGTGTCGCTGGCTTCTTGGTGATGTTGGCCGGAGGCTGGTGGGCGAGTTCTGGCTGGCAAAGCGGACCGTCGGCCTCAGCGCCAACGCAGCAGCAGCCTGCAAAGGGCAGTCAACGTTCAGGCTTCATGAGTCGTATTGAAGAGCGCTGGGAGCGCCGTCGCGACGGCGACCGGTAAAAGCGCCACAGTTCAACAGTTCAACAGTTCGCTACCCCGTCGGAGCTTCGCGTCGTGGCTTGCGTGTCGTCCACCGCTGCCACCTGTCGGCAGTTCGGTCGCTGACGGTGTTCCACCCGTTAGCAAGCGCGATGCGGCCAGAGGCCGGCCACCAGGTGGCGTGGCGTCGGTCGCGAGGCGAAATCGCCGCATAGAAATCATGACGGATGTCCTCAGCTTGCTGCTTGATCTCTCCGGCGGTCAGCGTGGTGTTAACGGCGCCGCGGTAGCGCAACAGCTCGACCCAACTTGCCAGCTGACGCAGCTGCGCTTGTCGGGTGGCGTTGAGGCCGCCGCGGGCCGGCAAGCGTTCGGCAAGATCGCGCGATGTCTCAGTCGGCCTTGGGCGTAGGTCGACGTCGGTCGCAGCATCAAGTACGTCAGCCCAAGCTGCGCCGATCGCGAGAGTTTGCGAGTCGGCGCGGCTCCATCGTGCTCGACGGACCACCACTGACGCGACCCTGGGGGCGGACGCTGCTGCCCCAGCTGCTACCACGAGCAGCAGCCAAAGAAGCAGCGTTGAACCATTCCCCTGCTGGTCTTCACTTGCCCCAGTGCCTGAACCTGTTCCTTGACCGCTTCGGTTCGCCCGAAGGACCTCCGCGAGATCTGGTGGACGTCCGCCGCGCTGGCCGATCGGGCCGCCCCCACGGCGAAGAACGGCGGTGGGGTTTTGCCCGTTGCCCGGCTTGCCGGAGTTGGGAGCGGTGGGGCTCTGCGGCGCTGGGGCGTAGCCGGGAACCGCGGAGCCGTCGCCGCCCCCCGGGGTTGGCTCGAACCGGACCCATCCGACGCCGTCAAACCACAGTTCGGGCCACGCATGGGCGTCATGCACGGTGACCACCCAGGTGCCCTCTTGCTGCTCCCCTGGCGTGAAGCCGACCTGAACCCGGGACGGAATACCGAGCGTGCGAGCCATCAGTGCCATCGTGGCAGCGAACTGCTCGCAGTATCCGCTGCGATCCCGCAGGAAGTCGTCCAGTGCTCCTGTGGCGTTGCCCTCCACCGTGTCGAGGCTGTAGGTGAAGTCGGTGCGGAACCAGTTCTGGAGGGCCAGAGCTCGGTCGTACTCCGTCTTCGCATCTGCGGTGACGGTCCTGGCCAGTGGGCTGAGCCGCTCGCTGACCGGGTTGGGGATGTCGAGCCACTGGTAGAGCGCGTTGTCGACCGACGGGTCGGCCTCCGGTGCGGCTTGCAGCTGTTCGGCGGTTGGGCTGATCTCCAGGGCCGTCGCGGTGTACTGCTGCGAAAATGCCGAGCCCGTTTCTTCGGCGCTGAAGACATCGAAGGTCTGCTGATCCCAACGCCAGTCGCCGGTGATGTCGACCTTGGAGACCGGGTAGGGGAGGGGCAAGCGAGGAGTGTCGAGAGCGCCAACCGTGATGTCGTAGTTGACGGTCGAGCGCGCAATCTGTTCGGAGAGCCCAGGCGGGTCGGGTAAACCACTCGATGCCTGCTGGTCGCTGCTTGCCGCCATTTCCTCGAGAGTCCAAGTGGTGCCGTCGAACTGGTCAAGGGTGGCGATCCGGAGGTACTGAGGTGTCTGGGCATCGGTTGTGTAGAAGAGAACAGGGCTGTCGTCCTGCTGAGTGAGGTTGCGCTGGAGGTCGGTGATTGGATTGATGGTGACGACTGTGGTTGCGCTGGCCGACGAACCGCCGACACCACCGCTTCCATTTTGGTCGGAGGCAGAGCCGCCCCCAAACCTGCCGTCACCGAGGCTGGGAAGGATGACGGGGACCACGATGGCGACGGCCAAGGCCGCGGCCCCGAGCCTTCGCCCGGTTCCGCCGATTGCGTGCACCTTGTTGTCGGTGCCGCCGTCGATGGACTTTCCCCATCGACTGAGTTCGACCCGCCCGTCTTCGAGGAGAAGGATCAGCCAGCCGACACCCGCTGCCAGGAACCACTCCCAGGGGACACCGTCGGGAAGCACGGTCGCTGGAACCAGATAGAGCGCGAGCAGTGGAATGCCAGCAAGCGCCGCTCGCCGGCCGCTGACCGCGATGGCGTCAACGACCCAAGCGACCAACCCCACCCCGCCAACCACGAGGAACTGAATCCCGGCTGTTGCCGTGACTGGGGCAATCTCCTCGGTAATAACGACGTTGCCGTCCCTGGCAAGGTCAGTGAATGCGCTCATGACATCTGCGTCCGGAAGGATGCCGAAGCGAGCAGCGTCGCCTGCAAAGAGCTGTGTGAGCAGCAGCAGCAGACCGACACCTTGTGTCGCAATGACGGCCCAAGCCGGGACCGAAAGTGCCCGACCAACTGCTCCGATCACCGCCACGGTTGCAACCGCCATCAAGGACTTCACGAACCAAGGACCGCCGGTAAGCGTCGGCGCCAGCGCCAGCATCGTGAGGACAACTGCGCCGGCTGCGGCCAGAGTCGGACGCAACTGCTGGATCAACAAGCGTCGCGCGGTCATGCGGGCACTTCCGAGGAAACCGTTGCCGACCCGGAGAACCCTCCGGAGAAGCCCAGGTGCGACCAGACGTCGGAGAGAAGCTCGCCGCGGCGCAGCGGCACGACGGACCAGCCGCCTGCTCGCAAGAGCGCCCATGCATCGGACGTGGCCGAGGACGCCGAACGTTCACTCCACGATTCGGTATCCAGCGCCACGGCGACCGTGGTGCCCATGCCGTGCCGGGCTCGGGCAAGTTGGTCGGCTTCCGCGACGGTAAGTGAGCCCAAAACCATCACGACGAGCCCGTCGCTTCCGTGCCGAACCGAAGAGGTGAGCGAGTAAATGCTGGCAGAACGTGACGGCTCAGCAACGGCCAAGGCGTCCAGCAGCATCCCGGTCGGGTCGCTGCTGGCGGCGTCGTCGACGGCGCTCTTGGTAGTGAGTTCATGACCATCAGCGATCAACCTGATGGCGTAGCCACGGTGCGACAGGTGCAGGCCGATCGACGCAGCGGCGCCAACGGCGCGTTCAAATGACCCTGAGAGTGACTCGCCGACGTGAGCGTTCTGTCGATCATCGAGGATCACCGTGGCCCGGCTCTCCCACGGTTGTTCCTCGCGGCGAACCATGAGTGATCCAGACCGGGCCGTCGCACGCCAGTGCACTCGGCGCAGCTCGTCGCCGTGTCGGTATTCGCGGACGGCGACGTCGTCCTCGCCGGCCGCGGAAATCGACCTTGCTCTGCTCTCACCTGTTCCTGACCAGTCACCGGAGAGCGGGACGGAAGGGAGCGGTTCGACGCCCGGAGTGACTAAGAGGTGACGTTGTCCGCTGAACGACCGATCCAACTGGCAGAAGCCAAAGGGGTCGGTGAGACGTACCGACAGCGGACCAATGGGGTAGCGCCCCCGTCGGTCTGCGTGCACGGTGTAGGTGACCGAACGGACGCTGAGCGGGGCCAGTCGGTCGAGGACGAATCGAGGTCGTGGTCCGAGCGCGGGTGGAACGGTGTCCTCCACCATGAGCAAGCCAGTGGGCAGGTGTGCCACATTCTCCAGCCGCACGGTGACAGCCGCCGACTCTCCTGCGGGGGTCCGCGCAGGTTCGACGACTCGATCCGAGGCCAGCCGGAAGCGAGTGCGAGCCACGCTGGCTGCTGCCAACAACGGGAGTGAGCTCGCTAGCAGACCAACGCGCATGATATCCCGCTGGTCGAGCATTGCTGCGAGCACGAAAGCTGTCAATCCGGCCGCCAACAAAGCCCGGCCTCGGGGCGTCAGTCCCGCCAGAGCAGCGCGCACGTCAACCGGCCGGGATCGCCGTGCTGTCGACCAACGACTCGACCACCGAGATGCTGGTCCGCCGGGCAATCTGCGCCTCGGCGGTGAGCAGCAGTCGGTGCGCCATCACCGGGACCGCGAGCGAGCGCACGTCGTCAGGAATGACGTAGTCACGGTCGTCGAGAGCGGCCGATGCCTTCGCGGCTCTGATCAGTTGGAGGGTAGCCCGCGGTGATGCCCCCAGTCGGAGGTCTGGGTGGTGTCGCGAGGCGACGACGAGGTCGACCGCATATCGGTGTACCTCGGTACTGACGTGCAATCGGCGAACCTGCTCGATCAGCGCAGCGACGTCCGATGCCGTGGCGACGGGCGAGACCGCATCGAGCGGGCGTCCTGAAGCGTGAGCCTTGAGCATGTCCATTTCGGCTGCTCGTTCGGGATACCCCATCGAGAGCCGGGCCATGAAGCGGTCGCGCTGAGCCTCCGGCAGCGGGTACGTCCCTTCCATTTCAATGGGGTTCTGGGTGGCCACCACCATGAAGGGTGTCGCGAGCGGGTAGGTCGCACCGTCGACGGTGACCTGCTGCTCCTCCATGGCCTCGAGGAGTGCCGATTGTGTCTTCGGCGATGCGCGATTGATCTCGTCGCCGATCACGACATTGGCGAAGACAGCTCCCGGTCGGAACTCGAAGTCGCGGGTCTCCTGGTTGAAGACGCTGACCCCGGTGATGTCACTGGGCAGTAAGTCGGGCGTGAACTGGATGCGGCGCACCGTGCAGTCGAGGGCTCGGGCCAGCGATTTGGCAAGCATGGTCTTGCCGACGCCCGGCACGTCCTCGATGAGCAGATGACCTTCGGCCAACAACGTGATCAAGGCAAGGCGAATGGCGTCCGGCTTGCCCTCAATGACGCCGGCAACGGCCTCGCCGATCTGGGCGCCACGTGCTGAGACGGCCGAAGCTGCGGCAGGTCCGGCACTTTCGGTTGGCGATGGCGATGAGCCGTCGACCGCCGTCACGGCACGTCCAGGGGAGCGGGGTGGGGCACCGGGCCTCCTGTGGGTGGGTGGTGAACGCATCGGGACACCGCGGGTCAGTGGCTCCAGCGTAAACCGCAAGGAGGTTGCCGGCTGCCGGAACATGACCCCCCACTTCACCCCACAGCGATGATCTGCAGGTTTATCTCTAAAGTGAGAGCCATGTGGCTTCGATATGATTGACGGTGGGGAAAAGTGGAGTAGGGTGGCGCATCGTGGGTGAGAGCGGAGTAGATGCGAGCGGAGAGGGGAGGCGGCGCCAGTGTTCTTGGGCACGCACTACCCCAAGCTCGACGACAAGGGACGCCTCTTCCTGCCGGCCAAGTTCCGCGAGCCGCTCCAGGGCGGCCTGGTGATCACCAAGGGCCAGGAGCACTCGCTCTTCGTCTTCCCGCGTGAGGACTTCTTTGAGTACGCCCGGCGCTTTGACAGCGCGCCGCTGTCGAGCAAGAGCGCCCGCGACTATGTCCGCGTCCTGCTCTCCGGAGCTTCGGACGAGCTCCCCGACCGCCAGGGCCGCATCACGATTCCACCGACGCTGCGTGAGTACGCGGGATTGACCAAGGAGTGCGTCGTGATCGGTGCGGGTGCCCGTGTCGAGATCTGGGACTTCGCCCGTTGGACCGACTACCTCGGGCCCAGCGAAGGTGCCTACGCCGACCTCAGCGAGGAGGTGCTGCCCGGAATCTGATCCCGACGTCCCTGTGGTGTGGTCTTCCGCCGCTCTTTCCTCCGGACTGTTCCTGGCGCACCTTCCCCGGTGCCGGGCCCCGACGTTGGAGCGGAGGAAGACCAGGCCATCAGGGCCAGCAATCTCCTCTCCAGTTCTCTCCAGTCCAGCCGCAGGTGAAGGGTCGAGCATGAGTGGCACCTTGGGCATCGCCCCGATCCGCGAGATCCGCGAGATCGGTGTGGTCGGCGTCTCGCGCCTAGCCAGGTCTGTCCGAGTTCGCGTCGGGGCTATCCACCGTCGCGGCGGCCTCTCCGCTGCGGTTGCGGTTCCAATCGCCATCGGGGTCACGGCGGTCGTCGTCTGGGCAACGGTTGCAGCAGCCAGCGGATGGGTCTCGGCATGACCGAGCCCACCCACGCCCCGGTGATGTGTGACCGGGTTGTTGCCCTGCTTGCGCCAGCCTTGCAGCAGCCGGGTTCGATCCTGGTCGATGCCACCGTCGGGCTCGGCGGTCACAGCGGGGCGTTGTTGCGCACCTGCCCCGAGGCGCAGCTGGTGGGTATCGACCGTGACCCCGGCGCTCTTTCAATCGCCGGTGACCGGCTGGCCGACGTCGCCGGGCGCACCACGTTGGTTCATGCCGTTTACGACGAAATCCCGCAGGTACTGGCCGATCTCGGCTTGGCCGGCCCCCCGCGCGTACAGGGTGTGCTGCTCGACCTCGGGGTCTCGTCCATGCAGCTAGACGAGCGCGAGCGGGGCTTTGCCTACTCCTATGACGCGCCCCTCGACATGCGCATGGACCCGACAGCAGGACTAACCGCCGCCGACGTCGTGAACGAGTACAGCGTCCAGGAGCTGGCCCGCGTCCTTAGGGAGTACGGCGAGGAGCGGTTCGCAACGCGGATCGCTCGGACAATCGTCGGACGGCGTCCGGTCTTGACCAGTACCGAACTTGTCGACGCGATTCGTGAGGCAGTCCCTGCACCCGCGCAGCGGACGGGAGGTCATCCGGCGAAGCGGACCTTCCAGGCTTTACGCATCGAGGTCAACGATGAGCTCGGTGCGCTCCGCCGCGCGCTTCCAGCCGCGATCGACGCGCTCGCGGTCCATGGCCGAATCGTCGTGATGTCATACCAGTCCCTGGAGGATCGAATTGCCAAGCGGACCCTGGCCGACCATCTCGTCGACGACGTACCCGTCGATCTGCCGGTCCCTGGGCGTGGTCCAGAGTTGGCGTTGCTGACTCGCGGCGCCGAGCGACCGACCGCTCACGAGGTGTCGGAAAACCCCAGAGCTGCATCAGCCCGCGTGCGGGCAGCTGAGCGGTTGCGGGAGGCAGCATGAGCACCGTCACGGCACCCCGGCCACAGGGCCGGCCAGGCGCCGCTCCGGCAAAGCGTCCTGCCAGCAAGCCCCCCGTTCGCGTCGTCCGGACACCAGCGGCGCGGCCGGCGAGAGCCCCCTTCGTCGTCCTTGTGCTGGTGCTGCTTTCACTTGGGCTTGGCGCTCTTCTCCTGCTCAACACGCTGCTGGCCCAGGGTTCCTTCACGCTTCACGAACTCGATGCGAAGGTGGCCGGCCTCGCCGACCAGGAGCAGGCGCTGCAGCAGAGAGCGGCCCAGTTGGCCTCACCCAAGCGACTTGCGCGGAGCGCGAGCGAGTTGGGGATGGTCGCGTCGGTGAACCCAGCCTTCCTTCGGACTGAAGACGGCAAGGTTCTCGGCGCGCCGGTCCCAGCCCCCACTCCACTACCCGTGGTTGGATCGGAGGCCGAGCCCAACACCAGCACCGGCCCCGATTCGGGGACAACTTCAACTGACTCTGGCGCTGGAGAGGTCATCCGGCAACAGCCGGCGCAGGATCAACAGGCTCAGCAGAACCAGCAGGCTCAGCAGACCCAACAGGGCGGATCCAACGACAAGGGCAACGGAGGGGCGAATCGGTGACGCAGGCACGCCGCTCCACCCGCCGGGCTCCCTCCCGTCCGCGAAAGGCCGGAGACCCGCGTCGTCGCCTGGTGACGGTCGGCATTCTCGTCGCGATGGTCATGTCGCTGTTTGCCGGACGGCTGCTGCAACTCCAGGGCGTTGAGGCCGCCGCGTATGCGGCCACAGCCGAGGCTGAGCGGCTCCGCACGGTCACGATCCCGGCGACCCGCGGAACGATCACCGACGCCAACGGTGTTGCCTTGGCGACGACCGTCGACGCCGTGAACGTCACAGCAGACCAAACCCAGATTGCCGACCCGGTGGCCGTCGCGGCCGCGCTGGCGCCCGTTCTCGGTGAGCCCATCAAGGCGATCTACAACCGAATCGACGGAGACCTTCGCTTCGCGTATGTCGCAAAAGAAGTGACCCCCAAGAAGTGGGACGCGATTGCCGCCTTGCGCCTACCCGGGATCTATAGCGAACCAACGGCCAAGCGGGTTTATCCGCAGGGGTCGCTGGCTGCTGCGGTGCTCGGGTTCGTCGGGAGCGATGGTCATGGACTCGAGGGCCTGGAGTACAGCCTGGACTCCGAACTCGCTGGTAAGGATGGGCAGCTCACCTACGAGTCAGCGGCTGGTGGCCGCCAGATTCCGAGCGCCGACTCAGTGAATGAGGAATCCGTCCCGGGTGCTGACGTGCAGTTGACTATTGACCGCGATATTCAGTTCATTGCCGAGCGAGCCATCCGCGCGAAGGTGAAGGAGTCTGCCTCCGACAGCGGCACGGTCGTCGCCATGGACCCCAGGACCGGCGAGGTACTTGCTCTGGCCACCTACCCATCGGTGAACCCCAGCAGCCCGGAGTCGGCGCCAGAAGCTGACCGTGGCAATAGAGCTGTAACTGAGATCTACGAGCCCGGAAGCACCAGCAAGGTGATGACGATGGCCGCCGCCCTGGACGCGGGTGCGGTGACCCCCAACACCAAGGTGGAGGTGCCGCCGATCTTGTACCGGGGCGGCGACAGCTTCCATGACCACTCGCCGCACGGCACGTTGCACCTCACTGCCACCGGTGTGCTTGCGCAGTCGAGCAACATCGGGATGATCCTCATCGCCGAGCGGCTCGGGGATCAAGCGCTTTACACCTACCTCCGCAGGTTCGGAATGGGTTCCACGAGCGGTTTGGACTTCCCAGGAGAAAGTGCGGGCATCCTTCCCAACGTGAACGACTGGGGTCCGACCAACGCTGCCACGATCGCCTTTGGGCAGGGGCTGTCGCTCAACGCGGTCCAGGCGACGTCAGTGTTCGCGACCATCGCCAACGACGGGGTTCGTGTTGAACCCACGGTCGTTGCTGGCACTTCGGCACCGGATGGATCGTTCACGCCGGCTCCGGCGCCCCAACGCCATCGAGTGGTGAGCCCGGAGGCCGCGACCACCCTGCGCGAGATGATGGAGACCGTTGTCTCCGACGAAGGCACGGCTCCCATGGCACAGATTCCTGGCTATCGCGTGGCCGGCAAGACGGGTACTGCAGAGCGCGTTGATGAGAGTTGTGGATGCTACAGCGGGTTCACCGCCTCGTTCATCGGCTTCGCACCAGCTGACAAGCCAGCCATCGTCGTCTCCGTCACGCTCCAGGACCCCAAGGGTGACCACTACGGCGGAGTTCTCGGCGGTCCTGTCTTCAAACGCGTCACATCATTTGCTCTGCAGACTCAGCAGGTACCGCCGACGGCAACCTCCGTACCCTCGATGCGTTTGACCTACCGACCCTGATTTCGGTCCTGGGCCATGCCACCGAACACCCCACGCGCACCCCGGCCGACTCCGCATTGGAGGTCCCTTGGCGACGTGTCCGGTGCCTTGGGTGTCGATCCGGGGACAGTTGCGCACATCGACGTCACCGGTGTGACACTCGACTCCCGCGATGTTCGCCCAGGTGACCTCTTCGTGGCGCTCTCGGGCGAGCGGGTGCACGGTGCCACATTCGCAGCCCAGGCGGAGGCCGCTGGGGCGGTTGCTGTGGCCACGGACGAAGTCGGAGTCGAGATCGTCGGGCCGCTGCTGCCGTGCTTGGTGATCGATGGTCTCCGGGGCAGGACGGGCGAGCTGGCCGCCGAGATCTACGGCCGCCCGGCTGACGACCTGCTCATGCTCGGAGTGACTGGTACCAATGGCAAAACGACCACCACGTATCTCCTTGAGTCCGGGCTCCGCGCCGCTGGGCATCGGACGGGACTGGTGGGGACCGTGGCCACGTTGATTGACGGCGAAGCCTTCCAGACAGTGCGTACGACTCCAGAAGCTCCTGAGCTGCATGCCCTCCTCGCTGTCATGCGTGAACGGGGGGTCACGGCTGTGGCAATGGAGGTCTCAAGCCATGCCCTCGCGATGGGCCGGGTTGACGGTTGCGTCTTCGACGTCGCTGGCTTCACTCAGCTTGGGGTTGACCACCTTGACTTCCACGGCAGCGAGGAGGCCTATTTCGCTGCCAAGCAGATGCTCTTTCAATCTGAACGGAGTAAGTCTGCAGTCGTCACGATCGAAGACGACGGGGGGCGCCGTATGGCGAAGAGCGCGCGCACTCCGTTGGTCACTCTCGGTACAGGCGCGACAGCCGATTGGACCATCGAGGACATCAAGGAACGTCGTGGTGGCGGCTATGACTACAAGCTGATCGCTCCCGATGGGTCGGTGCGTCCAGGAGTCGTTCAGCTCATAGGGCGTTTCAACATAGCCAATGCGGCGTTGGCTCAGGTGATGCTGGCGGTTGCAGGTGTTGAGCGTGACGCCGTGTTCCGGGGAGTGGCGGGGTGCCGCGCGGTTCCGGGCCGCATGGAACGCGTCGGGACCGAAGACGTCGCGCTCGTGGTGGACTACGCGCACACCGCCGATGCGCTGGGCCGAGCGATCGAGGCAGTGACTCCAGAGACCGGCGGAGACGTGATTGTCGTGTTCGGTTGTGGGGGTGACCGTGATCGGAGCAAACGTGAACCCATGGGGGCTGTCGCGGCTGCCAGGGCCGCAGTAGTCGTGGTAACTGATGACAACCCTCGATCAGAGCCGCCCGGCCTCATCAGGAAGGCTGTACTGGCAGGTACTGCGCAGGTCCCCTCGCACCAGCGTGCCGACGTGGTCGAGGTGGGTGACCGAGGGGCTGCGCTGGAGTTGGCGATACGCCGGGCGCGGCCGGGGGATGTCATCTTGGTCGCTGGCAAGGGTCATGAGAGCGGACAGGAGGTCGGCGCGGTGGTGACACCGTTCGACGATCGCGTCGAGCTACTCGCAGCCTGGAGTCGCGTCCACGAAGCGACACCGGGTGGCCGGCCATGATCCCCACCAGCCTCCGCGAGATCGCTCATGCCGTCGATGGGCAGCTGACGGGCGTGGCTGACCCGGCAGCCGTTGTTGTTCACGTGTGTTCGGATACTCGGGAGGTAGTTCCTGGCAGCCTCTTTGTGGCGCTTGCCGGAACTCGGGTGGATGGCCACGACTTCTCAGCAGCCGCGGCACTGGCCGGCTCGGTGGCCGTGCTGGGTTCGCGACCGACTGCTGCGCCAACGATTGTTGTGCCGGATGTGCTGATGGCGCTGGGGAAGTTGGCGAGGTTCCACGTCGACCGGCTCACCGGGACGACCGTGATCGGCATCACGGGGTCAGTCGGGAAGACCACGGCCAAGGACCTCATCGCGTCCGTTCTGGAGTCTGTAGGAACGACAATCTCGCCCCCCGGTTCGTTCAACAACGAGCTTGGGCTGCCGCTGACTGTCCTTTCTGCTGATTCGGAGACACGCTTCCTCGTGCTCGAGATGGGCGCACGCGGTCGAGGGCACATCGAGTATCTGTGCTCCATCGCGCCCCCTGACGTCGGAGTTGAGCTGATCGTTGGCTCCGCCCACCTCAGCGAGTTCGGCAGCCGGGCAGCGATCGCCGATGCCAAAGCCGAGCTTGTCCGGGCACTTGTCCCTGGCGGCACGGCAGTGCTCAACGCCGATGACCCCCTCGTCTGTGACATGGCGATTGCCACATCGGCCGCGGTGACCTGGTTCGGACAGGGTGATGCTGCTCAGGTGCGAGCCGACGACCTGACGTTCGATCATCTGGACCGAGCCAAGTTCACCCTCCGATCGCCCAACGGCACAGCACCGGTCGAACTGCAGTACGTCGGCGGTCACGCCGTTCCCAACGCGTTGGCCGCAGCTGCGGTCGGCTGGTCATTGGGCGTTTCGACCGATGCCATAGCCGTGGCCCTCTCGTCAGCCCGGCCGCGGAGCCAGTGGCGGATGGAGGTGACCGAGCGTTCGGACGGCCTCATCGTCATCAATGATGCGTACAACGCCAGCCCGGAAGCCGTCCGGGCAGCCCTGAAGTCACTGAAGCAAATCGCGGGGGATCGCCGCAGCTGGGCTGTCCTCGGTGAAATGAGGGAGCTGGGTGAGAGTTCCGCAGCCGAACACGACGCCATCGGTCGTCTCGTTGTCCGGTTGGATGTGCAACGGTTGATCGTTGTCGGAGAAGGTGCCCGGCCTATGCATCTGGCTGCTGGGCTCGAGGGATCGTGGGGACGGGAGTCCATGTTCGTTCCAGATGTCGCGGGAGCCATGGCGATCTTGCACGCCGAGCTGAGTGCCGAAGACGTGGTCCTGGTGAAGGCCAGCCGGGCCGCCGGGCTCGAGATGGTCGCCAACGAGCTGCTTGGCGGTGATGCCCCATGAGGCTTGTGCTGGTTGCTGTCATCGTGAGTCTGGTGATCGGATTCGTGGTCACGCCGTTGTGGGCGAAGTGGTTGCGCGCCCGGGGCTACGCGCAGTCGATTCGCGATGCCGAAGAGCTCGGATACGCCGTTCCCGACCATGCTGGCAAGAAGGGCACGCCATCGATGGGTGGTGTGGTCATTGTCGCCGGCACCGTGCTGAGCTATCTGGCAGCTCATCTCGTTGCCGGAAGTGGCCCCAGTGCCTCGGCGCTGCTCGTACTCTTTCTGATGGTAGGGCTGGCTTCGGTCGGCTTCGCCGACGACTACATCAAGATTTTCCGCAGACGCTCGACCGGCCTGCGGGTCAAGACGAAACTGATCGGACAGGCCGTCGTCACAGTCATTTTCGCGTTCATCGCCCTCCAGTTCCCGAACGTCGACGGGCTCACGCCCGCAACGCAGTACATCTCGTTCGTTCGAGACACGGCGATCTTCTTGCCCATCGGCGTTTACCTCCTCTGGGTGTGGTTCATGGTGGCGGCAACCTCGAATGCGGTGAACCTCGCCGATGGGCTCGACGGCCTCGCAGCCGGAGCAGCATCGATGGTCTTCGGTGCCTACGTCACCGTTGGGCTCTGGCAGTACAACCAGCGCTGCGCCGACATTGTGCTACCGAACTGCTACGAAGTTCGTAACCCTCTCGATATGGCTGTCGTCGCGGCCGGCGTGATGGGCTCGTGCTTCGGCTTCCTGTGGTGGAACACCTCACCAGCCAAGATCTTCATGGGCGACACCGGCTCCCTCGCACTGGGCGGAGCGATGGCCGGCATCGCCATCACGACCCGCACCGAGCTGCTGCTGCCGGTGATGGCGGGTCTTTTCGTTGCCATCACCGCATCGGTCATCATCCAGGTCGCCTCGTTCAAGACGACAGGACGACGCGTCTTTCTGATGTCTCCGTTGCAGCACCACTTCGAGCTCAAGGGCTGGCCAGAGGTCCAGATCGTCACCAGGTTCTGGATCATTTCGGGTCTGTTCACCGGAGCCGGATTCGTACTCTTCTACACCGAGTGGCTGGGTGGGGGCGGCATCGGGTGACAGAGAGGTCGGCGGTCGTCGAGTGGCTGCAGACAGCCGGCCGGGCATCCGACTGGTCCGGGGTTCGGGCCTGTGTCGTCGGCCTGGGCAAGAGCGGGTTCGCTGCAGCTGATGCCTTGCTGAGAGTGGGTGCGCGGGTCGAGGTCGTTGAGGCGGCTGAGGCCAGGTCATCTGACGTGCTGGCCAAGCGCGTGCAGATCCTGGAGACGCTCGGCGCCCAGATCCGCACCGCCGTTACCGGCGACGCCGGCATCGAGTCTGACCTCCTTGTTCCGTCGCCTGGCTTGCCTCCGCATCATCGATGGATCACGCAGGCGCAGAGCGCCGCTGTGTGGAGCGGAGAGCAGCTGGCGTGGAATCTCCGAGTCCCCGCAGTGCCCTGGCTCACCGTGACTGGGACGAATGGCAAGACGACCACGACGCAGCTGCTCAACGGCATGCTGTTGGCGGCCGGACGCCAGAGCTTGGCGGTGGGCAATATCGGTGTTCCCGTGGTTGAAGCGGTCTTCGCCGAGCCACAGCCGGATGTACTGGCTGTCGAGCTGTCGAGCGCTCAGCTGCACTTCACCACAAGGATTTCGGCACACTCGGCTGCCCTGCTCAACATCGCAGAGGATCATCTCGACTGGCACGGTTCATTCGACGCTTACACGGCCGACAAGGCCCGAGTCTTCGCCAGCACCGAGCGAACCATCGTGTATAACCACGACGATGCACGCTCGGAGATGTTGGCCGAGAAAGCCGATGTCATCGAGGGCTGTCGTGCTGTTGGCTTCACCCTTGGGGTCCCTGGCCGGGCGATGATGGGAGTGGTGGACGGGGTCTTGGTCGACCGGGCTTACGGGGCCGACCGGGCCAGTCATGCGCTCGAGATCGTCGAGGCAAGTGCCCTCCCCCTGGAAGGGCCACACAACGTGCAGAACGTTTTGGCGGCGGCTGCGTTGGCGAGATCGTTCGGGGTGTCGCTTGCAGACGTGCGCAGCGGGGCTCTGGGATTTGCCATCGACGCCCACCGCGGCGAGACCGTCGCGACGGTTGGCAACGTGCGGTTCATCGACAACTCGAAGGCAACCAATGTGCTGGCGGCCGATGTCGCGCTCACAGCAGCCGGTGGCGACGTCGTATGGATCGCCGGGGGACTGGCCAAGGGTGGCACCTTCGACGACTTGATCTCACGACACCGAACCAGGCTCCGAGCAGTCGTGCTCCTGGGTGCCGACCGTGCGCTGATTGCCGAGGCATTGGCGCGACACGCCCCCGAGGTCCCGGTGATCGAGGTGCCGGACGGGGAGACTGAGCCCATGAATCACGCTGTTCGGGCCGCGGCCTTGGCTGCGCAGCCGCACGACACCGTGCTGCTCGCCCCTGCGTGTGCGTCCATGGACCAGTTCTCGGACTACCAGGCCAGGGGACGAGCCTTCGGTGCTGCCGTGGCCCGGCTCCGCCGCTGACGGAATCGGCATGACCGTCACTTCCCCTCCCGCGTCCCCGACCACCAGGTCGGGGATCGTTATGTCGTTCCGATCGGCGCTGGCCAAGCCCTTGGCGCCGTACTACCTCATCCTGGGCAGCACGGTCATGCTGACTGCGCTCGGCCTGGTCATGGTGCTGTCGGCCTCCAGTGTCGAGTCGTATGCGGCCAGCGGTAACTCTTGGGCGATCGCGCAACGCCAAGCCATGTGGGTCGTGATCGGCGTTCCGG
Source organism: Candidatus Nanopelagicales bacterium (assembly GCA_038316135.1). GTDB lineage: Bacteria > Actinomycetota > Actinomycetes > JAHEKZ01 > JAHEKZ01 > JAHEKZ01. The sequence goes on along the minus strand of JBBQAL010000003.1, from coordinate 32,394 downwards.
CACTGGTCGTGGCGAGCCGCCTTCCCACGATTTGGTTCCGCCGACTAGCGCTGCCCATCCTGGTTCTGTCCATCGTGCTCCTGGTTCTGGTCCTGGTTCCGGGCATCGGCGTCAGCGTCAATGGCAACCAGAACTGGATCGAGATCGGCGGCTCATTTCGCATCCAGCCTGCCGAGGCGGCAAAGTTCGCGTTGGTTCTCTGGAGTGCCGATCTCCTGACACGTAAACGCAAGCTCCTGCACCAGAACAAGCACGTGCTGATCCCCTTCCTGCCGGTGGCGGCAATCATCATCGGTTTGGTGCTCCTGGGGGGAGACCTCGGAACGTCATTGATCTTGATGGCCATCGTGGCCGGGATGCTCTTCATCGCTGGAGCGCCGCTCCGTGTCTTCCTTGGGCTCGGCGCACCAGCCCTTGCCCTCATCTTGTTCATGACCTTTCAACGAAGTGCGCGCCTGTCGCGGTTGCAGTCGTTCATGGATCCGTTTGCCGACTACCAAGGAACGGGCTGGCAGGCAGCGCACAGCATGTTTGCGCTGGCTTCGGGTGGTTGGTGGGGCGTTGGCCTCGGTGCCAGCCGAGAGAAGTGGGGAGCCCTCCCCGAAGCTCACACCGACTTCATCTTCGCGATCATCGGCGAAGAACTGGGCCTCGTCGGCACCCTGACGGTCTTGCTGCTCTTCGGTGCCATGATCCTGGGCGCCCTGCGAATCGCGTTGGCCACCGATGATCTCTTTGTGCGCTTCGCTGCGGGCGGCATTGTGGTCTGGATCGGGGTGCAGATGGTGATCAACATTGGCGGTGTTCTCAGCGTGCTCCCGATCACCGGGGTGCCACTGCCGCTCGTGTCTTACGGCGGTTCGGCTCTACTGGCCACCATGTTCGCCCTCGGAATGCTGCTGGCCTTCGCTCGCAACTTGCCCGGCGCCCGCCAGGCTCTGGGTCAGCGGAAAGCGGCCAGGTGGCGCCCGCGTCTGCCTGGGGTTCGGACTCGGTGAGCACAGCAGCAGCGCCCGACTTGCGGCCGCTCCGGATCCTGCTCGCTGGTGGAGGGACCGCAGGCCACGTCGTGCCTTCTCTGGCGCTGGCCGACGCCCTGCTCCGCCGTCACCCCGATGCGGTCGTAACAGCTCTGGGAACTGAGTCTGGACTTGAGACCACTCTGTTGCCGGCTCGCGGCATCCCCTTGCGGCTCATCCCCAAAGTCACCATGCCGCGGGGTGACCTGCTCCGATGGCCGGGAGTACCTGCCGGTCTCTGGGCGGCCGGCCGGGCTGCCTCATCGGTGTTGGCGCAGGACCGGCCAGACGTTGTGGTCGGCTTCGGCGGCTATGTCGCCCTTCCTGCCTACCTCGCTGCGCGCCGCGCTGGGGTGCCATTCGTCGTTCACGAGGCCAACGCCCGACCGGGAGTCGCCAACCGAATCGGCGCGCGCATGACCCGCTACGTCGCGGTGAGCGTACCCGCCACCATTGACTCGCTGCCGCACGCCCAACTCGTCGGGATCCCACTGCGACGCAGCATCGCAGCCCTTGACCGCACGGCCCTCCGCTCCAAGGCAAGACTCACCTTCGGACTCGATGCCGAACGGGCGACTGTCTTGGTTTTTGGTGGTTCGCAAGGGGCCAGGACGATCAACGCTGCCATGCAAGGCGCAGCTCGCGGCCTTCTGAGCGCAGGCATCCAGGTTCTGCATGCAGCGGGCCCGAGCAACACTGTTGTGGTGGACTGTCGCGACGAGGACCCTCCGTACGTCGTGCTGCCCTACCTTGAGCGGATGGACTTGGCCTACGCCGCCGCCGACGTCGTCCTCGGGCGATCTGGGGCCATGACCTGCGCCGAAGTCGCGGCGGTTGGACTCCCCGCGGTCTTTGTCCCCTACCCCCACAGCAATGGCGAGCAGGCAGTCAATGCCCAACCCCTGGTTGACATCGGTGCCGCCTTGCTTGTGCGTGATGAGGACCTTTCTGCGACGGTCGTTGAGCAACTCGTCGGCGAGCTTGCACTCGACACCGATCGTCTCGAGCGCATGAGCAAGGCTGCCGAGGCGCTGGGAGCCCGGGACGCCGACGAGCGACTCGCTGACATGGTGATCCAGGCAGCAGGTCGGCCGTGACCGACGAAGCATCCATGTTGGTCCGGTCCCCACTTGACGAACTGGGACGGGTGCATCTGATCGGTGTCGCTGGCGCCGGGATGTCAGCACTGACCCGAATGCTTTGCTCGCGCGGAGTACCCGTCACTGGCAGCGAGTTGCGAGATTCGCGCATCGTGGCGTCGCTCCGAGCGGTAGGTGCGGTCGTTCACTTCGGCCAGACGACTGATTCGCTTCCCGAGACTGACACCGTCATCGTTTCGACGGCGATCAGGGACTCCAACCCTGAGCTCGTTGCCGCACGCAACCGCGGTATCCGGGTGCTTCATCGTGCCGAGGCGCTGAAGTTCTGCATGCGCGGGTACCGATCAGTCGTGGTTGCTGGAACCCACGGCAAGACGACCACCACCTCGATGGCAGCGGTGGCGCTCCAACACTGCGGTGCCGACCCGTCCTACTACATCGGCGCCCAGCTCAATGAGACCGGCACCAATGCCCACGCTGGAACGGGAACGGTCTTCGTCGCCGAGTCCGACGAGAGTGACGGTTCGTTCCTGGTCCTCGAGCCGCTCATCGCCGTTGTTACCAACGTGGAGGCAGACCATCTCGACTACTGGGGTGACGCCGCTGCTGTTGAAGCAGGCTTCTGCCAGTTCGTGTCACGGGTGCCTGAGCACGGAACAGTCATTGCTTGTGCTGACGACCCAGGCGCCGCGCGGGTTGCTGCCTTTGCCCGCGCGGGCGGCCGTCGGGTGGTCACCTACGGCACCACAGTCGGTGCCGACGTGCGCATCACCGACGTGGAACTTGACGCGACTGGTTCCTGGTTCCGGCCGGTGGTGAATGGACGACGACTCCCGGACGTCTCGTTGCAGATCGTGGGAATCCACAACGTCTTGAATGCGACTGCAGCGTTGGCAGTTGCTCTCGAGGTGGGCGTCGGTGTTCCTGATGCCGTTGAGGGCCTCGCCCAGTACAGCGGTGCTCGTCGGCGATTCGAGTTCAAGGGCGAAGGCGATGGAGTACGGGTGTACGACGACTACGCCCACCATCACACCGAGCTTCGAGCCACCCTCACCGCTGCTCGGCAGATCGCCGACGGTGGACGAATCATTGTTGCCTTCCAACCCCTGCGATTCACTCGCACCGCCCAGTTTCACCGCGAGCTCGGCGACGCCCTTGGCCTGGCCGACGACGTCCTGGTGATGGAGGTGTACGGCTCCAACGAGGAGCCGATCCCCGGAGCCACCGGGGCCTTGGTGGCGGCCGGTGTCCCCTTGCCGCCTGAGCACGTCTGCTTCGAGCCATCCTTCTCGGCCGTTCCCCGGTGGCTGGTATCGCGGGCCAGGCCCGGAGACCTGATTCTGACGCTCGGGGACGGCATCGTCACCACGTTGGGCCCTGAGATCGTCGAACTCCTGCGCCACCGGTCGGAGATGCTATGAGTGCACCAGCGGTCATGGCCCGGGATTTCGGTGCGACGTTGCTGGGGTTGGCCCGACGACCGTGGGTCTGGGTGGTCATCGTCGTCCTCCTGGTCGCGTCGACTTTTCTCGCCCTTCGGTTCGCGCCGGTGTTTCGCGTCGAGCACATCGACGTCCTCGGCAACAGCCAAGTATCAGCTGCTGAGGTGATCTCCGCGGCGCAGGTGTCGGACAGCACTCCGCTCTTGGATCTCCCCGTTGATGAGATCGAGTCACGCGTCGAGTCGCTGGACGCAGTTGCTGGCGCGCGCGTCGTGCGCGACTGGCCGGACAGCGTGAAGATCGTGGTGCGCGAACGGCGACCGGTGGGCTTTGTGCAAAGCGTCAACGGCGTCGGGTTGGTCGGTTCCGACGGTTCGATCTACCGCGAGCTCGAAGCGGCTCCCAATGACCTTCCGGAGCTGCCAGAGCTCGCCGCCGGCCCCGCTGAAGTTGGCGGCTCCTACCAGGCGGGTGCCAACGAAACTGAGAGCGCAGTGTTCGATGTGGCCGGTAGCCTTCCGCGATCTTTGCAGCGGCAGGCGCTCACGATCACCGCAGACAGCGCGCGCACAGTCGCGCTCACCTTCGGTGACGGTGTCGTCGTCAAATGGGGCTCAGCCGGTTCGGGCGAAGAGAAGTCCACTGTCGTCGAGGCGCTACGCAGACGCCCGGGGTGGGGGACATCTTTCACGGTCGTCGACGTGACAGCGCCGGACGCTCCCGCGTTTCGTTGACGGTCGTTGTTGCACGCGCCGACACGCCGCGAGGTTGACGATCGCGACCCCCTCCCGTACGTTGCTCCGCATCCCTCGAGTTGACATAACGTTAGATGTCTACTAAAGGGTGAGAGTTGGAGGAGTCCGCCCTGCGGACGCGACACGAGAGGCGTCACTAGAGACATGGCAGCTCCGCAGAACTACCTCGCGGTGATCAAGGTGGTGGGCATCGGCGGTGGCAGTGTCAACGCCATCAACCGGATGATCGAGGTCGGCCTCAAGGGGGTCGAGTTCATCGCGATCAACACTGATGCCCAAGCGCTGTTGATGAGTGACGCCGACGTCAAGCTCGACATCGGGCGCGAGCTCACCCGCGGGCTCGGCGCTGGTGCTGACCCAGAAGTCGGACGACGCGCTTCTGAAGACCACCGCACCGAGATCGAAGAGGTGCTCAAGGGCGCCGACATGGTCTTCGTCACGGCAGGCGAGGGTGGTGGCACCGGCACCGGTGGCGCGCCGATCGTCGCCGAGGTGGCGCGTGCCATCGGTGCGTTGACCATCGGTGTCGTCACCCGACCGTTCGGGTTCGAGGGACGCCGACGTGCCCAGCAGGCCGAGACCGGGATCGAGGAACTGCGCGCGGAGGTCGACACCCTCATCGTGATCCCCAACGACCGACTGTTGTCGATCAGTGATCGGGCGGTCAGCGTCCTGGACGCCTTCAAGTCCGCAGACCACGTGTTGATGTCCGGAGTCCAAGGGATCACCGACCTCATCACCACTCCGGGTCTGATCAACCTCGACTTCGCGGACGTCAAGTCCGTCATGCAAGGTGCCGGTACTGCCTTGATGGGCATCGGCAACGCTCGCGGCGATGACCGCGCGATCGCCGCAGCTGAGACCGCGATATCCAGTCCGCTGCTCGAGGCGTCGATCGACGGGGCCCGCGGGGTCCTGCTGTCGGTCTCCGGCGGCTCAGACCTTGGGCTCTTCGAGATCAATGAGGCGGCGCGCATGGTGGCCGAGTCGGCCCACCCTGAGGCGAACATCATCTTCGGCGCCGTGATCGACGATGCTCTCGGTGATGAGGTGCGCGTCACCGTCATTGCCGCCGGATTCGATGGAGGTCAGCCCGGCAAGCCCAGAGTCGCCACGCGCAAGGTCGACGATGCGGGCATCCCCGAACTTGCACCAGCATCAGCGGGCGAGGCCAAGGCCGAGCAGTCCTCCGCAGCCGAAGAGCCGGCCCAAGCAGCAGACGACCAGTACATCGAGCTCCCTGAGCGCAAAGCTCCACGCACGATCGTCTTCGACGACTCGTCAGCTGACGACCTGGACGTCCCCGACTTCCTGAAGTAGCGGTGGCCACCGAGCAGCGGCGGCGCGAGATTGCTGCCGGCCTCGAGACGGCGCGGGAGCGCATCAGTGCGGCGGAGTTGGCAGCCGGCCGAACGGCTGGATCGGTCGAGCTCGTGGTGGTCACCAAGACCTTCCCCGCCGATGACGTCGCTGTTCTGGTCGATCTCGGCATCCGGCACGTGGGGGAGAACCGCGACCAGGAGGCAGAGCCGAAGGCCCTGGCGCTGCAGGGGTCGGGTCTGGTCTGGCACTTCATCGGGCAGCTCCAGACCAACAAGGTGCGGTCGGTGGCCGGGTATGCCGACGTCGTCGAGTCGGTCGACCGCCTCAAACTGGCGGGTGCATTGAGTCGCGCGGCTGCCGAACTCCGATCCCCCGATCGTCCGCTGCTCTGTCTGGTGCAGGTCTGTCTGGACGATCAACCGGGCCGCGGAGGCGCACCGCCCGATCAGGTGGCTGAGCTGGCGGCAGCAATCTCAGCCGCACCAGCTTTGTCCCTGGGTGGGGTCATGGCTGTCGCTCCCTTCGGCGCCGACCCCGACGTGGCCTTCGGGCGGCTGGCTGAGGTCGCCAACCAGGTGCTCAGGGATCATCCGGAGGCCCAGATCGTGTCGGCCGGGATGAGCGGCGACCTCGAGGCAGCTGTCCACCACGGCGCGACACAGGTGCGCCTCGGGAGCGCGGTCCTCGGGTACCGGCCTCCCGTCGGGTAGCGTTCGCATCACGGCTCGGGATCCCGAAGAGGATCGAGCCACCAGAGACGAAGGGGTCGGACGTATGGCTGGCGCGATGCGAAAGATGGCTGTCTATCTCGGGTTGGTCGAGAACGACGACCAGTACGACGAGTACGACAGCTACGACCGCCAGCAGGATCAGCGCGACCACGACGAGCGCACCCGCCAGCTGCGTGCGGTGCGCGATGACGACCCGCCTCCGAGCCGACAGGCGACGTCGCCACCGGTCCCAACTCGATCCGATGGCGCTCCTGGGGCATCTGCGTCGCGGATCACCACACTCCACCCACGCACCTACAACGATGCGCGCGCGATCGGCGAGCAGTTCCGCGACGGCATCCCGGTCATCATGAACCTCAGCGAGATGGACGACGGGGATGCCAAGCGGATCGTTGATTTCGCCGCCGGACTCTCGTTCGGTTTGCACGGCACCCTCGAACGCGTCACGCAGAAGGTCTTCTTGCTATCGCCGGCCGACGTGGTGGTGACCGCCGAGGAGAAAGCACAGATGGCACAAGGCGGTTTCTTCAACCAGAGTTGATCAACTAGCACCATGGCGATCGTATTCGAAGTCATTCTCCTTGTTCTGTGGCTGTTTCTGCTGACCTTGATTGCCCGCGTGGTGATCGACCTTCTGCAGATTTTCGCCCGCGACTTTCGGCCCAGCGGCCTCGTTCTCGTGCTCTTCGAGGCGGTATTCACCGTCACCGATCCACCGCTTCGAGCGCTGCGCAGGTTTCTCCCACCGGTCCGGATCGGGGCTGTCGCATTCGACCTGGCGATTCTCGTGCTGCTCATCGGCGTCCAGGTCTTGATTGCTGTGGTGGGTGGATTTGCCCGTGGTGCCTGAGACCGCCCTGGTGCCGGTAGTGCCTGTGACGGAAGTGGCGCTAGTGTTCCGGGTGATCTGTAAGCCTGAGGAGAGCCGATGCCGCTGACTGCCGACGACGTCAACAACGTGGTCTTTCAGAACGCCACCAAGCGCAAGCAAGGATATGACGAGGACGAGGTTGATGCATTCCTCGACCAGGTTGCCGCTGAGCTGACCCGACTGGGCGCCGAGAACGACTCGCTGCGTGCCCAGGTGGCGACGCGACCAGCCGCGGCTCCGGTTGCTGCTGCCGCTGTCGCCGCTCCGGTTGCTGCTGCTGCTCCCTCGTCCGGGGCTGAGCAGGCCGCCCGGGTGTTGGCCGCAGCAGAGCGGACCGCGGACGAGGTCGTGGCCTCGGCCCGATCGGAGGCCGACACCATGGTGGCCACGGCGCGGAGCAAGGCCGACAATGCTGAACGTGAGGCTGCCGCTAAGCACCAGGCGGCGATGGCCGGCTTGGCTGGCGAACGGTCGGCACTGGAGAAGCGGGTCGAAGAGTTGCGATCCTTCGAGCGCGAGTACCGGACGCGACTGAAGTCGTACCTGGAGCAGCAGCTCCGTGATCTCACCTCGAGGACCGAAGGTGGGAGCGCGCCGGCCTCGGCGGCAGCTAATCCTGCGCAGCAAGCAGCCCCGCGCCCGGCCGCCAGCGCAGCTCCGCCGGCCCAGTTGCAGCCGCCAGCGCAGCCGCAAGCTCAGCCACCGGCCCAACCGCAACAGCAGCGTCCGCAGCAGCAGCCACCGGCCCAACCGCCGACTCAACCGCAGCAGCAGCCACCGGCCCAACCGCCGCAGCAGCCACCGGCCCAACCTCCGGCCCAACCGCAGCAGCAGCCTCCGGCCCAACCTCCGGCCCAACCACAACAGCCGACTGCTCCGCCTCAGGCCCAGCCACCACGGCCGGCTCAGAGCGCCCCTCCCGCTGGCCAGCCGAGTGGACCGCCGAGTTCACCGCCGAGTTCACCGCCTGGGCCTCCGCGTCCCTAGCTGGGTCGTGATTGGCATCCTCAACCAAGACGTACGAAGACCCCGGCCAAGCGGCCGGGGTCTTTGTATGAGTACAGATTGCCGTTAGATGCGACGGCGGAACGGGTCGCGGGGCGGCGGTGCCGGCATCGAGATGCGCGCACCGTCGATCGGGATGCCGGTGAGTCCGAGTACTTTGGTCAGCACCGAGAGTGTGGTCTCGCCTGAGCCGATTCCGTTCTCGGTCACCATCGCGCGGTAGATGGTGACGTAGTGCTTCACGGGAGTGTCATAGGTCCAGTCGACCGAACCGAGGTGCACCGATTCGCCTGGCCCCTCTTCTGGGCTCAGCCAAGGGCGGTCCCAGACCTGGATACCAGTCGGGCTCACGCAAAAGATTCCGCCCATGGTGATGTCGTGCTGCTTGGCCGTCTCGATCAGCTGGCGGCTCTCCCGCTCAGCCAGGACCAGCGCAGGACGGACGTTACTGGCGAGCGCAGGAACCGCGACCGCGTTTGCCTTCAATCGCACCTGGGGGAGCGAGGTTGAGTTCGTGGCGGCGATGGGTTGCACCATGGCTGACCTCCGTGTGCTGCCGTCCGACGGTGCCGCGGACGCGACAGCCGTTGGTTTGGTATCGGCGTGCTGCCCCCGGTGGTTGGCTACTCCATTCGGGTGATTCTGGTAACGCTGCCCCATCGGCGGATCAAGGGTTGGCGCGGCCCAGTGGAGGCAGTCACGCCGAGGCGGTACCCGGCGGTTGGGCCCGCCTCAGCGAAAATTGAAGCCCCAACTCCTCGTCGGCGAAGGCTGCCACCGCCTCATCGGTCTCGGTTCCTTCGGTGAGCGTCGTCGCCAGCACCTCCGACCCGATGGTGGCGCTGTGCTCGACGATCGCCTTGCGCAGTTCACCGCTCGCCGACCACTGCAACACGATGCGGTCAGATACCGCCAGCCCTGATGCCTTTCTGGCCTCCTGGACTTGTCGAACCACGTCGCGCGCCAGGCCCAGGCGCCTGAGCTCGGCGGTGAGGGTGAGGTCGAGCGCGATGCTCTCGCCGGCGTCATGGTGGACGGCCCAACCCTCGCGCGGTGTCTCGGTCAGCACCACTTCGTCCGGCTCGATCGTGACTCGTTCGCCATCGATCTCCACCTCAGCGCGACCAGCAAGGGCCAGTGACTGCTGGAGCAGGGTGGGGTCGGCCGCTGCGATGGCCGCAGCGACCTGAGGCGTCTGCTGACCGAACCGTTTTCCTAGCGCCCGGAAGTTCGCTTTGGCGCTCACCGATACCAACTCGTCCGCCGCTGCGCCCAAGGACTCGATCCGCTGGACGTTGAGCTCTGACGAGAGCTCAGCCTGGAGTTGTCCCGGCATCTGCTCCCATCCCGGCGCTGACACCAAGGCGCGCCCTAACGGCTGGCGGGTCTTGACCCCCGACGCCGCCCTGGCGGCGCGCCCGAGCTCGACCAGCCGTTTGACCTGGGCCATCTGCACGGTGAGCGACTCGTCGATAACGGTTTCGTCGACGGCGGGCCAGTCGGCCAGGTGCACCGAGTCAGCTGCACCTGGTGTTGTGGTCCGGACAAGGTCCTGCCAAACCCGCTCGGTGATGAACGGCGTCAGCGGAGCCATCACCAAGGTGAGCGCAGTGATGGCCTCGTGCAGTGTCGTCAACGCGGCGTCATCGCCATCCCAGAATCGACGTCGGGACCGGCGGACGTACCAGTTCGAGAGCTCGTCGACGAAGGTGGCGATCTGCGCGCCGGCTCCGGCAGCGTCGAACCCGTCGAGCGCAGTGTCGACGTTCCTGATCAGCTGCTGCGTGCGCGAGGTGAGCCACCGGTCCATTGCAGGGCGATCGGCAACCGGAATGGCTGCCGCCGGCGGGCTCCAGCCAGCGAGTCCGGCGTAGAGCGTCTGGAAGGAGACGGTGTTCCAGTAGGTGAGTAGCGTCTTGCGGACCACCTCTTGGATCGTCTCGTGACTGACTCTCCTGGCCGACCACGGCGATCCGCTCGCCACCATGAACCACCGAACGGCGTCGGCGCCGTGCTGTTCCATCAGCGGCATCGGCTCAAGGACGTTGCCGAGGTGTTTGCTCATCTTGCGACCATCCTTGTCAAGGATGTGGCCGAGACAGAGGACGGTGCGGTAGGACGACTCGTCGAAGACGAGCGTGCCCACCGTCATCAGCGTGTAGAACCAGCCGCGGGTCTGGTCGATCGCCTCGCAGATATAGTCGGCCGGGTACTGGGCGCGGAATTCGGCTTCGCTCTGCTGGTGTGGGTAGCCCCACTGTGCGAAAGGCATGCAGCCTGAGTCGAACCAGCCGTCGATGACCTCAGACACCCGTCGGGCGGGTTCGTGGCACTTGTGGCAGGGGACGACCACATCGTCGACGTACGGGCGGTGGGGATCCATGTCGTGCAGTTGTTGGCCGGTGAGCTGGGCAAGCTCGGCGCGCGACCCAACCACGGTCAAGTGGTCCGATGGACAGCGCCAGATGGGAAGTGGAGTGCCCCAGTACCGGTTCCGCGACAAGGCCCAGTCGACGTTGTTCTCCAGCCAGTCGCCGTACCGACCGTGTTTGATCGACTCGGGAAACCAGGTTGTCGCCTCGTTCTGGGCGATCAACTGGTCCTTGATGGCAGTGGTCCGGATGTACCAGGACGGCTGCGCGTAGTACATCAATGGTGTGTGGCAGCGCCAGCAGTGCGGGTAGCTGTGCTCGTACGGCAGGTGCTTGAAAAGTAGTGCTCGTTCTTCGAGGTCGGTGACGAGGGCTTGGTCGGCCTTCTTGAAGAAGACACCACCGACCAACCCGACGTCGGGGCCGAACTCACCGTTGGCCAGCAACGGGTTCACGACCGGGAGGCCGTAGGTTCTGCCAATGGCGAGGTCGTCGGGGCCGAACGCCGGCGCGAGGTGCACCAAACCCGTCCCATCGGTGACCGTCACGTACTCGGCCGGAAGGACCGTATGGACCGGACCCTCATCGGGGATCGAGACCAGGTCGAAGGGTGAGCGATAGCTCGTGCCGACGAGCTCGCGGCCAGTGAGCCGGCCGACGACTTTGGCGTCTTCTCCGAGCGCGGCGGCCAGAAGCGGCTCAGCGACGACGAGCAACTCGCCATCAGCGGCGCGAGCGAGGACGTAGTCGACGTCGGGGTGAACAGCCACAGCGGTGTTGGAGACGAGCGTCCACGGTGTCGTCGTCCAGACCAGCAGGGCTGCCTCTTGGCCCGCGAGCGGCCCACCCGTCACCGGGAACCGCACGTACACCGAGGGGTCGACGACGGTTTCGTACCCCTGGGCCAGCTCATGGTCGGAGAGCCCGGTTCCGCACCGCGGACAGTAGGGCGCGACGCGGTGGTCCTGGACGAGCAGGCCCTTGTCGTAGATCTGCTTGAGGGCCCACCAGAGGCTGTCGATGTACGACGGATCCATCGTCCAGTAGGCCTGGTCGGTGTCAACCCAGTAGCCCATTCGTTCAGTCATTTGCTCGAACTCGTCGACGTGGCGCAGCACCGACTCGCGGCACTTTGCGTTGAACTCGGCAACACCGAACGTCTCGATGTCCTGCTTTCCGGTGAAGCCCAGTTCTTTCTCGACGGCGATCTCGACCGGGAGCCCGTGGCAGTCCCACCCACCTTTGCGCGGAACCCGGTACCCCTTCATCGTTCGGTACCTGGGAAAGACGTCCTTGAAGACGCGAGCCTCGATGTGGTGGGTGCCCGGCGTGCCGTTGGCGGTCGGCGGGCCTTCATAAAAGACCCACAGCGGGGCATCTGCGCGCTGCTCGAGACTGCGGTGGAAGGTGTTTTGGTCCTTCCACAGGGCGAGCACGTCGTGCTCAAGCGCCGGCAGGTCAACCTGGGGTGGGACTTCGCGGTACATCGGTCCTCCGTCGGTGGGGCGTCCGATCAGAGGGACGAGGCCGGCGTCCTTGGCCCCGCGGTACCACCCTCATTGGCGGCCGTCCGTATGGACGTTCACCCACTCGAGGTCGCTGCAGCCGGTTCTACCTGGCCCCGCCGCCTTCGGCTTGGCCGCTCTTCCGGCAGCTCAAGGTGATGTTCTCCGCGCCAGGCCCCGGGCTCTCACCATCCCCAGATCGCTCATTGACCTGCGATTGCGCGGGTACTCGTCCCGTCATCGCCGTGCAGTCACACGGAGTCTAGCGAGTCCAGCCATGCTGCAGACTGAAGCGGTGGCTGATGTCGACGATGGCCCGGCAACGCTCCATATCTGGGTGCGGCCGAGCTCCGCACGGACCAAGGTCGGGGGGCGGTACGCCGGATCGCTCGCGGTGGCGGTGACGGCCAAGGCTGTCGATGGGGCAGCGACCGACGCTGTGCTGGCCGCGGTGGCCAGGGCGCTGGGCTTGGCGCGCAGTCAGGTGTGGTTGCTTCGCGGGGTCAGGGCACGACAGAAGACCCTGGCAGTGGCCCTCCCGGTTCAGGAGTTGGCACGCCGGCTAGCCACTCTTGAGGACTCCTTGCCCCCCGAGGCCTGAGCCCCCTCGGGGAGCTGAGGACGTCCCGGGCGGCGTGGCGGTTTGGACGGGGACGGTCGGAGCGCCTAGTCTCTCGCGGACTCGGCGCGCAGTCGGTCTCTGGGAGGTCCGCATGGCGCAGCACACGTCCAGTGGTGGAACGACCCGGTTCCGGGGAGACTCGGCGCGCCCCGGAAAGGCGGGGCCAGCGTCCCCGACGATCGCCGCCAAGAAGGCTTCTGCAAAGAAGACCGTGACGAAGAAGGCTCCGGTGAAGAAGGCTCCAGCGAAGAAGGCGGTTGTGAAGAAGGCCCCGACGAAGAAGGCAGTCGTCAAGCGGGCTTCGGTCAAGAAGGCTCCCGCCACGAAGGCCCCGGCGAAGACCGTGACGCAGAAGGCTCCGGTGAAGAAGGCCGCTGTCACGAAGGCCCCGGCCAAGAAGGCACCCGTCAAGAAAGCGGTTGCGAAGCAGGCTGCGGCCAAGACCGCTTCGCTGCAGAAAGCTTCTCCTGCTCCTCCCGCCGAATCAACGCAGGTCGCAGCGGCGCCGCCCAAGCCGTCGGTGCCGTTGAAGAAGGCTGCCGTGGCACCCAAGCGTTCGGCCCGCGGCCGCAAACCACTCACCCCGGAAGAGCGTGACGAGATGCGCGGGGTCCTGCGTGCGGAGCGGGTCCGCCTCAAGGCTGAGATTGCCACGGCGGTTGAGGACCTCAACGAGTTGCTGCGAGATTCCGGCGACGGTTCCGGCGACGACCAAGCAGATGCGGGAAGTAAAACCTTCGAGCGCGAGCACGAGATGTCGGTTGCCAACAACTCGCGTGACCTGCTCGAACAGGTTGAGCATGCCTTGAAGCGGATTACCGACGGTTCATACGGGACGTGTGAGAGTTGCGGCCTGCCTATCGGCAAGATGCGCCTTGAGGCCTTCCCCCGCGCGACGCTTTGCGTCGACTGCAAGCAGCGTGAGGAACGGCGCTGACCTCCGATTCGGCTGCCCCCACGTCACGTCGCCCCCTCTGGATCACCCTCGGAGTAGCTGCCGGCGTTCTGGCCATCGACCAAGGCACGAAGTGGTGGGTGCAGCAGCAGATGCCGGGCCGCGATCCGATAGAGGTAGTCGGTGATTGGCTCCAGATCACCTACGCGCGAAACCCTGGTGCCGCGTTCAGCATGGGGGGCAGTTTCACGATCGTCCTGACGGCAATCGCCATCACGGTGGCCGTGGTGGTTATTCGGATGGCATCACGCCTGGGCTCGAACGCATGGGCGGTTGCGCTCGGCGGACTTCTTGGGGGAGCGCTGGGAAACTTGAGCGACCGGTTGTTCCGAAGTCCGGGCCCGTTCCGTGGCTCGGTCGTTGACTGGATCGCGGTTCCGAACTGGCCGGTCTTCAACATCGCCGACAGTGCGATCTTCTGCTCGGCGATCCTGATGGTGTGGCTGTCGTTTCGCGGGATCGGTCTCGATGGGTCTCGACCGGGCGGGACGGGCTAACCTCACCAGGTGCCAGAACATCGCAGCCTCGCCGTCCCAGAGGGGCTTGAGGGCGAGCGCATTGACGCCGCCATGGCCAGGCTCTTCGGGCTTTCGCGAACGAAGGCGGCCGATCTCATCGTCGCTGGTGCCGTACTGGTCGACGGCGTTCCCCCGCTCAAGAGCGACCGCGTCCATGCTGGTCTGATGCTCGAGGTCGAACTCCCGGACGCCGCATCGCCGGTCGCGATCGACACTGAGCCGGTGCCGGGGCTGCTCGTCCTGCATGATGACGACGACATCGTGGTGGTCGACAAGCCGGTCGGCGTTGCAGCGCATCCGAGCCCGGGCTGGTCTGGTCCGACCGTTGTCGGTGGGTTGTCGGCAGCTGGGTACCGGGTCGCTACGAGCGGGGCAGCCGAGCGCCAGGGAGTCGTGCACCGACTCGACGTCGGGACTAGTGGGGTCATGGTCGTCGCCAAATCCGAGCGTGCCTACAGCGTGCTAAAGGCCGCGTTCAAGGAGCGAACCGTCGACAAGGTCTACCACGCAGTTGTTCAGGGGCACCCAGACCCAAGCCGCGGCACCGTTGATGCACCGGTGGGGCGTCACCCCAAGGACGACTGGCGCTGGGCGGTGACCGCAGGTGGCAAAGAGAGCGTCACGCACTACGAGACGCTCGAGGCGTTCCGTGCGGCTAGCCTTCTCATCATTCACTTGGAGACAGGGCGCACGCATCAGATTCGGGTGCACATGAGCGCGCTCCGCCATCCCTGCGTCGGTGACCTGACCTATGGGGCCGACCCGACGCTCTCGGCGCGGTTGGGCCTCAGCCGTCAGTGGCTGCACGCGCGCGAGCTTGCCTTCGCTCACCCGGCAACCGGCGAACAGGTGCGGTTCACCTCGCCATACCCAGACGACCTCGAGCGCGCACTTGAGGTGCTTCGCGAGGAATAGAGGGAGTAGGAAGGGACGGCGACACTTAGGTCGGGGCAGGCTCGAGGTACGCCCATGGTTCAGTGACGAACCGCCGGCCAACCGGTGTCGTCCACTCCAGGACTCCATCGGGGCGATGCTCCACACTCCAGCCGGGCGAGTGTTTGACTCGGTGGTGGTGTCTGCACAGTGCTGCCAGATTCGTCGCTTCTGTGTTGCCCTGCGGCCAGGGGACGGTGTGGTCGAGGTCGGTGCCGGTGCGCTCACCGACAGCTGAACGGCGGCAGCCGGGGAACCGACAGGTGACATCGCGCGCTCGGACAGCGTTCTCAAGTCGCGGTGAGGGACGGTATTGGCGCTCCGCGCTGTCGACGAGCGCCCCTGAGGTGTCGTCAACCAGGAGCCGGCGCCACGTAGCCGGAGCATCAAATCCACCAGATGCGAGCTCGCGTGCCTCTGACGCGGTGATCGGTCCGATGCCGGGCACGGCACCCGGCTCGGCGCCTTCGTCGAGGAGCGAGTCGATGGGGACGACCACCTGGACGTGAACCTGGGGAGGCTCGGCGCGACCGACGAGTAGATCGAACAAGGAGTCGGCACGGCGCTGATCCATGCTGCGCAGATCGTCTGAACCGGCAGCCTGTGCGACGTTGTTGACGGTTTCGTAGATCTGTCGAGCCTGGATGCTCGGCAGGATCGCGGTGAGTTCAGAGACTCCGTCAGAAAGTGGGGTCAGCATGACTCGACGATCGGCGACAGCGCGTTGGCGGCGCATCTCAGCCGCCCCCGGATCAGCCTCGATCACGCGGCGAGACAGCCATGCGCGCACCTGGGTGCTGGTTCGAGTGGATGCGTACTTGGTGGCGGCGTCTGCGAGGGCGTCGGCGAAGAAGGGATCAACGTCGCGCAAGCCCTCGGCGATCACCGAGACCTTGCGTTCGTCCACTTCACCAGCAGACCAGGCCCGCATGAGGGAGGGGAGATCTGCGGCTAGACCTGCGATTCCATATCGACGGGCGGCTACCCCCTTGGTGCAAACAAGTGTCACCGCGATCTCGTCGGCGACAAACTCGGTGCGGCACTCGCTCGACCACAGCGGGCGCCCCAGCTGCTGCTCGTCGAGACGGTCGGCGTGCTCGGCCCTGTTGGCCATCTCAGCCATCGCTTTAGCCTGACGCGCCATCAGCATCTGGGCCGCCTGCTCACACTCCACCAGCTCTTCGCGCAAGGCAGCGTCGGTCACCTGTGCGGTATCAGCCAGGCTCGCGACCAGGTCGGAAACCTGCTGCGCGAGAGATGGGGCGGAGGAGTTCATGAGCTGCACTCTGCCACCGGGGTCTGACAGGCTGCGCACATCCGCTTGGCCCGTCCACAGGCCCGCGAGCGAGCCGCCCAGAGTTCAAGCCGCGCGCTGCGCCAAAACCCCTAGAAAGGTTGCCAGGCTCTCAGGCTTCTGCATCGTCATCACTTCGTCCACCAGAAGGTCGAAGCCGGCTGAACGCAGCAGACGACGGTTCTGCACGGCGGTGCAGCGCCGTAGCCACGTTCGACGAGGCCCACGGGGTCTTGTGCTCGTCATCCGCGGATCGTTCAGTCACTCTGAAGATCCTGGCGCACGAATCAGATCTCAGGACGATCTGAAACCGAACGCCGACTGAGCTTTGTCAGAAGGTAAATGCCTGCGAAGACGCCGCCGAGCAGCATGAACGGCACCAGCAGGAAGAGCAAGAATCCTGCAGTCATGTCAAACCCTTTCGTCGCGTGACGTTGGCCTGCGGGCCAACCGGACCGCCAGGTAGATGCCGGCGAAGAGGCCGCCGAGAACGGTGAGCACGAGGACGAGTTCCAGCCCGCTGAGATCGAACATCTGGTCAACTCCTTCCTAGAGTCTGGCGAGGACAAGGAGGCCGACGACCACGACGATTCCTCCCGACGCCAACGCGGTCGCCACCCACTTCTCTCCACGGGTCCAGGCTGGTGAGAGCCAGGCGCAGACGAGACCGGCGAGTGGGCCGATTACCGGAATGAGGAACGACCCAGCGATCAGCAAGATCACTGCGATGATCTCCAGCGGTCCCCACGCGCTCCGGGTCGGCATGACGACCGCTCTCGCCGACGTCGCGAGATCGTCCTCGCTCGCGACGATCTCGGCTGGGTCGCCGAGTCGGTCGATGGCCGCCAGCACCGCTCGTTCGGTGGCACCTGGGCCCTGCGCTACGGCGTCGAGATGCTCACGCAACTGGTCGAGCAGCTCGATGCGCCGGTCGGGCGGCAGACTGCGCGCGGCTGCGTCCACGCGTCCGATATAGCTGTCGATCGCACCCGCTCCGGGTAGGTCGGTCTGGGTCATGTCCATCAGGTCCCCTCGGTGATAAGCGTGTCGACGGCGTCGCGAAAACTGGTCCACTCTTGGGCGAACGCGCGCAGCGACACGCGTCCGGACTCGGTGATGCGGTAGTAGCGGCGTGGCGGCCCCGCCTCGGACTCACGCCACGTGGTGGCGACGAGGCCCTCGCGCCGCAGTCTGGAGAGCAGCGGATAGAGGGTGCCCTCGCTGGTGACGAGCGCCTCAACTTCGCCGAGGTCACGCACCAGATCAACGGCGTAGCGCTCTTCGTCGGCGACGAGGGCGAGGACGCAATACTCCAGCGCGCCGCGCCGGAGTTGGGTGAGGCTGGTGCGCTGCCCCGTTGCTTCCATGCGAGACAAGGTACCAGGCGAGGCACGTTGCCGGGGCGGTTTCGCGGGTATTTCACCTCGGCCGCAGGATGGACCCATGAGCACTCAAACGACGAGCACCTTCGCCATCGGCGGCGACCTACCAGTCCACCGGCTCGGCTACGGCGCCATGCAGATCACCGGGGAGGGGATCTGGGGTCCTCCTGCCGACCACGACGGTGCCCTGGCGGTCCTGCGCAGGGCCGTCGAGCTCGGCGTCGACTTCATCGACACCGCCGACTCGTACGGCCCGACCGTCAGTGAAGAGCTGATCGCTGAGGCTCTGCATCCGTACCCGGAGACCCTGGTCATCGCGACCAAGGCTGGACTCACCAGGACCGGTCCTGGTCATTGGCACGTCCTGGGATTCCCGGAGTACCTGAAGCAGCAGTGCGAGCTGAGCCTGCGCCGGCTCAAGGTCGAGACGATCGACCTCTACCAGCTGCACCGGGTCGACGCCAGGGTGCCGCTCGCCGAGCAGCTGGGGGCCCTGGTCGAGCTGCAACAAGAGGGCAAGATCAGGCACATCGGGCTCTCCGAAGTCACCGTTTCCCAGCTTCGGTCGGCGCTGGAGATCACGCCCATCTCCACCGTCCAGAACCTGTACAACGTCGGCAACCGGGCCAGTGAGCCGCTGATGGACGTCTGCACCTCAGCTGGGATCGGTTTCATCCCGTGGTTCCCGGTGCAGACCGGCAAGTTAGCGGCCCCAGGGGGGCAGCTCGATTCCCTAGCGGCATCCACCGGACACACCCCGGCCCAACTGGCGCTGGCGTGGTTGCTCCAGCGGTCGCCGGTCATTCTGCCGATCCCTGGGACGAAGTCGATCGGGCACCTGGAGGAGAACTGCGCGGCGGCGCAGATCACCCTTGACCCAGCAGCAGTGGCGACGCTGGATGCCCTCGTTGTGCCTGGGACCGACCCAGAAATGACGGGCACCTCCGACTAGCCGGAGCGTCGGTTCGGGGTTCGAGGGTGGGGCCGACTACAGTCGGCAGGGCCGCCTTCCCCCGGCACTTCACAGCCACCGAGAACCACCACGGTTCTTCCGAACGACCATCGCAGGGAGGCCGGCGCCAGTATGGCCGACTCGTTCGTGCACCTGCACGTGCACACCGAGTACTCCATGCTCGATGGTGCCGCCCGCGTCGGCGAGTTGCTCGATGCCGCAGTCGACCAGCAGATGCCTGCGATTGCGATCACCGACCACGGCAACGTCTTCGGTGCCCACGACTTCTACCGTCAGGCTCGTGAGCGCGGGATCAGGCCGATCGTCGGCATCGAGGCCTACCTCACGCCTGGTACTGACCGTCGCGACCGCACCCGCGTCCGCTGGGGCGGCGGCGGCCAGGACGACGTCTCGGGGGCTGGCGCCTACACGCACATGACCATGCTGGCCCGGTCGACGTCGGGTATGCACAACCTCTTCCGGCTCTCCAGCCTGGCCAGCATCGAGGGCTTCTACTTCAAGCCGCGCATGGACCGCGAGCTGCTCCAGACCTACGCAGACGGCATCATGGCCACCACCGGGTGTCCGTCAGGTGAAGTGCAGACGCTTCTCCGCCTGGGTAAGTACGACGCCGCGGTGCAGGCAGCGTCGGACTATCGCGACATTTTTGGGGCCGACAACTACTTCTGCGAGCTGATGGACCACGGACTCGACATCGAACGGCGTCCGCGTGACGACCTGCTGCGGCTGGCCAAGCAGCTGGATCTTCCCCTCGTTGCCACCAACGACCTGCACTACACCCACGCCGCTGACGCCCAGTCGCACGCCGCGCTGCTCTGTGTTCAGTCCGGCTCGACGTTGGCAGACCCCACTCGCTTCAAGTTCGATGCCGACGAGTTCTACCTCAAGACCGCTGCCGAGATGCGCGACGTCTGGCGCGACTTCCCCGAAGCCTGCGACAACACGCTCCTGATCGCCGAACGGTGCGAGGTGGCATTCAACGAGAACGCCAATCTCATGCCTCGTTACGACGTTCCCGAAGGCGAGACTGAAGCCTCCTGGTTCGTCAAAGAGGTCGAGCGGGGGATGCACTTCCGCTATCCGAAGGGCATCCCCGACCAGGTGCGCAAACAGGCCGAGTATGAGGTCGGCGTCATCTGTCAGATGGGATTTCCCGGTTACTTCCTGGTCGTGGCCGACTTCATCGGTTGGGCGAAGGGACAAGGCATTCGGGTAGGCCCAGGTCGCGGCTCGGCGGCCGGTGCGATCGTCGCCTATGTCCTCGGCATCACCGACCTCGATCCTCTCGAGCACGGCCTCCTCTTCGAGCGCTTCCTCAATCCCGAGCGCGTCTCCATGCCCGACATCGATATCGACTTCGACGAGCGTCGCCGTGGAGACGTCATTCGGTACGTCACCGAGCGCTATGGCGACGACCGAGTCGCTCAGATCGTCACCTACGGAACGATCAAGGCCAAGCAGGCGATCAAGGACTCGTCGCGGGTTCTCGGCTACCCCTACGCGCTGGGGGACCGCATCACCAAAGTGCTGCCGCCCTCGGTCATGGGCAAGGACATCTCGCTGGGTGGCATCTTCAACACCAAAGACAAGCGATACAACGAGGCCGGTGAGTTTCGGTCGCTCTACGAGTCAGACGCCGACGTCAAACGCGTTGTCGATACCGCTCGCGGCTTGGAGAACCTCAAACGACAGTGGGGTGTGCACGCGGCTGGCGTCATCATGTCGAGCGAGCGGCTGATCGACCACATCCCGATCATGAAGCGCGAGCAGGACGGCGCAATCATCACCCAGTTCGACTACCCGACGTGTGAAAAGCTCGGTCTGCTGAAGATGGACTTCCTCGGCCTGCGCAACCTCACGGTGCTTGAGGATGCGCTGGCCAACATCGAGGCCAACCGAGGCGAGACGGTCGTGCTCGAGACTCTCACTCTCGACGACAAGCGCACCTACGAGCTGCTCGCCACCGGTGACACTCTTGGGGTCTTCCAGCTCGACGGTGGACCGATGCGGGCGTTGCTTCGCTCGATGGTGCCGGACAGTTTTGAAGACATCTCTGCTGTTTTGGCGCTTTATCGACCTGGCCCGATGGGCGCCAACGCCCACAACGACTACGCCGATCGAAAGAACAACCGCAAGCCGGTGATGCCGATCCATCCCGAGCTCGAAGAGCCGCTTGCCGACATCCTCGGTGACACCTACGGGGTCATCGTCTACCAAGAGCAAGTCATGGCAATCGCGCAGAAGTTGGCCGGCTACACGTTGGGCCAGGCAGACCTGCTCCGTCGCGCCATGGGTAAGAAGAAGAAGGAGGTGCTCGACAAAGAGTTCGTTCCCTTCTCCGACGGTATGCGTGAGCGTGGATACTCAGATAAGGCGATCTCGACCCTCTGGGAGATCCTGGTCCCCTTCGCCGACTACGCCTTCAACAAGGCGCACACTGCCGGATACGGGCTGGTCTCCTACTGGACGGCGTACCTGAAGGCGAACTTCCCTTCTGAGTACATGGCGGCGCTGCTCACATCGGTCCGCGACGACAAGGACAAGTCGGCCCTTTACCTGCACGAATGCAGACGCATGGGCATCAAGGTGCTCCCCCCTGACGTCAACGACTCGGATGCGAACTACACCCCGCGCGGCACCGACATCCGCTTTGGCCTCGCGGCCATCCGCAATGTCGGGCTCAACGTCGTCGGATCAGTCGTGGAGGCGCGACGCGCCAAGGGCCGGTTCCTCGACTTCGCCGACTTCCTCGCAAAGGTCGACCAGGTGGTCTGCAACAAGCGGGTGATCGAGTCACTGGTCAAGGCCGGCGCCTTTGACGCACTCGGACATACCAGACGTGGGCTCATCGCCGTCCACGTCGAGGCTGTCGACATGGTGCTTGAGACCAAGCGCGCAGAAGCAATCGGCCAGTTCGACCTGTTCGGTTCGTCGGAGGACACCGAGACTGCTGCGTTCACCTCCGAGCTGACCATTCCGGTTGGTGAGTGGGAGAAGGCCACCCTGTTGGTCCATGAACGCGACATGCTCGGTCTCTACGTGTCTGATCACCCACTCTTCGGCGTCGAGCACGTCCTCGCTGCCAGCTCCGACTGCTCGGTGGCCGAGCTGATGGCCGACGGCGAGCGCGCCGATGGTTCGACGGTCACCGTTGGAGGCCTGATCACCGGACTGCAACGCAAGGTGACCAAGCAGGGGAACGCATGGGCCATCGCTACCCTGGAGGACCTTGAGGGAGCCGTTGAAGCGATGTTCTTCCCGGCCACCTACAACCTCGTCGCGCCGCACCTGCACGAGGACCGCATCGTCTTGGTGAGAGGCCGAATCGACCGAAGGGAGGACGTCCCCAAGCTGATCGCGATGGAGCTCACCGTCCCCGACCTCGACGCCGAAGAGGCGCGTGGGCCGGTGGTGATCTCCCTTCCCGTCGCACGGTGCGTGCCGCCGGTTGTTGACCGGCTGAAGGAGGTGCTGAGCGCGCACCCAGGAACGGTCGAGGTCCACTTGCAACTTCAAGCTGGCGGTCGCACCACGGTGATGAGGCTTGACGACCGACTGCGCGTTCGGCCATCGCCGGCCCTGTTCGGCGATGTGAAGGCCCTCCTCGGACAGACCAGCGTCGCGTAGTGGCCCAAATGCCTCATAGATCCGCTCAGCAAACCGCACGGTTGGCGGTCTTGATCGGGGCTGTCGGGCGTTAGCCTGATCCGATGAGCACAACTGGGGGATTTGACTCTGGCGTCCCTGGCGAGCCGGCCGATCTCGGCGTGGCGATGTCAGCGACAGAGCCGCAGCGGGCAGGGCGCTTTCGCGGAAGACGATCGTGGCTCGCCGTGACCGTTGGGCTTGCTCTGGTTGCCTCCGCGGGGGCCGGCTTTGCGGCAGGGAGTGTCGTAGGCGGTGGCGGGACGCAGCCAGAGGACGTTTTGCCCGACACCGTCGTGGCGTACGCCGACATCGACCTCGATCCAGCGGCACAGCAGAAGGTCAACCTTGTGCGCCTGCTCGGCCGGTTCCCCGACGTCGAGCAGAAGTACGGCAACGAACCGGACGTCCGCACCGTCGTCGTCGACTGGCTCGTTCGAGGCACCAAGCTCGAGGACGCCGACGTCTCGGCATGGATCGGTGATCGGGTCGGGGTGGGGGTCAGTTGGAATGAAGACGCTGAGGCACTCACACCCGTTGCTGCCCTTCAGGTGACCGATGAGGACGCGGCCGTTGCTGATCTCGGGCTCGTGCTCGACCCGGAGCAGATCGCCGTGAGCCAGGGGTACGTGATTGTCACCGGGGATCTGTTGAACGAATTCGCCGCTCTCGATGGGCTAGACGGACTGATCACCGATACTGGACCAAGGACCCAGACCGCAGCAGAAGTCGTCGCGGCCGGCGAGGCCGCCCCGTTGTCGGCGTCAGCGGCCTTTGCAGAGGTGTTTGACCATCTCGACGACGGCTTGCTCACGACCTACGTCGATGGCGAAGGCATCGCTGCGGCCGGCGACCAGCTGATTGGCTCGCTGGGGATAGCCATTCCGTCCTTGAACGACTCACTCACCAGCGCTGCCGAGTCGGGTCGGGTGGGTGCGGTACTGCGCGCTGAACCCAACGCACTTGAGGTTGTCGCCTGGAGTTCGGCCGAACCGCAGAACGGAACGGTGCCCGGCCAGATGATGGCCACACTTCCTTCGAGCACCCTCGTCGCTTTGGAGTACACCGGTGGTTCGCAGTTCGTGGCCGAGCGTTGGGCCAAGACGATCGACAACGCCGATGGGACGGGCGGCCTTGCTCCCGGAGAGTTGGAGGCCGGGCTCGCCGACCTGGAGGCGCAGTACGGGATCACGTTGCCTGACGATCTTGAGACGCTTGCCGGTGACGATGTGGTCTTCGCCGTCGACGGCGAGGGACTGCTGACCTCGGTGCCGGGGATCGGTATGCGTTCGATCACCGACCCCGCGGCTGGAGCTGATCTCGCCGCGCGCGTCGAGAGCGCCTTGGCATCGCTGACCGGGGGGTTTGGGATCACCGCGCAGGGAACCTCGGACGGCATGGTGGTGGCCACGACTGACGACTATGCCGCTCAGCTCGAGTCCAGCGGCGGAGGTCTTGGCGCTGACCCGACTTATCAGGACGCCCTTCCCGATGCCACCGACGCATCGTTCCTCGTGTTTGTCGACTTCTCCGCTGTACGCGGCTTTGCGGCGCTGGCCGCCCCGGAGGCTGCCGGTGTCCTCAAGCCGCTCGACGCGTTCGGTGCCACCGTGAGCCCCGACGACGGCGGGTCGCTGGTTCGGGCGCGCTTGGTCTTCAGCGACGAAGGCGGCTCGTGACGAGCCGGGCTCGCAGCAGCGGCCTGGTCGTTGCCGAGACCGCCGTCGCCGGGGTCGTGCTCGGTGCGGTGATGGGACTGATCTGGTGGTGGGTTGCTCCTACCGAGCAGTGGACGGTCGTCAAGGACGGTGCGCTGGTGCCAGCCGATATCGGCTTCAACGCCTGGTTCGCGGGGGACGGTTGGTTCGTGGTGCTGGGTGCCATCGCCGGAGTCCTCTTGACGCTGATCTGCTGGCGCCGAGGCCGTCGCAGCCCCGTTGCGCTGGTCGTCGGCGTCATCCTTGGCGGCGCGCTGCTCTCCTTGACTGCATGGTCGCTGGGTGGGGTGCTGGGGCCGCCCGACCCGAAGTCGGTGGCCGACACCGCCGGACTGGGGAGCATGGTCGAAGGAGCACTCGGCCTGCGGGCCCTTGGCGTGCTCTGCGCCCCCCTCCTGACCGCCCTGACCACTCTCGCGCTCCTCATAGCCAGCGCGCATGTTGAGGAGCCTCCGGCCGAACCTGTGCCACCTGTCGGTTCACCCGTCGATGGCACCGGGGTACCGCAGCAGTCCTGGTAGGCGACCCTTTCCTAGACTGAACCCATGATCTCCCGCATAGACCTGAGCGGCTCGGCACGAGCGTCGGTCGATCCCCGCGGCGTTCTGCCTCGGGCGGCGCAGAGCGTTGAGGTGGCCGTCGAGCAGGTGCGGCCGCTCTGCGAGGACGTCCGCCGGCGCGGCGCTGTCGCCGTGCGCGAACTCACGGCTCGCTTCGATGGCGTTGATCTCGCGTCAGCCAGGGTCCCGGCCGACCTTGTCCGGCGAGCCGTCGATGATCTCGATCCCGCCTTGCGTGCTGCGCTCGATGAGGCCATTCGGCGCGCCCAAAGGGTGCATGAGGCGCAGGTTCGGCACGACGTCACCGTTGAGGTGGTGCCCGGTGGCCAGGTGACCGAAAAGTGGGTCCCGGTCGGGCGCGTTGGACTGTATGTGCCGGGTGGGTTGGTGGCCTACCCGAGCAGCGTGGTCATGAACGTCGTCCCAGCACAGGTCGCCGGCGTCGAGTCGATCGCGGTCGCGTCACCGCCCCAACGTGAGCACGCCGGCTGGCCGCACCCGGCTGTCCTCGCGGCGTGCGGTTTGCTCGGCATCGATGAGGTCTATGCCGTCGGAGGTGCGCAGGCTGTGGCGATGTTTGCCTATGGCACCGAGGACTGCCCTCGCGTCGATCTCGTGACGGGTCCTGGCAACATCTACGTCGCGGCGGCCAAGCGCTACCTCAAGGGCATCATCGGGATCGACTCCGAGGCCGGACCCACCGAGATCGCGATCTTGGCCGATGCCGGTGCCGACCCCCGGTATCTGGCGGCTGACTTGATTGCGCAGGCAGAGCACGACGAAAACGCCTCGTGCCTTCTGGTGACCGATGCGGCAGCGCTGCTTGACGCCGTCGACATCGAGGTAGCTGACCAGATCACGTCGACCCCGCATCGCGAGCGGGTCGAGAAGGCGCTCGCCAGTCAAAGTGCCTTCGTCCTCGTCGACGACCTCGACCAGGGTCTGGAGATCGTTGACGAATGGGCCGCCGAGCATCTCGAGGTGATCACCGCTGACGCCAGTGAGCGTGCCGGTCGGGTTCGGAACGCCGGCGCGATCTTTGTCGGCCCCTACTCGCCGGTTTCACTCGGTGACTACCTCGCCGGTTCTAACCACGTGCTACCGACCGGCGGTACCGCGCGGCACAGCAGTGGCCTCTCTGTGCAGTCGTTCCTGCGTGGCATCCACATCGTCAACTACAGCCGCGCGGCGCTTGCCGACTCCGCCCCGCACGTCGACGCCCTTGGCGGTGCCGAGGACCTCGGTGCTCACGTTGCGGCCGTCCGAGTCCGTGTGCCGCGAGGCTCCTGATGGCCATCGACGATCTGCCCCTGCGCGACGATCTACGCGGGCAGACTCCTTACGGCTCGCCGCAGATCGATGTCTCGGTGCGCCTGAACACCAACGAGAACCCGTACGCCCCGAGTGACGCTGTCACGACATCCATCGCCGAGCACGTGAGCGCGGCAGCGGCTGGAATCAACCGATACCCCGATCGTGACGCTCGTGGGCTTCGCACGGCTCTCGCGTCGTATGTCACAGCACGAACAGGTGCGCAGGTGGCTGACGAGCACGTGTGGCCCGCCAACGGAAGCAACGAAGTACTACAACAGATCCTGCAAGCGTTCGGGGGACCAGGTCGGCGCGCGATCGGCTTCGAACCGTCTTATTCGATGTACCGACTGATCTGCCGTGGCACCGGCACCGACTATCTGCCGCTGGATCGAGGCACCGGCTTCGCTGTGACGGCCGAACGGATAGTTGCGGCCGTTGACGAGCACGATCCCGACATCGTCTTCCTCTGCACGCCAAATAACCCGACAGGCACCACCGTGACTCTTGATGTGGTCGAGGCGGCCCACGGCGCAACGGGCGGAGTCGTCGTTGTTGACGAGGCATACGCAGAGTTCAGCGAGAGCCCCAGCGCGGTCACGTTGCTGCCCGGGCGGGAGCGGCTGATCGTGGTCCGCACCCTGAGCAAGGCTCTCGAGCTGGCCGGCGCGCGCATCGGCTATGCGGTGGCTAACGCATCTGTTGTCGATGCCCTGCAGTTGGTCCGGCTGCCGTACCACCTGTCTTCGATCACCCAGGCCGTTGGTATGGCGGCCCTCGAGCACGCCGACGAGTTACTGCGCTGGGTCGAAGCCCTCAAGGTCCAGCGCGACCGCATGGCCACGGCCCTCGACGAGCTCGGGTACGAGGTCTTTCCCTCAGAAGCCAACTTCGTGTTCTTCGGCGGGCTTGGCGACCAAACCGTCCTCTGGCGGTCACTTCTGGACGCCGGTGTCTTGATTAGAGACGTTGGCGTTCCCGGTCATCTGCGGGTCTCAGCAGGAACACCGGACGAGACTGATGCATTCATCGACGCAATCCGGGCCATCACGAAGGAGACCGCCGCATGACAGCTGCAGGAGGCATATCAGCCGCAAAGGACTGGAGGCCGAGGCGTGCGCGCGTCGAGCGCGCCACCAAAGAGTCGTCGGTCCTTGTCGAGCTCGACGTCGACGGTTCGGGAGTGGTGGAGGTCGACACAGGTGTCCCGTTCTTCGATCACATGCTTGCGCAGCTGGGAAAGCACGGGCTTTTGGACCTGGTCGTTCGCACCGATGGCGACGTCGACGTTGACGCGCACCACACCGTCGAGGACACGTCGCTTGCTCTCGGCCAGGCGCTCCGGGAAGCACTAGGAGACAAGGCTGGCGTCCGCCGTTTTGGCTATGCGGTCGTGCCGCTCGACGAGACGCGCGTTCTTGCTTCGGTTGACCTCTCGGGACGACCGTATCTCGTTCACTCTGAGCCAGAGCTGGTCGAGCTGATCGGTAGCTACGACACCACCTTGACGCGTCACATCTGGGAGTCAATCGTCGCCGAGGCCCGGATCACTCTGCACGTCGAGGTACAGACCGGCCGCAATGCCCACCACGTCGTCGAAGCACAGTTCAAGGCGGTCGCCAGAGCCTTGCGGGACGCCGTCGCACTTGACCCGCGGGTCACCGGCGTGCCGTCCACCAAGGGGACGCTGGGTCAATGAGCACGGTGCTGGCGGTAGTCCTGCTCGCACTTGCCGGTTTCTGTTTCGGTGGTGCCTACTCGCTCTACTCCCAGAAGAAGCCCCTCTGGATGGTCGCCCTGGCAGTTGTGCTCGGCGGGTTGTCGTTGACAGCTGGGTGGCTCTACCTGTGAGCGCCCGGTGAGCGAGTCATGAGCGGGTCGCGACCCACTGTCGTTGTTCTGGACTATGGCTCGGGGAACGTCCGATCGGCCGTGCGGGCCTTGGAGCGCGCCGGCGCCGACGTTACGCTCAGCGCCGACCGAGCCGTCGCAACCAGCGCAGACGGGCTCGTGGTTCCCGGCGTTGGTGCCTTTGCTGCATGCGTAGAAGCACTTCAGTCGCTGCGGGCCGGTGAAATGGTCGGGAGACGCTTAGCTGGAGGCCGTGCGGTTCTGGGTATCTGCGTTGGGATGCAGGTGATGTTCTCGCGCGGCGTCGAGCACGGGGTCGAGATCGAGGGGTTTGGAGAGTGGCCGGGCAGCGTGGTTGAACTGGAGGCGCCAGTGCTTCCGCACATGGGCTGGAACACCGTGGATGCTCCCCCTGGGTCACGACTCTTTGCAGGTGTCGCCGAAGAGCGCTTCTACTTCGTGCACTCCTACGGCGTGCGTTCTTGGGAGCTTGCCAGCGACCTGAGAATGCCTGCCCCACTGGTCACCTGGGCTACACATGGAACCCCGTTCGTCGCTGCTGTGGAGAACGGACCGCTGACGGCCACACAGTTCCACCCGGAGAAGTCCGGCGACGCGGGGCACCTCCTGCTCCAGAACTGGTTGGAGACCCTCTAGCCTTCACGACATGAGCAAGGAGAAGGCGCGTCGCCGTGCCGAAGAACGTGCCAAGAAGAGTGCGCCGAAGGCGAAGCCGGCCAACCAGCCGTCGGCAGACCAGCCGTCAGCGAACCGGGCCAAGCCGAAGAAGAAGGTGGCAGCCAGGACCGCACGTCAACAGCGCCAGCGTCGTCGCCTCTGGGTAATGGCAAGTATTTGGCTTGTTGCCAACGCCGTGATCTGGATCGTGAGCGGCGCCGGTAACTGGGAGGCCAAGTGGATCGGCCTGACCATCACCACCATCTTGGTCCCGTTGATCGTCTGGCTGGTCTGGGACCCTGAGGGCCGCGTCGACCTCTGACTCGGCGACCACCCGGCCACCCGGCCACCGTAGAGTTTGGCCATGTCTGAACCGCGTCTGGAGTTGTTGCCCGCCGTCGATGTCGCCGATGGCCAGGCGGTCCGGCTCGTGCAGGGTGCTGCCGGCACAGAGACCTCCTACGGCGACCCCTGGTCGGCGGCGCTTGCGTGGCAGCAGGCGGGGGCGGAGTGGATCCATCTCGTTGATCTGGATGCCGCATTCGGTAGGGGAAGCAACCGTGAGCTGCTCGCAGACGTTGTGGGCAAGCTCGATGTCGATGTCGAGCTGAGCGGAGGAATCCGTGACGACGCCTCGTTGGTGGCAGCGCTCGGCACCGGGTGCCGACGGGTCAACCTCGGGACGGCTGCCCTGGAGAACCCCCATTGGTGCGCGCAAGCGATCGCCATGTACGGCGATCGGATCGCCGTCGGTCTTGATGTCCGCGGAACTACTCTTGCGGCCCGCGGCTGGACTGAGGAGGGAGGCGACCTCTGGGAGACCCTCGAACGACTCGAGCGGGACGGGTGCGCGCGGTATGTGGTGACCGACGTCACCAAGGACGGCACCCTGCGCGGGCCGAACCTCGAGCTCTTGAGCGAAGTGGCTGCGCGGACCGACAAGCCCATCGTGGCCAGCGGTGGGGTTTCTTCGTTGGCCGACCTGGAGGCGATCGCTGCGCTGGTTCCGATGGGTATTGAGGGCGCCATCGTCGGCAAGGCGCTGTACGCCGGAGCCTTCACCCTGCAGGACGCCTTGGCGAGGGTCGCCGGGAGGTGACAGCACCCGAAGGCTTGGTGAAGACCGGTGGCGTGCAGTCGTGAGGTACGAGGTCGAGGTGCGGATCAGCGTCGAGCTCCCACTTGCCGAGGTCTGGGACCTCGCCTGTGACGTCAACTGCTGGCCCGCCATGCCAGGTGCCGACGTTGCCATCGTTCTCACGCCGCTCGCAACCGGGCACCTGATCGAGTACGGCATCACGGCGGGTTTGCCGGTGCGCGATCACCACGGCGAGCTTGGCATGACCTCGACGGCGACCGGTGGGACAGAGCTCGTCTTCATCGAGGCGTTCCGCCCACGCATCTGGGGCACCGGAGGCTATCTGCGCGGCCGTCGCGAGCGGGCCCTGATCGACACTGCGCGATGGTGGGGTCGGGTGAGCCCCGATAGCGCGGAGCGGTCCATCTAGGCTGCCGGTGTGACAGTGGCCGTCCGGGTGATTCCGTGTCTTGACGTCGATGCCGGTCGGGTCGTGAAGGGCGTCAACTTCGAGAACCTTCGCGATGCCGGCGACCCCGTTGAGCTGGCCCGTCGATACGACAGCGAAGGCGCCGACGAACTGACCTTTCTTGATATCACTGCTTCCAGCGGTGATCGGGCTACCACCTATGACGTCGTGAATCGCACAGCTGGCGAGGTGTTCATTCCGTTGACGGTCGGCGGGGGCGTCCGGTCTGCCGACGATGTCGATCGCCTCTTGCGGGAGGGCGCCGACAAGGTCGGAGTGAATACCGCGGCGATCACTCGGCCTGAGTTGATTGCTGAGATCTCAGCGCGGTTCGGTCGGCAGGTGTTGGTGCTCAGTGTTGACGCAAGGCGTTCCAAGACGGTGAGCACCGCGTCTGGGTTCGAGGTCACTACCCACGGCGGTCGTCGGGGGACCGGTATCGACGCCATCGAGTGGGTCGAACGCGCACAGCGATTGGGTGCCGGCGAGATCTTGCTGAACTCGATGGATGCTGACGGAACTAGAGAGGGATTCGACCTCCCCATGATCGCAGCGGTCCGCGGGCGGACCCACCTACCGCTGGTAGCGAGCGGAGGTGCCGGGACTCCTGAGCACTTCTGCGATGCTGTTGAAGCCGGAGCTGACGCGGTTCTGGCGGCGAGCGTCTTTCATTTCAGCAGTTACACGATCGCGGAAGTGAAGGACCGGCTACGAGCAGCAGGGCATTGCGTTCGCTAGTGCCCTGCGAGCCGGGTAAGCCCCAGACACTCAGCGCATCAGACATTCAGCGCATCAGACATTCAGCGTGTGTTGCCGCCATCGTTGGACCGAGTCATCGGGACCTTCAATGGTCACCTCTGCCTGGTCCCGTCGGCCGTGGAGGTAGAGGACCAGCTCGGCGGGATGGCCGGTCAACGTGATCGCCGCGGAATCGTCAGTGTTTCCGACCGAGACTGTGCCGAAATCTGGCGCTACGAGCCGCACAGGGACCGGAGCTTTTCGAACGTAGAGGCGGACGCGGCGGGTGAGGTGCTGCCAGAGGTACCGCTGGTCTGCCTCGGTCATCTCTCGAGCCGCCCAGCTGCCACCAGCCCTGCGGACGTCCTCGTGGTGGACGAAGTGTTCGAAGCCGTTGGCCGTAGCGTCGGCGCCAGGCAGCCGCATAGGCGAGATCAGCGGCGGCCCGTGCCGGAATCTCTCGACCAGGGCGGGGTATGGCGTGGACGCAGTGCGCTGTTGCTGTCGTGCTGTCCAGCCAGCAAGAGGCCGTAGAACGATGCCGGCGGCGGCTGGGTGTCCCTCACGCACGATGAGGTGCGCCACCAGGTCGCGGGTGTCCCAGCCCGCGCAGAGCGTCGGCGCGTTTGGGCCCACCTCATCGAGCAGATCGGCCAGTGCGGCTCGTTCCCTGGCGGCGAGGCTGAGGTTGCCCAGTTGCGGTGGAGGCGTCTCGGACATACCTGCAGCCTGACTGCTGCGGGGCGCCAGCGCCAGTTGAGCGGGTCGACGGCAGAATGGGGTGTCATGTCGAGCATCTCCGCCCTTGATCCCGCCGTTGTCGCTCGCCTGAAGCGCGATGAGCACGGGCTTTTCCCCGCCGTCGCCCAGCAGTACGACACCGGCGAGGTCCTGATGGTCGGCTGGATGGATGACGAGGCGTTGCAGCGGACGCTGACCTCAGGACGAGCCACCTACTTCAGTCGGAGCAGGCAGGCCTACTGGCAAAAAGGGGACACTTCAGGAAACGTTCAGTGGGTCAAGGAAGTGCGGCTCGACTGTGACGGCGACACAGTCCTAGTGCGGGTCGACCAGGTGGGCTCGGCCTGCCACACCGGGGCGCGCACCTGCTTCGACGACGGTGAGCTCTCGGTCGCACCACCGTCTGTGGGCACGCTGTGAGCACAGGTGCCGTATCCCCGACGCTTGCGGAGTTCGGTGTTCTGGCTCGCGACCGTCGGGTGATTCCGGTGGTGCGACGACTGATGGCAGACGCCGAGACCCCCGTCGGCCTCTATCGCAAGCTCGCGGGAGGTCGTGCAGGGACATTCCTGCTTGAGTCGGCTGAGCACGGTGGTGTGTGGTCGCGCTACTCCATCGTTGGAGCAAGATCCCACTCGGTCCTGACTGAAGTCGACGGACGTGCGGTGTGGACGGGGGGCGAGCCACCGGTCGGAATCCCACTCGATGGTGAACCACTGGCGGTCGTTGAGGAAATGCTCCGTGGGCTGCATACCCCCCGTCAGCCGGGGCTCCCCCCGCTGACGGGGGGTTTGGTCGGCTACAT
>JBBQAL010000193.1:0-2044 GCA_038316135.1 Candidatus Nanopelagicales bacterium | reverse complement strand
GTAGTCGTAGGCAGTGGTGCGTGCAATCGGGCCGTCGGTTCCGTGAGTCTTCACCGCAAGTCGGGCCACCTTGTGCTCCATCGCCGTGTTGCGGGCCAGCGCCTGCAACAGTCGCTCGGCCAGCACCGGATCACGCCGTCCCGGATCGACCCTCGGCAGGTCGACCTCGGTGATGCTGCGCAGATAGTTGACGTTGGCGCTCGCCGCGTCCTCGATGCTCCGGCTGACGTTCGTCGGCCAGCCCCCGCGCACGACCAGTGCAGCCAGGTCCGACACCTCGAGGGGCGATCGAGACGCAGTGGGGTGCTCTCCTGCCAGAAGCGCTGACAATGACATCTGCCCAGATGACTCGCCGCTCTCGAACAGGCTCATGGGGCGCATCGGTAGCCGAGCAAATCGGCCAGCCCCGGTGTGGCGTCGGACGTCGTCGTCTGGCACCGCCGAGCCGGTCAAGACGAACTGCCCGGGCAAGCCTCGCCGGTCGACCTCAGCGCGTACGGAGTTCCACACTCGGGTACCCGCCACCTGCCATTCGTCGAGCAGTTGCGGCGCCTTCCCGTCCAGCACCAGCCGTGGGTCGAGCGCCAGGGTGTCGATCGCCGCGTCATCGATGTCGAGGTGCACCGAGCTGGCGCACGCTTGCAAGGCGGTAGCTGTCTTCCCACACCCTCGCGGTCCCTCCACGAGGACGGCACCTGCAGACCGCAGGGCGCGGGAAAGGAGCCCGTCCATAACGCGAGGTAGGTACGCCACGGTGAAGCTCCCTTCCGGTGGGAGATGACTGACCTGAGGCTACACTCTGCGGCTACTTTAGGCTACACTTTATGATCTGTCCAGGCAACACTCTGTGGATAGGGGGTTTGAGGAGTCCGATGCCCGGTTGAGCGCATCTGCACCAATCGGCGACGACGACACGGCAATACCAGTGCTGCCCTGTTCGCCGAGCACGCCGGCTCCCCAGCAGCAGACCAACCCCTCGGTGCCTACCGCGCAAGTGTGTTAGTCGCTCGACGCGATCGACGGTGCCGCCGCGAGCAGCACGCCCCGGCCAACCCTGGGGGTCTGGCGAGCGCTCGTGATCTGAAAGTGGCCAACAGACGCCAGGAGTTCAGTTCCCAAGGGCCAGTGCTCTAGGCTCGACCCCGGAATGCCGAGTATGGGGGAATGGGAAGGGTTATGGCCGAAGCGCGAGCCACCGAGGGGACGCGATTCACCCTCCCCACCCAACGAGACCTTCTGAGGCTCGGAATCGACGGTGTGGCGTGGTTCGCCGGCATGTTGTTCGCAGCCGCCGCCCGGTTCGACTTCAGCCTCGGCCGAGTCAACATTGTGGCCGTCCTCGCCTTTGCGTTCGCCGCTGTAGCCCTTCAGTGGCTGATCGGAACCGCCCTCTTCCTGTACCGCGGCCGCTACCGCTACGGCAGCTTCGACGAGGTGTCGGCGGTCGCCACCACCGTGCTTCTGGTGGGCGTTGTTCTGGCCATCTTCGACCTCGTCGTCTTCCGAACCCGTGAGGTGCCGGCAAGCACTCCGATCGTGGGCTCGGTCGTCGCTCTCGTCTTGATGCTCGGCATCCGATACGTATGGCGGATCAGCTACGAGCGATCCGCCCGCCCCGATGACTCAGTCGCCGCCAAGGCGCTGATCTTCGGCGCCGGCAACGCTGGTGCGCAGATCGTGCAGTCGATGATGCGCGACCCAGCCAGCCCGTACCTCCCGGTCGGCATGATCGACGACAACACCAGACTGAAGCACCTGCGAGTCAGCGGCGTCGCCGTGCTCGGTGACCGACTGGCGATCGGCTCCGCCGCCAAGGCCACTGACGCCTCCGTTCTGGTGCTGGCGATCGCCCAAGCAGACGCCGCCCTGGTTCGCGATGTCAGCGACATCGCCGAGAACCACGGTCTCTCGCTCAAGGTGCTGCCGTCGCTGAGCGAGTTGATCGACGGTCAGGTCACCAGCGCCGACATCCGTGACGTGAACGAGGCGGACCTGCTCGGCCGACACGTCATCGAAACCGACCTGAACTCCATTGCCCACTACC
>JBBQAL010000112.1:0-8852 GCA_038316135.1 Candidatus Nanopelagicales bacterium | reverse complement strand
CTTGCTCGGACGACCCTCGGAACCGTATGCGGCAGAACGTACGTCGACCGAATCTTCTTCGGCGAAGCTCAGCGAAGCGGAGTCGCTGGCCGGGAACGATTCATCGAGGGCCTCGTCGAGCTTGCTGTCACCCTCGTGCTTGGGGTGGTTCTCCTCGACGTAGTTGTGGATGTCCTTGCGGAACGCAACCTTGGACTCGGACAACAGGATTCGGTCCTGCGGGCGCTTCGGGCCTGCGATGGACGGCACGACCGTGTTGAGGTCGAGTTCGATGTACTCGGAGTACACGGCCTCGTTCTTCGGGTCGTGCCACATGCCCTGTTCCTTGGCGTACGCCTCGACGAGAGCGAGCTGCTCGTCGCTGCGGCCGGTCAGGCGCAGGTAGTTGATGGTTTCCTCGTCGATCGGGAAGATCGCTGCGGTGGAACCGAACTCGGGGCTCATGTTGCCCAGGGTGGCGCGGTTCGCGAGCGGAACCTCGGCCACGCCCTCGCCGTAGAACTCGACGAACTTGCCGACGACACCGTGCTTGCGCAGCATCTCGGTTGCGGTCAGCACCACGTCGGTCGCGGTGACGCCGGGCTGGATCTCGCCGGAGAGCTTGACGCCGACGACGCGGGGGATGAGCATCGAGACGGGCTGGCCGAGCATTGCTGCCTCGGCTTCGATCCCGCCGACGCCCCAACCCAACACGCCCAAGCCGTTGACCATCGTGGTGTGTGAATCGGTGCCGACACAAGTATCGGGATACGCCTGTCCGTTGCGGGTCATGACGGTCGGTGCCAGGTATTCGATATTGACCTGGTGCACGATGCCCATGCCTGGGGGGACGACCTTGAAGTCGTCGAATGCGCCCTGTCCCCAACGCAGGAACTGGTAGCGCTCACGATTTCGCTCGTACTCCAGCTCGACGTTGCGGGCGAACGAGTCGGAGCGCCCGAATACATCAGCGATGACCGAGTGGTCGATGACGAGCTCGGCCGGAGCCAATGGATTGATCAAGCCAGGGTCTCCGCCCAGCTCCAGGACCGCCTCACGCATGGTCGCGAGATCGACGACAGCCGGGACACCGGTGAAGTCCTGCATGATGACGCGGCCCGGCGTGAACTGGATCTCGGTGTTGGGCTCCACAGCCGGGTCCCAAGAGCCGATCGAACGGATCTGAGCCTCGGTGACGTTGACGCCGTCTTCGGTGCGCAGCAGGTTCTCCAGCAGCACCTTGAGGCTGAACGGCAGCAGCTCTGCGCCTGGCACGGCGCCGACCCGGAAGATCTCGTAGCTATCGCCGGACACCTGGAGCGTGCTGCGGGATCGAAGACTGTTGGGGTTGCTGCGGAGTGACGGCACCAGGGTGCTCCTCGTCAAGCGTTGGTGGACCTACACGTGCGCTGTGTCGTGCAGAGAATGATCCTGCCTGATCAGATTTATCTTGACATCAAGATACCACGAAAAGAGCCACCGACTCCACGTGATGGGTCATCGGAAAGAGGTCGAAGGCCCGAAGGGACGCAAGCCGGTATCCGAACTCTGCGAAGTAGGCGACATCGCGTCCCAGCGCGGCTGGGTCGCAAGCAACGTAGACCACGGCCCGTGGACGCCACGCTGCTATCGGCGCCACCACGGCGCGTTTGGCGCCGACCCGAGGGGGGTCGAGCACGACGACGTCAGGCCGAAGAGCGGCTTGATCGAGCACAAATCGCTCGACGGCCACCGCGTGCACCTGCGCCAGTGGGAGGTCGGCCAGATTCACCTCGGCATCGGAGGCAGCAGCCCGATGACCTTCCACAACATCGACGCGCCCTCCCGTGCGGCTCCCCCACACTCCCGCAAAGAGCCCGACGCCACCGTAGAGATCGACCAGGTGCTCACCAGCTTGCGGCTGCGCGAGGTCCATCACGACAGTGACGAGGGTGTCAGCGGCCTGCGGATGTACCTGCCAGAAGCCACCGGACGAGACCTGCCAAGTCCGACCTGCTGCCTTGCGCTGCAGGGACTCCCTGCCCTGGGCCGGGCCCACCTGCACCGACCTCTCGTCGGTCTCCGGCGACGCGGTGACTGACACTTCTTGCACGCCCGGCCACTGCGTGGTCGTGATCTCCTCGACGTCGACCAGTGGGTGAGCGATGACGCAGTCGTCGATCGCGATGACCTCGTGGGAGCGGTGGCGGACGAGCCCGGCCGTTCCAGCTGCGTCGACGGCAAAACGGACGCGCGTCCGCCACTGCAGCCCCGCGCGTTCAGGGTCAGTGTCTGGGAGGGCCTCGACCTCTCCCGACCAGGAGATGTCCGACCAGTCGACCTTGCCAAGCCGGGTCAACTGCTCGCGGACTACCTGCGCCTTCAGCCGCCGCTGTTCGGCGACGGCCACGTGCTGGAAATCGCATCCACCGCAGACACCGGCGAACCGACACGGTGGGTCGACACGAAACGCGGACGGCTCGACGATCTCGACCACCTCAGCGCGCAGGTAGCGCCCCTTAGGACCCTCCTCCGTGACGCGTACCTGGACCAGCTCGTCCGGGAGTACGTGTCGGACGAAGAGCACCCGCCCCTCATGACGCGCGACACAGTGACCCCCGTGCGCCACCGGACCAATGGTGACGGTGACGACGTCACCGACCCGCAGCGTGGTCGATTCAACCGTCACGTATCCATCTCCTTGGCCACGGTGCGTTCGGCCTCTTCAGCAGACGGCTCACCGCGCCGGGTCGATCCGGCGCCGAAAGTCTCCGGACGATCGGCTGCCTGCTGAGAGGAGCGCAGCTGGTAGGGCACTGACACCACCACGACGCCTGGCGTGAACCGCAGGCGGGTCTTGAGTCGAAGCGCACTCTGGTTGTGCAGCAGGGTCTCCCACCAGCGGCCAACGACGTACTCGGGAATGTAGACATCGACGATGTCTCGTGGGCTGTCCTGCCGTTTGGCCTTGACGTAGTCAACGACGGGTCGGGTGATCTCACGGTAAGGAGAGTCGAGGACCCGGAGCGGCACCGGAATGTTGCGCTCATCCCACTCAACGAGCAGCGCCTCCGACTCGATCGGGTCGACGCCGACGGTGACCGCTTCCAGTGTGGCCGGGCGCGAGGCCCTCGCGTAGGCAAGGGCGCGCAGAGCCGGCTTGTGCAGCTTCGAGACCAGCACCACGGCGTGGATACGTGATGGCAACAGCTCGGACGAAGCGTCGGCCTGCAACTCTTCAGCGACGTTCGCATAGTGACGCCGGATGGCCTTCATCAGCACGAAGAGCGCCACCATCGCAATCACCGCGAGGTAAGCACCGTGAGTGAACTTCGTCAGCAGGACGACGATCAGCACCGACCCGGTCAGCAGCACACCGACGAAGTTGACCACCCTGGAGCGGCGCATCTTTGCTCGAACGACCGGGTCGGGCTCGATCTTCAAGAACCTCGTCCAATGCTTGACCATGCCGATCTGGCTCATGGTGAACGAGACAAAGACGCCGACGATGTACAGCTGGATCAGTTTCGAGACGTTCGCATCGAAGACGATGATGAGAAAGATGGCCATTCCGGCGAGTGCCAAGATGCCGTTGCTGAAGGCCAGTCGGTCACCTCGGGTGTGCAGCTGGCGAGGCAGGTATCCGTCGCGCGCAAGAATCGACCCGAGAACAGGGAAGCCGTTGAAGGCGGTGTTCGCGGCCAGCACCAAGATAAGGGCAGTCACCACCGTCACGATTACCGCCAGCGCCGGTGCATTGCTGAAGACCGCGTTGGCGATCTGAGCGATGACCGTCTGCTGCTGATCGCCCGCAGGCAGTCCGAGCAGGTCTTGGTCCCTCTCGGCCACCTTGACGCCAGTCTTCAGGGCGAGCCAGGTAATCGAGGCGAACATCGTCATCGAGATGACGCC
Organism: Candidatus Nanopelagicales bacterium; assembly: GCA_038316135.1. Classification (GTDB taxonomy): domain Bacteria; phylum Actinomycetota; class Actinomycetes; order JAHEKZ01; family JAHEKZ01; genus JAHEKZ01. The sequence continues at coordinate 4,982 of JBBQAL010000112.1, read as the reverse complement.
GAGGAGCAGCAACGTTGTTGCCGCGTTCTTCGACTTCGGCTTCTTGAACGCCGGTACCCCGTTGCTGATGGCCTCGACGCCAGTCAGCGCCGTCGTTCCCGAGGTGAACGACCGAGCCACCAGGTAGACCAGGGCCAATCCGGTGAACGTGTTCTCCGCAACCAATGTGTAGTCAGCGCTCTCAGCACGGATCTCGGTGCCGGAGAGCATCCGAACGATGGCCCATCCGACCATCAGGAAGATCGACGCCATGAAGGCATAGGTCGGGATCGCGAAGGCGGTTCCCGACTCGCGCACCCCACGCAGGTTGAGAAAGGCGATCGTTGCGATCAGAACAACAGCGAGCAGCACGACATGTTTCTCAAGCCCGTCGACGGCCGAGACGATGTTGTCGACAGCAGCAGCGATCGAGACGGCAACGGTCATCACGTAGTCGACGAGCAGCGCACTCGCTACCACCACGCCCGAGTTTGGCCCCAGATTGACGCTCACGTTCTCGTAGTCGCCTCCGCCGGAGGGGTAAGCGTGGACGTTCTGCCGATAGGACGCAACCACCACGAAGAAGACGACAACCACACCGGCTGCCACCCACGGCGCGTAGTGGTAGTAAGCCAATCCCCCCAGGGAGAGAACGAGCAGGATCTCCTGGGTGGCGTACGCGTTGGACGAAAGGGCATCGCTGGCGAAGACCGGCAGCGCGATGCGCTTGGGAAGCAGCGTCTCGCTCAGCTTGGCGCTCGATTGCGGACGCCCGACGAGAGCGCGTTTGAAGAGCGAAGTCACAGAGGCCACGGGCGCCGAGCCTACGCCTTGTCGATCCGCCTACCGCGGACCGCTACCGTAGGCCCGTGCATGTGGTGATCATGGGTTGCGGCCGAGTGGGCTCGTTGCTGGCGATCGAGTTGGACGGAACCGGTCACGACGTCGTCGTCGTCGATCAAGACCCGGACGCCTTCCGGCGTCTCGGCACCGGGTTCGGTGGCTCGACTGTCACCGGTGTCGGGTTCGACTGGGACACGCTGATGGAGGCCGGCGTCGAACATACTGATGCGTTCGTGGCGGTCAGCAGCGGCGACAACTCCAACATCGTCTCCGCGCGTGTCGCCAGGGAGAACTTCGGGGTTGGCAACGTCGTTGCCCGTATCTACGACCCGAGGCGCGCCGAGATCTACCAGCGGCTCGGCATCCCGACTGTTGCCACGGTGCGATGGACCGCCGACCGGGTTCTGCGGCGCCTCATGCCCGGTGGCGTCCACGAGGACTACCGCGACCCCAGTGGAGGGGTGAGCCTGGCTGAACTGCCAGTGGCTCTGGCCTGGATCGGCCAGACCTACGCCCGACTCGAGCAAGAGTGCGGCATCAAGGTCGCCTACATCACCCGAGTGGGCGAGGGCCAACTGACCACCGCGAGCAGCGTCGTCCAAGAGGGTGACATCGTTCACGCGATCCTCGCCAGTGATGACGCGGATCGGGCCGCTGCTGACGTCGCCAAGCCTCCGGAAGGACTTTAACGGGATGCGCGTCGCCATCGCTGGGGCCGGCAAGGTCGGCCGTTCGATTGCCGCAGAACTACTCGGCCACGGACACGAAGTGCTTCTGATCGACCCCGAGGTCAAGACGTATCGCAGTGATCTCGCTGCTGCCACCTGGCTGCAGGGCGATGCCTGCGAGATCTCTTCGCTCGACGAGGCGAACCTGCACACCTGTCAGGTGGCGATAGCGGCCACCGGCGACGACAAGGTGAACCTGGTGATCTCACTGCTTGCCAAGACGGAGTACGGCGTGCCCCGAGTTGTGGCACGGGTCAACCACCCCAAGAACGAGTGGCTCTTCAACGAGGGATGGGGCGTCGACGTCGCGGTCTCGACCCCTCGGATGCTCTCGGCACTCGTCGAGGAGGCTGTCAGCGTCGGTGACGTCGTCCGACTGATGGAGTTTGAGCAGGGCGATGCCAACCTCGTCGAGCTCACCCTTCCACCGGACTCCCCCGTCGTCGGTTCTCGCGTCGGCGACATCACGCTGCCGCCTGACACCGCATTGGTCACCATCGTCCGCGACCGCAAAGTGATCACGCCCAGCGCCGACGACCCGCTGGAGGCGGGCGACGAGCTGCTCTTCGTCACATCAGACGAGTCTGAGGACGCGGTCCAGCAGACCTTCAGTCCGCATCCTCGGCCGTAGCGGCATCAGCCTCGTCGCGAACCTGATCGTCAGTTTCGGCTTCAATGGCTGGCGGCGACTGCGGCCGCGGCGACGGAGCCTTCGTCAAGATGAGATAGCTCACCCATGCCACCAAAGCGAAGATCGGCCAACCCATCGCCAGCTTCGCCCAACCCAGGGCCACCGTCATGCCCAGCAAATAGAGCGGAAGCTGGACGGCGATGCGCAGGGCGAACATGCCGAACCAGAGCCACGTCACCTGCGTGTAGGCGCGCCGCCGCTCCGGATGGTCGCGCCAGGTGAAGCCCTCGCCCAGCAGCGGGCCGAGCATCACGCCGATGAGTGGCCAGCCTACGAGGACCGAGACCAGGTAGATAGCCGAGTAGCCGCCCTGCAAGATCAGACCGGGGAGGTAGAAGTTCGCGGCATTCCCGGTGCGCGAGGCGATGAACGCTGAGAGCGCGACGCCAAACATGCCCCCCAACGCGTACTTGAGCGAGCCACCTCGGACGATGCGGACGACCGTCATCACCGCGGCCGTACCCAGTGCTCCCCAGAGCGCCGGCTCGAGTACTTGGCTGTTGACTGTGTAGACGACGATGAAGACGGCGCTGGGCAGTCCGCTCTCAGCTACACCGAGCTTGCCACCGAGCGCGTCCTTGAGATCGACCCCGGCAGCCAGTTCTTCCTCGCGGTCGCGATCGGTCACGCGGCAGCCGGCAGGAGTTCGTAGGTCGGGTTGTACATGACCAGTAGCGAGCCGCGGCGGGTGACCCGACCGGAGGCGATCAGCCCACGACCTGGGGTGATTCCCCGAATAGCGCGGCGACCGAGGAAGACCAGAGTCAGCGCGTCACTTCCGTCGTAGAGGTCCACCTCAAGCGCAGGCACCTGTGCGCGGCAGCGGAGGGTGATGGAGCGGACGGTTCCGCCGACCCGGACCCGAACAGCAATCGGCGCGTCGGCGATGGACGTCGTGCTGAGTGCGTCGAACCTGCTGCGTAACTCGTCGGCCTCCAGGGCGGTGGCGCTGGGAGCCAGCCGCTCAGCAAGCCGCTGCCACCAGTTGGTGCTGGGGGCTGGGGAGGAGGTACCGGTGGCCACAACAGCCAAGGCTACCCGTCACGATGCGACGCCGACTCAGGCCTCCGTGGGGTCGTCGACCCCACCTGACTCGGAGTCGAGCAACTGGTCAGTTGGCAAGGTCAGCGGCAGGAGGTCGCGCGGCGCAGCAGCCTGTCCGCCACGCTCGACCTCGACACCGGAAAAGATCTGCTCGATGGCCGCAGCACTGGCAGGGTCTGTTGCCCCAGAGCCGGTGACCACACCACGGAGAAACCACCGCTCGCCATCGGTGCCAATGAAGCGGACGGGTTGGCGGCTGCTGGCGCCAGACTCATCGGTGACAACGACCTCCGCCTGCAGCTCACGACCAAATGGGCCGTCCACCTCACGTGCCTTGCCCTGGCCACCGCGGATGCCCTCAGCGATCTCTTGGCGGACCTCGTCCCAGAGGTCTTCCGACCGTGGGGCCGCAAAGGCCTGCAGTTGCAGCATCGTGTCCTGCAGCACCACGGCGACGCCAACAACCTGCTCCTGGCCATCGAGCTCGGCGCGCACCTGCATGCCGTCGACCGCAGGAACCCGCAACGCTCCGAAGTCAAGGACCGGCCCGCTTTCCGCGTCGCCATCGCTATCGCGGGCGGTGACGGCGCTTGGTTCACTCTGCTCGCCGTCGTCTGACTCGTCATCAGCACGGTCGAATTGCTCGCTGATCGCCGCCTGGAACGCCTGCTCTTCTGGCGTTGCGGTCTTCTTACGTAGGAGCGACATCGGGACTGCCTCCACTCACAGCGCCGTTCTCGTCGGCGCCCTTGTCTTCCGCTGAGTCTTTCCGCTGATCTGTCATGAGTCGGCCCGTTCTGGCTCGACCTGAGCCGCGCGGCCTGTTGATCCGAATCCACCATTCGCTCGCGCTGAGCCCGGGAGGCGCTGAACCTCATGAAACACCACCCGCGCAACACGCTGAACGACCAACTGAGCGATCCGGTCCCCCCGTCGAATGGCAACGGTGCGCTCGCCGTCGAGGTTGACCAGCGCCACCTGTATCTCGCCACGGTACCCAGCGTCGACCGTACCGGGAGCGTTGGCGACCGTGAGCCCTTCCCTGATGGCCAGGCCGCTGCGTGGGTGAATGAACGCTGCGTAGCCATCTGGCAGCGCAACAGCCAGTCCCGTCGGAACCAGAACCCGCTCGGCCGGCGCAACCTCAACGTCAACGGTTGAGAGCAGATCGACCCCAGCATCGCCGGGATGGGCATAGCTCGGAAGCGGTAGTTCGGCGTCGATCCGAACGACGAGGACATCGACTTCGTCCCGGCCGTCAGTGTTGCCTGTCACGGGTTCACCTCGAAGGCATGCAGGACTTCAGCCTCGTCGTGGCTGGCCACGAAGCTGTCGATGTCGGACGCTCGGCCGTGCTCGCGAAAGTGCTCAAGCGGCACCGAGACGAAGACCGACCGCGCCTGAACAGCCAGCGCACCTGGCTCTCCGCCGGGGCCGGCGAGGTGGCCGACTGCCCGCGAGTAGATCTTGCGTCCGGCAACCGCGTAGCACTCAGCATCTACCAGAAGCGTCGAGCCGACTGGCACCGGCTGTCGGTAGTCAGTCTCCAGATGAACGGTGACCACCGGCACCCGAAGCAGCCAGGTGACGGCGCCAAGGGCCTCATCGAAGGCCGCTGCCAGCAGCCCTCCATGGGCCAGGCCCGGAGCGCCCTGGTGGTGCTCGGTGACCTGCAGTTCGGCGTGGATCGTGCACCC
>JBBQAL010000089.1:0-12336 GCA_038316135.1 Candidatus Nanopelagicales bacterium | reverse complement strand
CGAGCGCCGCAAGCGGAATGAGGCTGACGGCGTCCGCCAGCACCAACACGATGAGCAGCAACATCAACGCGTGGACGAGGGCAGCCAGCCGGGACGTCGCACCGCTACGGACGTTGACCGCCGTCCGTGCGATCGCCGCGGTGGCCGGGATGCCGCCGAACAGCGGGCTCGCAATGTTGGCGATGCCCTGGCCGAAGAGCTCGCGATCGGGGTTGTGGCGATCAGAGACCCTCATCGCGTCGGCCACGGTGGCTGACAGCAAGCTCTCCAAAGCTGCCAGCGACGCCACCGCCAGCGCCGGGATTGCGAGGGTACGAATATCGGTCCACGCGAGGTCTGGGAGGGTCGGCGCGGGAAAGCCTGACGGCAGAGCGCCGATCGTCGACAAGGACAGGTCGAGCAGCTGTGCGAGGAGCGTCGCGGCGATGACGGCGATCAGGGCGATCGGCGCGCCAGGGCGCAGCCGCACCACGCTGAGGATGAGGGCGACGACAACGGCAGTCACCGACAGCGCCACCCAGTCCGGGTTCGCCACCCAGGCGACGACGGCGCGTATTGCTACAGCGACGACGTGTTCCCCATCGGCCGTCATGCCGAGAGCCGCGGGTATTTGCTGCAGCGCAATGATGACCGCGATGCCGAGCGTGAAGCCCTCGATCACCGGTAGCGGGATGAACCGCACGTAACGGCCGACGCCGGCGAACGCCATGCCCATGAGCAGAACGCCGGCCATCAGACCGACCACCAGGACGCCGTTGGCGCCATACATCGCAACGATCGGCACCAGCACGACCGCCATGGCGCCGGTCGGTCCGGATACTTGGACGTTGCTCCCACCGAAAAGAGCCGCCAGGGTGCCGGCAATGATCGCGGTGATCAGGCCGGCGCTGGCCCCAAGCCCTGAGGTGATCCCAAACCCGAGAGCAAGCGGTAGCGCCACCACGCCAACGGTGATGCCGGCCATCAGATCCTTGCGCGGGGCGATGCGCATCTGCGCGTAGTCCGCTCGGCGAGGTGCAAGGCTGCGTGCCCGCCTCACCAGATGCCGCAGGATGGCCCGGCCGCTAAAGGGGTCGGCTGCAGTCGGTGCCTGGCTCATCGGGCGTCGACGTGCCGGGAGATCTCGTCGACGAGCTCACCTTGGTTGGCGGTCCTGGTCTGGAGGACCTCGCGCGCGGCGACGAGCAGGTCGCGCACAGCGGGAAGGGCGAGGGAGTAGATCACCTCGCCGGCTTCTCGGCGCTGGTGCACCAGGCCGTGCTGGCGCAGGACGGCCAGTTGATGCGACAGGCTCGATGCCTCGATGTCTATGGCAGCCCTGAGCTCGTGGACGGGCTTGTCGCCGTCGGACAGCAGCTCGAGCAGGCGGATCCGCGCCGGGTGCGCGAGCGCCCGGAAGAAGTCGGCCTTGGCTCGATAGAGCGGGATGGGCACCGGGACACCAATCTGAAGAGTTGAAGAACTCTTCAAGTATACGCACACCTGGGGTAAGGGGCCCGGATGAGGACAGGGGTTGTTGCGTGAGCGCGGGTGAATGCGTCGTTCTTGTGGTTGGGGTCAGCGGATGAGCGTGGCGCCCTTGAGGACGTGGCGCATTTGGCTGGCGAACTGCGTGAGGTCGCCGAGCACCTCTGCGGCGTTCGTCGAACGCGGATCGATGTCAGCGTCGACCTCGACCGCCACCAGGTCGGCGTATCGACCCGGTTCCAGAACGCCCACCTCGTCGTTGCCCAGGCACTCCGACGCCCACAGCGTGGCCGAGCGCAACGCAGCGACCGGGCTCATGCCGAGCTCGACGTGCTTGGCTAGCTGGTGAATGTTCATGCCGTGCGGGTAGATGCCTGAGTCGGTGCCGAAGCCAATCCGGACGCCGTGAGCGAGGGCGCGACGGAAGGCGTCCCGCTGCGTCTCGGTCGAATCGATGATCTTGCGCATCGTGGCGGCGGGCCAGTCCTTCTTGGTCCCCTCCTCCTCCATCCAGTCGCCGGCCCAGACATCAGCGACGAGGTAGGTGCCACGATCGGCCATCAGCGCCAGCGCCTCGTCATCGGCAAATGACCCGTGCTCGATCGACCTGACGCCGGCGCGCGTTGCACGCTTGATGCCTTCGGCGCCGTGCGCGTGCGCAGCAACGAAGGCCCCATAGTTGCCGGCTTCGTCGACGGCGCCCTTGATCTCGTCTTCGGTGAACTCGGGAGCGCCAGGGTTGGTGCCAGGTGCCAACACGGCGCCGGTGGCGATCACCTTGATCAGGTCTGCACCATGTCCCATGATCCGACGGACGGCGCGACGCACTTCGTCGACAGAGTCGGCAACGCCGAAGCGGAGTGCGTCGGGGAGGCAGACGTCAGCTGAGAAGCCAGTCACCTCACCGCCCCCCCCGGTGCAGGTGATGTAAGCGCCGGCGCAGTGCATGCGCGGGCCCACGACCCAGCCGTTGTTGATGGCTTTGCGTAGTGACACGTCGGCAAATGCGCGGAACGCTCCGACGTCGCGCACGGTGGTGAACCCGGCGTCTACCGTGCGGCGTGCATTGTGTACTCCGATGAGGGCCGCGTCGGCTTCGCTCTCCATCAAGATGTCGCCGTACGAGCCGGTCTCCTCCTCGCCGGTGAGGTGTGTATGCATGTCGATGAGACCGGGGGTGACGACACAACCGGAGAGGTCGAGTACCGGGCCGTCCGGCGTAGCGGCATCGCCGACCAAGACGTCGGCAACTCGGTCGCCGTCAAACACGAGGGTGACGTCGGGCGTCACCGCACCGGTCACGACGTCGGCGAGCCAGCCGCATCGAGCGGCCACGAACGAGTCTCCTGCTACGAGTCGAGTCACGGCGCTGAGCCTGCCACAGCCGGCCGACGAAGGGGGAGACTCCAGCTCAGTGCCCGGGCCGCCGCGGCACCGTGGCGAGGTAGTCGGCCGCCATCTTCGGGGTGAGCAGCTCGATCATCACCGAGTTGTCGATCCAGAACTCGATGACGTCGAAGCCTCCACGGGGCAGCATCAGGGCGCGCCATCCCTCGCGGGCGGCGATCGCCAGAACCTGTTCGACGTCGAGGTCGACGGAGATGGCGGCATGCGTGGCCGTATGGCCGGTGGAGCCAGAGTTGTGCCGGAATTGGGCTTGCTGGTCGTCGGTCGGCGCGAACATTTCGGTGCCGACCGGGTAGACCTCGACCGCGGTTCCGTGCTCGTCGCCGCTCCAGGCGATCCACGAGTCGGGGTACGGCCCGAACGGTGTCACCTCGCCTCCGCCCAGGAGCTCGCAGAACACGTCTGCGGTGTGGCGCGGGTCCCTGGCAGGGATCGACAGGTGGTGGATCATCGACATCTCTCCAGTCTGGTTGGGTCGAGGGCGCGCTGTCAGCCGGGGTCGACGCACCAGCTGGCGGCCTGCGCCCACCCCGCGCCGAGGGGGCCGTCGCAGATGGTCACGTTAGGCAGCGCCTGCGCTGCCGCCCTGATGTCTGCCACGTCGGCCCCGTTGCGCACCAGGAAGAAGCGTTCGACGTAGGGCGCCATCTCGAGGTCGGAAAGAGAGTCGCCGACGGCCACGGCATCGGCTGACGTCAGCCCACGGCGCTCGAGATCGGCGGCGACACCGACACCTTTGCTGATACCGCGCGCCATCAGGTGGTAGATGTGCGGCGGCCCGTCCAGCCCGTCCATCACCGTGCTGTTCAGGCGTCCGTTGTCGGCCAGGGCCAGCCAGCCGAAACCCTTCTCGACGAGCCACTTGTCGACGACATCGACGTCGACCCGACCGTGCATCATCACGTCGGTCTCATGCCCGAGGTGCCAGGGCGCATGGTGCTCGAGGCGACCGTCGTTCTCGGCCAGGAGCGCGTCGACCAGTCCCAAAGACTCCAGCTGCGCTACCAGCGGCCCGGAAAACTCCGCCGGAGTCTGACCGGTCAGCATGCTGGAGCGGCGACCGTGGTCCCAACCGATGATCGCCCCCATCTCGGCGATGAAGCCGTCAGCACCGAAGATGCGCGCGGCCTCCTGTAGCTGCGGGCGAGTACGTCCAGACACCAGTGAGAGAGCGACATCTGCTTCGTGCAGCGCGATCAGAGCCTGCGTCGGATCGAGCGTCGTTGACCCGTCGGCCGCTCGGACGAAGCACCCACCTGGTCCGACCATCGTGCCGTCGAGATCGCTGTACAGGATCCTCGCGGTCATCGGCCGTGCAAGCGTTCGTCGCCGACAACTGAGAGGAGTGGGGGACGTTCGAGGGCGGTGACATCGTGCGTGACCGGCAGATAGCGCGACGCGTTGCGCACGAACTGCGTCAACGTCGGTTCGACCGACCGCAGGTCACCGTCTTGGTGCAGCCGGGCAAGCGCCGTCTGCCAGATCTCGGCAGACATCCGGCCGAGTCGAAGGTCGTCGTGGTGGCGGTGCCTGCGTTCGCCCAAGTCGACCTGCGCCATCGCATCGAGCCCAACGGTGCGGAGCGCGTCGATCAGCAGGGCGATCTCAACGCCGTAGCCGGTGGCGAACGGCAGCCGCTCCAACAGATGGCGGCGAGCCGCGTACTCACCGGCCAGTGGTTGGACGAATCCAGCTAGCTGAGGCCAGTGCAGGTTCAGCAGCGGCCGCGCGACCAGCTCGGTGACGCGCCCGCCGCCGCCTGGGTGAACCACTGCGCCGTCAGTCAGCGGCCGGTCGTACATCGCCTTCACGAAGTGGACGGATGGATCGGTGAGCAGTGGGCCGATCAAGCCGGTGACGTAGTCAGAGCGGAAGGCAAGCAGGTCGGCGTCGATGAAGACGACGATGTCGCCGGTCGTCGCGGCGAGCGAGCGCCAAAGGGCCTCGCCCTTGCCAGGGACCGAAGGGATGTCTGACAGGACGTCGTCGCGGTGAACGACGCGAGCACCGGCCGCCGTGGCGACGGCGGCAGTCGCGTCGGTGGAGCCAGAGTCGAGAACGACGATCTCGTCAACGAGTGGGACGGCGACGTCCATGAGGTCGCGGCGCACGGCGTCCACGATGCCCGCGATGGTGGATGCCTCGTCGAGGGCAGGGAGAACGACACTGACGGATGTACTGCCCTTCGCGGTTCTGAGCACGTCGACTGGCCAGTCATCGGCGCGCGAAGACCGGCGCTCGAACCACGCCTGGACTGCCGGCTCCATCAGGTCTCTACCCATCGTCGGGGTCCGTCTCGCTCGCTGGACCGAATTTCCGGGCTCAGGACATCGTCCGTTACCCTCGTCACGTCGAGCCTCGCCGATCGCGCGGCTCTGCACAACTCAGCAACAGATGCAGTAGAAAACTTCATACCGCTCATCAAGAGGGGCAGAGGGAACGGCCCGCTGAAGCCCCGGCAACCCCCTGTATACGCGGAGACGAACTCTTCGAGACGCCCTCCCGGGCGGTGTACAGGCCAGGTGCCAAATCCGACCTGACGCCGCCCGGTGCCAGGAGAGATGAGGAGAGTCTCCGCATGACCGCGTCCCTGGATGCCGCTTCGCCCCCATCACCGGCCTCGCCGTCCTCGTTCGGCCCTGCACGCGAGTTGGTGTGTCGCGCCTGTGGCGCCACCTTCCCGCTCGGTGACTCCTACGCCTGCATGGAGTGCTTCGGACCGCTCGAGATCGGTTACGACTTCGGCACCGTTACCCATGCCGACATCGAGACTGGCCCCCAGTCGATGTGGCGCTACGCGTCGCTGCTGCCGGTGCCGTCCGACATCGCCACGCGTAAGAACCTCAGCCCAGGCATGACCAAGTTGGTCAAGGCCGACAACCTGGCAGCTGCACTCGGCATGAAGGCGCTCTGGGTCAAGGACGACAGCGGCAACCCCACGCACTCGTTCAAGGACCGCGTCGTCGCGATCGCCCTGTCGGCAGCGCAAGAGCTGGGGTTCACGACCGTTGGTTGCGCGTCAACCGGCAACTTGGCCGGAGCCGTCGCAGCAGCGGCTGCCCGCGCCGGACTGCGCTCCTGCGTCTTCGCGCCGAGCGACCTCGAGGCCGGCAAGCTCGTCACCACCGCGGTCTACGGTGGCACCCTCGTTACCGTCGATGGCAACTACGACGAGGTAAACCGGCTCTGCTCGGAGGTCGCCGGCGACCTCGGCTGGGGCTTCGTCAACGTCAACCTGCGCCCGTACTACGCCGAGGGTTCCAAGACTGTTGGCTACGAGATCGCCGAGCAGCTCGGCTGGCGGCTGCCGCGTCAGGTGGTCTCACCCATCGCCTCCGGCTCGCTGATGACCAAGGTCGACAAGGCGTTCCGCGAGCTGGTCGGTCTTGGGCTCGTTGAGGACTCACCGGCAGCCATCTTCGGCGCGCAAGCCACCGGGTGCTCGCCGGTGAGCGCGGCGTGGGCAGCAGGGCACGATGTCGTCCAGCCGGTGCGGCCGGACACCATCGCTAAGTCGTTGGCGATCGGCAACCCGGCTGACGGCCCCTACGCCATTGACGTCGCTCGGCGCACCGGCGGTGCGATCGCCGACGTCGCCGATGACGAGATCGTTGCCGGCATCCAGCTACTCGCTGCGACGGAGGGCATCTTCGCTGAGACGGCTGGTGGCGTCACCGTTGCCACGCTCGGCAAGTTGCTGGACGCCGGGCTGATCGACCCCGAGGCCGAGACGGTCATCCTCAACACCGGCGACGGACTCAAGACCCTGGACGCGGTTGCCCCGGTTGCCACGCCCACCGTCACCATTGCCCCCAGGTACGCAGAGTTCCGTGCCTTCGCCGAAGAGAAGGGCCTTTAGTTGAGCGTCTCCGTTCGCATCCCGACCATCCTGCGTCCGTACACCGCAGGCGCCTCCGAGGTGGCCGCTGATGGCGGCACCCTGGCTGAGGTCATCGATGCCATCGAGGTCGACCACCCAGGGCTGAAGGCCCGCGTGCTCGACGACGACGGCTCGATCCGCCGCTTCGTCAACGTCTACGTCAACGACGACGATGTCCGATTTGCGGAGGGCCTGGCCACGGCCACCCCCGACGGCACCTCGATCTCGATCATCCCGGCCGTCGCCGGCGGCTGACCGCCTCAGGAGGGTGCACGATGACCAGGTGACGTGGTCATCGTGCACAGAGGTGGCCGCCGACTGCCACCTTCGCCCCGTTACCGCCACGTTGGGTGGCGACGGCGCCGCCGAACGGGGGATTCGGGCCAAGACACGGCGCTGGACTGGTTAAGGGGGCGGCCAAATCGGCCGAAGGGGGGCGTAGGCTGCGGTTCGGACACCGGGGTACGGTGTGCCGGTCGTTGTCGTGACCCGGCGACGGCGGCGAAACAAATGGGGAGTGACGCATGGCTCAGGGCACTGTCAAGTGGTTCAACGCCGAAAAGGGCTACGGCTTCATCGCAGTCGACGAGGGCCCTGACGTCTACGTGCATTACAGCCAGATCCAGATGGAGGGCTTCCGTGCCCTCGAGGACGGCCAGCGTGTCGAGTTCGAGATCTCACAGGGCCAGAAGGGCCCACAGGCCGACTCCGTCCGCCCCGTCTAGCCCCACCCTCGTAACGTGTAAGTTCGTCGGCCCTATAGGGCCGGTCCACCCACACGTTGTGACTCGGCTCAGCGGTCGTCGGGGTTCTCGGGTAGCTCATCAAGGTCGACCAAGTCTGAGTCGACCAGGTCGTTCTCGTTGATGACGTGGACGGCCGACTCTTCAGCCGACTTCCACGCGGTGTCGCCGATCGCCACATGGGCGACCGCCTCCGACGTGGTGTCACTGCGGACGCCCTCGTCGTCCTCGACCAGTCGCCCCTCCTGCGGGTGCGGGTCGCCGGGACCGTAGGCCTCGTCGTAGTTGTCGTCGTCCTCGACCGAAACGGCTCCAGCCTCGGGGTCGATGAACCAGCTGCTCTCGCTCATGGCACTCCCTCCGGGCATGGCGCCGTCCGCCATTTCGATCGGCGGCTCACTGCCCATACTGCTCCGTTATGCCCAGATGTGCACCGTCGCTGGGCACTTGACTTCCCAACCGAACCTGCTTCCCCAAGAACGACGCATTCACCCGCACTGGTGCAGCGAACTCCGCACTCATAACGCCTGGGGTCCACCCGTTTGAGCCCCTCACGCCGTATACACAGGTGAGGAGAGGGGTGACATGGCCGACCGGTACGCGGGATTCGCCGAGTTCGTCGACGCGCGCGGTCCAGCGCTGATGCGCACGGCGTCGCTGCTCACGCGCGACCGCGGTCATGCTGAGGACGCTCTGCAGGAGGCTCTCACCAAGGCGGCGTTGAAGTGGCGGTCGATCAACCGCGACGGCAACCCCGAGCCCTACGTGCGTCAGGTGCTGTACACGGTCGTCATCGACCGCTGGCGGTGGCGCAGTCGCCGCGCTCCGGAGGTCGCGGGAGAGCCTCCGGACGTGGCGCTGCCCGCTGACTCGTTTGCCGACGCTGACCGGCGCCTGGTCGTGAAGGATGCGCTCGCCAGGCTTACCGCCCGACAGCGTCAAGTGCTGGTGCTGCGCTTCTACGAGGACCTCACCGAGGTGCAGACGGCTCAGGTCATGCACTGCTCGGTCAGCACAGTGAAGAGCCAGACGCGTCACGCCCTGAAGCGGTTGCGCGAACTGGCACCGGAACTCGCCGAGACCTTCGGCGTCCAGCCTGACGCATCGTCCGGCACCGACCCAGGCACCGAGGAGGTGCACGCATGAGCACCCAGCTTCGTGAGCTATTCGACGGTGCAGCTGAGTCGCAGCCGCCGGTCGACCTCGCTGCGCGCGCCGTCGCCGGTGCGCGCCGTCGACGCCGGCAGCGCTACACCGTCGCGGGATCGGTGCTCGCTGCCGCTGCCATTGTCCTCGGGTTCGTCGTGGTCAGTTCGTCGGAACGTCTCGACGGTGCGCCGCGACCGGACGAGGTGGCCGGGCTTCCCGCCCTGCTACCTGCACCGGGCGGGCTGCCGAGGCTGACTGCCGACACCATGTCCTTCGCGTCAGCGGCATACGTCGTCGACGGGCAGGTGGTCGTGCTGGACGCCGCGACTGGCGACGGTGTGAAGGTGCCCCTGTCGTGCCGAGCAGGGTACCTGTGCGGCGTCGTCCCTGGGATCGGTTCGGATGCCTCGCTAGCCCTCTCGCCGAATGGTCGTTTCCTCTTGGTGTCGTCGGGGAGGATCGATCTCGAGCCAGGTGGAGTCGAGTGGGTGTGGCTCGTGGATGTGGCGACGGGGGTGGCGACGCCACAGTCGTTCAAACTCGCACCAGCGTCCGTGGGGTCCACCGTGCTGCAGACCCGGATGGCGTGGTCGCCGAGCGGCCAGATGTTCGCGTGCGTCTGTAGCGGACCTGGACGCGCGCAGCTGTTGACCGCCAACATGTCGGAAGTAGACGCAGACCTGGTGGTGAGCAGCCTCAGCGGGTCCGGGATCGCGCCGAGGCAGATCTCCTGGGGGACCGACGGTCTGGCCGCCCAGTTCGACGAGCTCGACGGTGACTGGCGGATGGTGCCACCGTCAGGCGCGGGCGCCTCGGACCTGGACACCCTCGCGCCGCTCACGCCTCCGACTGGCCTCCAGATGGCTCAGGGATCGCTGGTCATGGGCCACGGCGAAGCCGGGGGGTATCTCGCCTCGTTCGGCTCGTCCCTCACGATCGTCACGAGCGAAACCAACCTGGGCACGGTTGGCGGGGCGCCGCCCTTGGCTCTCGGTCCCCTGGGCGAGGGGTACTACGCCCTAGGAGAGGGAAGCGCCGGGGTCGTGGGGTCGGCCCGCGCCGGGGCGGGGAAGCCCATCAAGGTCGCGAGGTGGGACCTCAACGGTCAGTCCGCGCTTACCACCGTCCCCGCCGGCACGACCACGATCTCCTTCGCGTCCGACCTCGTCGACTGAACGTGCGGTCGCGCAGGCAGCTACGCCGCGCGCGTGGTGTACTCGGGCGGTGGCCAAGGCTCCCGCGGGATTCGCCGACTTCGTGGACGCGCGCGGCCCTGCGCTGATGCGTACGGCGACTCTGCTTGAGCTCGACGATGCCATTGCCCTGGACGCAGTCGTGGCATCGCTCGCATCCGCAAGGCGCCAGTGGCGTGCGCTCTCCCGCAACGGAAACGCCGAGGCAGAGATCCGGAAGAAGCTTCGCGAAACGCTGATCGCTGGGTGGCGGCGCACGAACACGTTGGACGCGCATCCGCCAGTTGACGCGGCCGGCGCCGACCCCTCCACCGCGCGCCGCGCACTAGCGACACTCACCAACCGGCAGCGCGCCCTGGTTGTGCTTTCGACGTACGAATCGATGACCGGTAGCGAGGTCGCCGCACTCTTGCGCTGCCCGAGCGCCGACGTCGATGCCGACACCACGAGTGCAGTTGCACAACTCCGCAGCGCAGCCGGGGTTCCGGCGAACGCGCCGCTGCTTCCACTGCTGAACTCCGCGGCATCCCGAGCCGTGCCGTCGGACTTGGCCGACCGAGCGCTCGCCGCGTCCAGCGCAAGCGGACGCCGAACGTTCGTCGTCGTGTCGGCGGCGACGGTCATCCTCGTCGCCGTGGCGGGCGGGGTGCTAGCGGTTACACCGGAGAGCGTCGGCGTTCCCCAGACAGACCCGGTGGCCGCGAACATTGCGCAATGGGGGATCCCAGCCGACGCACCGCTTCCCCGCGGTTTACCGAGCCTCGCAGAGCAGCCAATCGACACGGCGTCGATGGCCTACATCGTGGGCGGCGTGCCCGTCGTCACCGACGCCGCCACCGGAGATGCGCACACCGTCCTGGCGGGACATCCGTCACCGGCGTGGTACGACGGCAACGTCAATGGAGTCAGGACGGGATTGTTACGTCGCGGGCCGCCGTGGACGCAGGCGGTGCTTTCGCCAGACGGGGCGTGGGTGCTGCTGGTGCAGGCCACTGGGAACGTGGAGCGGGCCAACGCGACTGGTGACATGTACCTGGTCCGGGTCGACAACGGTGCTGTTACTCCAGTGCCCGCTGCCAAGCCCACGGCTCTGGCGCAGGGCGCAGCGTCGATCGCAGACACGGTCCTCGCCTGGGCTCCTGGCGGCGGCGCCTTCGCGTGTGTGTGCTCAGGCAAGTTGAGTGTCTTCAACGTGGAGCCGACGGCGCCACGAGTTGTTCTCGCGGATGCGTCTTCCAACAAGGTCACCGATGTCGCGTGGGGGGCCGATGGCCTCGTCGTGCGGCAGCCGAACGGCCAGTGGCTCGCAGTCAGCGCTCCGTCGACGGCCGTGCAACGCATGGGGTCGCCGGATGCGCTGGGGATCTCGTTGACCACCCCTACGGTCTATGTGAGCGTCGGGATCACGTCTATCTATGCGTTGGGCGCAGACGCATCGCCAGACGGGGGTCGGTGCGTCTGGTGGAACGAGGATTTTTCCACTCCGGTTCAGGTCACGCCTGCCCCTGACCGCGACGGCCCGCTCTGCACACCGGTGGCCCTGCAACCTGGGCGCTCCGGTGTCCTGCTCGTGGTGCGGCCGGTCGGGCCGCGCCCACTGCCGCTGCCGTTGGACGTGGTCACCGTCGACACCTTCGGGGCGAGCACGGTGATCGGTACTCTGCCGCCCGGCTCGACCTTCGCGTCCTTCGCAGCGCGAATCGTTGGCTAAGGCGCTGGGTTGTTCTCAGCTGCGTAGGACTGCATGGTCGTGTAGCGCGCCTCGGTGATGCGAGGGCCCGAGTTGTTTTTGGCCGACGCGCCGCTTCCGCCAGCTCCGTAGGAGTGAACCGCCAGCCCGCACGGACCTCCGCCGCAGGCCGTGGCTGCCGGCTTGAACACGGGGGAGCCAGACTGCCCACCGTAGGTGTCCATCGGGTAGTAGACCATGGTCGACGTCGACTTGAAGATGGTTCCACTCATCGTCCATTGCGTTCCGAAGGCCTTGTCGCCGGGGTATCCCTGAACCGTTGCGTCGGCCCCGGTGAGTGCGGACTTGCCTGCCTTCCAGGTGATGCCGAACCAGCCCACCGTTGTGCCGACGTCGCAGGTAGTGACCGTCGTTCCGTCATCTGTGCCTAGCTGCATGGCTGCCCAGTCGTTCTTGGCGAGCCCGTCCTGGCGCCACCCGAGTGGTGAGTACACCTGATAGACGGGGCAGGTGCCGTAGGCATCGGTTGCGCCGTTCCGGCCAGGAGCGAAGGTGGCGTATTCGATGATGTCGTCACCGGTCGGTGACGGGTTGTAGGCGCAGTGGCCCGAGGTGAGGATCGTGTTCAGGTCGATCAACCATCCGGTGCAGATGTATTCCTGGCCGTTCTGGCCGATCTCCAGCTGTCCGATGGCGCGCGCCGGGTAGGCGGTGGTGTCGGCAACCTTGGCCCTGCCGTCCTTGCCGATGACCGATCGCTCGGCAGCGACTGGGTCGGGAGCCGTCCCGGGGAAGGCCGGGCTGGAG
>JBBQAL010000066.1:0-16062 GCA_038316135.1 Candidatus Nanopelagicales bacterium | reverse complement strand
GAGCCCAACCAACACACCCATTTCCCAGTGCGACGCCCAGGTGTGGCTGTACCAACCGGCCGCCCCGAACGCTGCGCCAAGGAGGACGACCAGACCACGCAGGGTGAAGCTCAAGTCCATCGACATACCCAGGTACGGCGCCCAGAGCAGAGCAAGGAAGAGAGTGGGGGCCGCCAAACCTCCAGTCATCGCCACGAGGACGCCGATCAGGACGAGACAACAGGACGTCGTGACCGACTCCCATGGAATTGTTTCCGACAGGCTGTGCATCTTGCGCACCGAGCGCACTGCCAGAATCGGTACAGCCAGGGCATTGGCCACGAGCAGGCCGAGGGCGACGCCGGCACCAAGCACGTTGATCTGTAGCCCCGACGGACCCCAGGCCATCCAGGTCGTCAGAAGGGCCGCGACGACCACAATCCAGTGCTGCACGGTGCTCTCGACGGCGTTGCGGCGCGTGTACATGCCAGCTCTTCCTTTGAGAGTGGTGGACGGTCAGCCGGCTGCACGTCGAGCAGCGGGAAGCTGCTCTCGGAGCCGAAGGACGGCGTCGGTGGCCAGCAGAGCAACAGGTCCGTCGACATCGACAACACCCCGAACAAGCGGAGCGATCCCGGTCGCTATCGTCCCTGGAATCGGCTCGAGGTCTCGCGGGTCACAGTTGAGGAGACCGGGCACCATATCCGCGACTACTCCGACCTCGATGTCACCGTCGGCGAGCACAACAAGACGTGCACTCGTGGGTAGAGGCGACAGGGCCGCCCCTACGAGCGGCCGTAAGTCGATGACGGGCAGTACCCGGCCACGCCAGTTCACGACTCCGGAAAGCCAGGCTGGACCGCCAGGGATACGGGTCATTGCGGGAACCGGCACCACCTCGGCCACATTTGCCATGTCTACGGCGTAGCGAGCTCCAGCAAAGCGCAGGATGACCCCGCCGATCGGCGCGGCATCATCGTCGGGCGCTTGCTCGGGCGCGCCAGCAGGACTTGTCAGTGACTCCACGGACAGACCATCGGCCAATCGGGTGAAAACCTGTAGACCAGGTCTTAGCTCAGCCGATCACCCACCCCATCACATGGGGGTAGGCACACCGCGATCACTTCGCCCAACCCTCACCAAGTCACAGTCTCGGTCAGGGACGGTTGACTCCCATGGCGGCAGCGGTCTCCCTGAGGTCGATGACCTGCTGATCCTGCGCACCGGTGAGGACATCGGTGATCTCATGCCCAATGAGTTCCTCGCGCTCCAACAGAGCGTCACGCAGCGCCGCAATAAGGTGAGCGTTCTCCTCAAGAATCGCCTTCACAATGACTTTTTGCGACTGTAGGAGATCCTCCACCGCCGCTCGTCCAGCGGGGTCAGCCAGCACCCGGCCCACGATGTTGCTGTCGTTGAGAGAACTGTTCTGGACCGCCGCGAACGAGATCAGTGAGTCGATCATGCCGCACGAGCCGACCATCTCGGCTGCCACGTTGGTGGCATAAAGAAGGTCACCGCCGGGACCAGTGGACACGTCACCGAAGAAGATCTCCTCGGCACACTGCCCGCCGAGCGCGATCTGGATCAGTGCGAGCATTTCGCTGCGTGAACGCGTGTAGACCTCTTCGGCATCCCCGTGCGCCAGCATTCCCAGCGCCGACCTGCGCTTGACGATGGTGAGCACCTCGAGTCGGCGTTCCGGCGCGACTAGGAACGCTGCCGTCGCATGGCCGGCCTCATGGGTCGAGATCAGCTTGCGCTCGTGAACCGTGTACGAGACGGGCTGCCCCATTCCCACTTCCTCGACCAAACGGGCTCGTTCCACGTCCTGCCAGGACATCTGGGAGTCACCACGACGTACCGCGTTGACCAGCGCCTCATCAAGCAGGTGCTCGATCATGACTGGCGTATATCCCTGGGTAGCGGAGGCAAGCGAATCACGCTTGTCTTCGGTATCGAGCTCGGGACCATGAGACTTCAGACCCATGTAGTGGTCAATGATCTCGCGGCGTCCTGACTTCGCCGGCAGCTCGAAAGTGAGTCGCCGATCAAAGCGACCCGGCCGCAGCAAGGCAGGGTCGAGATTATCGGCACGGTTGGTCGCCGCGATGAGCAGCAAGTTCGTCGACGGTGGCTCAGGGCGCCGCAGCTGTCGGTGCGCCGGCAAGTAAAGGTTGGCCATGTCGACGAACTTCGTCCGCAGCTTCTGGAGCCCGGTGGGCTCGTCGAACGACTGCATCTGGACAAGAAGCTCGTTCACCACTCCGCCGACGCCCTCACTGGTGATCGATGGACTCGCCACCAAGCCAGCAGGGGATCCGTAGCCGGATGGTAGCGAGGTCATCCCGCCGCAGGCGTGAACGCCGAGCGAGGCCAGTGACGGTGGCATCGCAGTGGCGGCGAGCCCGCCACGGGCCATGGCGATCGCATCAATCTCCTCGATGAACCCAATCGCACCACCCTCTGCGCGAGCTACCTTGCGCAGCTGCTTGAAGTACGAACGGATCTTCCGCGCGGTTGCCCCGTAGTACATCGACTGAAACGAGGTGGCAGACACGAACAGGAACGGCACACCCGCCTCGCGGGCCATGGCCTTGGCGAGGTAGGTCTTTCCGGTTCCAGGAGCCCCTTCGAAGAGGATGCCGCGACGCGGTGTTCCGCCCATGTCGTTGGCGAACGCCTTGTGTGCGAGGAAGAGGTTGAGCGATCTGATGACCTCGTCCTTGACGGGGTCGATCCCTTTGACGTCGTCCAGCGTCGTGGTGATCTGCTCGGGCCGGTACATGACGTGCGGCGAGCGTCCCGCGCCGAAGGTGGTGAAGACGATGATCAGCAGCAACGAGATGAAGAAGATGGCCGGCATAACCAGCAGCGGGTCAACCGCCGGCAGCCCCCACTGAACAGGGTCGCCAGTCGCGATCCGATACCACAGGAAGAGCGCCGGGATGCCCAGCCAGTAGGCCACAACGCGCAGCCGGCGGCGGCGCTTGGTCTCGCGAGACCGTCCGACGTCGGCGTCTCCGGCTCGTAGAACCGACGTGCTCGACAGTGCGGTGCTGGTCGCGGTGACCACCTCGGTGCCATCACGCTCTGTATCGGACACGCTGCCTCCTTTGGGCCATCACGGAGCCCGGATTACCGAGCGTCACGATGGTGGCCACTCTCCCTCACGCCGGCGGGGGGCGACAGTGGGAAGCGTCGACCGTCACCCAGTCGGCGTACTGCATGAAGGGGAGCCGGAAGATCAGCTCAGCCCGGCGAACAGATCATCCTCGAGCCCGTCCACACCATCGGGACCGCGAATCCCGCGGGCCAGGCGGAAGTACTCGATCCCCATGGCCTCAGGACCGGCAATCTCCGAGAGGCGAAAGAAGTCGTTCTCGACCCCAACCTGCGACAGATGTGCACGCAATGCGGCCATCTTGTGAGGCTCCTGGTCGAGCGCGGTTATCTGGGTGGTCACCAAGGAATCGTCGAGTGCCCACGGCAGGCCCTCGCCTTCGGCGAGGCCGAAGAAACCCTGACCTCCGGCAGCCACAAAGGCGTCGATGCCACGCTGGACCGCCGACTTGGGCAGGGCCGTCCAGTAGAACTTCGCGACGTCCCACGCCTCACCGAGGTCGGACCTAAAGGACGGCGCCGCGGCCAACACAAGCGCGTAGCTGGTGACCCGATGTGCCTGGATGTGGTCAGGATGGCCGTACTGCCCGAAGTCGTCGTAGCTCACCACGACCTGGGGCCGCGTCCGTCTGATGGTGGCGACCAGGTGCGTCGCCGCCTCGAGCAGGTCGGCCCGCCAGAAACACTCATCGCGGTCGTTCGGCGCTGTCCCCACCATGCCGGAGTCTCGGTAACGGCCTACGCCTCCGAGATACTCGTGATCGCTGACGCCGAGTAGCGCAAGGGCCGCGGCCAGTTCGACCCGACGATGCGTGCCGAGGTCATCTTGATCATGAGCAGCCAGGTGTCCCAGTTCGGGGACCAAGACCTCGCCCTCTTCGCCGAGCGTGCACGTGACCAAGGTGACGTGGGCGCCCTCGGCGACGTACTTGGCCATCGTCACCCCGGTTCCGATCGTCTCGTCGTCGGGGTGGGCGTGGACGAGCAGAAGCCGTCGATCGTTGCGCGACATGCCCCAGAGCCTATGGCTGATGTGCCGCTCTGCTGAATGATGGGGCCATGACCGATGCCCCCGCCGATACCTTCCCCCGGCAGAACGCCCGGACGCTTCGTTTCAGTCTCGGGCGGCCACGCTCCTTCACAGTCTCCGACGACGGAACCGTCGTGCTCTTCGTGCGGTCGGCGACCGGCACCGACCGCACGGGGTCGCTCTGGCGGTGGACCGAGGAGGCAGGCGAGGTCGAGCTGGTGAATCCAGCCCAACTACTGGCTGGCGCAGAGGAAGAGCTGAGCCCAGAAGAGCGCGCCAGGCGAGAGCGCGCGAGGGAAGCGGCCGGTGGCATCGTCGGCTACACCGTCAACGCCGGTTTCTCGCGCGTCGCGTTCACGCTTTCTGGGCGCTTGTTCGTGGCGGAAGTGGACGGCTCATCGACGGCCGAGATCTCGGTCGCGGGGTCAGTGATCGATCCGAGAATCGACCCAACCGGGAACCGGATCGCCTTTGTAGCAGGCGGACGCTTGCGCGTTGTGTCCGTCGGTATGGACACAACGCGCACAGTGTCGCCGGAGGAGTCGTCCGACACAGTTACCTGGGGGCTGGCCGACTTTATTGCCGCCGAGGAACTCGAAAGGTCGAGAGGCTTCTGGTGGTCTCCCGACGGCAGCCAGCTCCTGGCCCAACGCGCTGACGACGGACGAGTGAACACTTGGTTCGTCAGCAACCCAGCCACGCCAGCCGCTGCGCCGATCGCACAGCGCTACCCAGCCGCCGGCACCCCCAACGCCGAGTCGTCATTGTGGCTGCTGGACCTCGAGGGCGGCGCAGTCCGGGTCGACCTGCCCGATGACGCCGAGTACCTCGCCTCCGTTCACTGGTCTGAACGGGGCGCACCTATTGCATCTGTCCTCGACCGCGCCCAACAGACGATGACGTGGTTCACCATCAACAGTGGCACCGGCGCCACCACGCAGATCCGGTCGGTCTCTGACGGGGCGTGGGTAGATGTTGTGCCAGGCACCGGATGCTGGGACGACGCCGGCCACTTGCTCACCGTCGAGGTACGCGACGACGACTACGCACTCTGCGCTGACGGCCAACGACTTTCACCTCCGGGACTGCAGGTACGTGCAGTCACGGCGACCGGAGGCGGACAGCTCAGGGTCTTGGCCTCTACGGATGCGGGTGACCAGCAGGTCTGGTGTCTCACCGCCGGCGGGGCAGAGCTGCTGAGCCCGGCCGAAGGTTGGCACGCCGGAGCTCAAGGTGGGTCAACCAGCGTGCTCGTCTCGGCAACGCTTGACCGGGCGCTCCCCCTTACGACGATCTCGACAGCTACCGTCACGCATGAAGTGGCCTCGCACGCAGATCATCCGATGGTCGAGCCCCAGGTCACTCTGATTGCTGGCGACAACGAACGGCCC
Source organism: Candidatus Nanopelagicales bacterium (assembly GCA_038316135.1). GTDB lineage: Bacteria > Actinomycetota > Actinomycetes > JAHEKZ01 > JAHEKZ01 > JAHEKZ01. The sequence goes on along the minus strand of JBBQAL010000066.1, from coordinate 10,539 downwards.
CGGATCGCGCTGCTACTTCCGCAGAACTGGGAAGCAGACACGGGTTCACTGCCGGTCTTGATGGACCCTTACGGCGGCCCACACCACGCCAGTGTCGCTCACCATCAAGGTGCGTTCCGAGAGTCACAGTGGTTTGCCGATCAGGGGTTTGCCGTTGTGGTCGTTGACGGTCGCGGGACACCGGGCACCCCGTCATGGGAACGCGCAGTCCGAGGCGACTTTGCCGGACCAGTACTCGAGGACCAGATCGTCGGCCTTCACGCGGTTGCGCACGCCTTCCCACAGCTCGACCTCACCAGGGTCGCGATTCGGGGATGGTCATTCGGCGGTTATCTCTCAGCGCTCGCCGTCATCGACCGCCCCGATGTATTTCACGCCGCTATCGCTGGTGCCCCCGTCACCGACTGGAAGCTGTACGACACCGGCTACACCGAGCGCTACCTCGGTGTGCCACATGATGACGATGACGCCGCGTACGTGCGCAGCTCACTTCTTGGGCGAGCGCCAAGACTGACCCGCCCACTGCAACTGATCCACGGGCTGGCCGACGATAACGTCTTCGTCGCTCACTCACTTCAGCTCTCACAAGTTCTGACCGAGCATGGTCGTCCGCACGAGGTGCTCCCACTGACGGGGATCACCCACATGGCGACTCAGGAGGACGTGGCCGAAAACCTGTTGACCATGCAGGTCGACTTCCTGCGCAGGTCACTCGGGATCGTTCAGGACTGACGCTTGGACCGGGCTCTCGTGCGACCTCGCTCGTTCTGGTCGAGGACGACCTTACGCAGCCGGACGGTTGCCGGTGTCACCTCGACGCATTCGTCCTCGCGACAGAACTCCAACGCCTGCTCCATGGAGAGGTGCTTGTGGGGAATGAGCGGAATCAAGATATCGCCGGACGACTGCCGCATGTTGGTGAGCTTCTTTTCCTTGGTCGGGTTGACGTCCATGTCGTCCGACCTCGAGTTCTCACCAACGATCATGCCTTCGTACACCTCAGTGCCCGGGCCCACGAACATCGTGCCGCGCTCCTGCAGGTTCGCCAACGCGAAGCCGGTGGTGTCTCCCCTGCGATCGGCGACCAACGAGCCGGTCGGACGGGTCCGCAGCTCTCCGTGCCAAGGCTCGTAACGCTCAAAGACGTGGTGTAGCAGTCCGGTTCCACGGGTCTCGGTCAGGAACTCGGTGCGGAAACCAATCATCCCGCGCGCCGGGACCAGGTACTCCATGCGCACCCAGCCGGTTCCATGGTTGACCATCTGCTCCATGCGTCCCTTGCGCAGTGCCATGAGCTGGGTGACGACACCGAGGTAGTCCTCGGGGATGTCGACGGTGAGACGCTCAACAGGCTCGTGCACCTTGCCGTCGACCTCGCGGGTGACGACCTGCGGCTTGCCGACGGTGAGTTCGAACCCCTCGCGACGCATCAACTCCACCAGCACCGCGAGCTGAAGCTCGCCGCGTCCCTGTACCTCCCAGGTATCGGGGCGCTCGGTCTCGGCCACGCGAATAGAAACATTTCCGATGAGTTCGGCCTCGAGCCGGGTCTTCACCATCCGTGCGGTGAGCTTCTTGCCGCTCTGTCCTGACAAGGGTGCGGTGTTGATTCCGATCGTCATCGAGATCGACGGCTCGTCGACGGTGATGACCGGAAGGGGACGAGGGTCTTCGGCATCGGCAAGCGTCTCGCCGATGGTGATCTCGGGGATACCAGCGACGGCAATGATGTCGCCAGGTGACGCCGACTCGGCCGGAACACGGTCGAGTGCCTCGGTGATCAACAGCTCAGTCACCTTCGCACGCTCGATCGTGCCGTCGGCGCGACACCAGGCAACCGTCTGACCCTTGGTAATCGTCCCGTTGTGGACGCGACAGAGTGCCAGGCGTCCGAGGTAGGGGGAAGCGTCGAGGTTGGTGACGTGTGCCTGCAGAGGCATCTCGGGATCGTAGGTCGGGGCAGGGATCGTCTCAACGATCGTCGTGAAAAGGGGCTCAAGATTCTCGCTGTCGGGGAGGCCGCCGTCTTCAGGCTTGTTCATCGAGGCGCGGCCGTTCTTGGCCGACGCGTACACGATCGGAAAATCGATCTGCTGCTCATCTGCATCGAGGTCGAGAAATAGCTCGTAAGTCTCGTCGATCACTTCGGCGATCCGCGCGTCCGGACGGTCGACCTTGTTTACGACGAGGACGACCGGCAGTCGCTTCTGCAGAGCCTTGCGCAGCACGAAGCGGGTCTGCGGCAGCGGGCCTTCGCTGGCGTCGACCAGCAGCAGGACACCGTCGACCATCTCAAGACCACGCTCGACCTCGCCGCCGAAGTCCGCGTGGCCCGGGGTATCGATGATGTTGAGGGTGACGTCCTCGCCATCGTCCATGTGGTGCAGCACGGCGGTGTTCTTCGCCAGGATCGTGATGCCCTTCTCGCGCTCCAGGTCCATGGAGTCCATGACGCGGTCAGCGATGTCTGCATGCTCACGGAAGGCACCGGACTGCCACAACATGGCGTCGACCAGCGTGGTCTTCCCGTGGTCGACGTGGGCCACGATGGCGACGTTGCGGAGGTCACTGCGCTGGACGAGGTTCTGGGCGATGGATGAGGCTGATGACGCCATGGGCGTGCTGGCTCACTCTCAAGACAGGGAAGCGGCCGTCGACTGACGACGGGGGCAGTCTACGCGGCCAGGGTTGGCGTGGTTCGGACGGTGAGGCCCGTCCGGTCCGGAGCCTGCTCGTAGGCCACCCGCACGGCGCTGAATGCCCCCAATGTGGCCACATGTGTTCCGCCGCAGGGCATCTCGGCCATCCCCTGCGGAAGGGCGCAGGTCCACCGTCTGGGGGCGGTCACCCTCTGGTCCCCTCCATCAGCAACAACGACCACCGCCCCTGATGCAATCCACGTCTCCAGCTGGGCGTGAACGCCGGCCACCACCTGCTCGACCTGTTCGGCGAAGCCAGCGGAGTCGAATCCACGCTTGCGCAGGCTCTTTCCGAATCGATAGATGTCCGTTGACCCTTGCTCGTCCATGACCGACGACTCCATAGCCAACTGGTCGAGGTCAGGGCTGCCGAGGCTGTCGAGTCGCACTTCCTTGCGCCAGAGGTGGCCCGTCGCACGATTCATGGCCAGGGCTGCCAGGTGGCAGGCCGTATGCGCAGCCGAGAGCCGTCGGCGACGTTCGGCGTCAACGGTGAGGTCCACCTTGGTTCCGACCTCCGGGAGTTCAGCGTCCGGCGCAAGCAGGTGTGCGACGTGCCAGGTCCAGCCCGGTTCATCGCGCTTGACCGGGATGTCAGCCGCGACCATCAGGTCACCGCCTGGGGCGCTGGCCGCCATCACGGTGTTGATCACGGCCTGCTGCCCGATCCAGCCGGTATCTCCTGGTTGGTCGGGCCAGGTGTGGTCGATGGGGTGAAAGGGAGTGGAGTCGACCACGACTAAGGGGCCGCTGGCGGAGTGCGGCAGCGTTCGCACTACCTGTCCGCTACCGGTCGTGGCGCCTGAAGCGAAGATCACCAAGGTATGGGTCATGGTCCCAGCCAACACCAGATCGGCGAAGATGCTGGCGTCAAGGCCCGGGGTCGGACAGACTGCGACCGTCGAAGTGACAGATGTCGGGCCCCAGTTCGTGACCCGACTGAGCGGAGGCGGAGGCGGCGAGCATGACCATTCGATCCCAGGACGTCAGCGCTGCCAGACGAGCAGCCCGTGACCTCGTGCGCGCCGTCGAGCATCTCAAGACCGAGCACGGCGACAGCATCGACATGAGGCGCCTCCTGGCCGATGCCCAGCGGATCAGCGAAGACCTCGACATCCTCGCGGGACCAGACGCGGCCGGGCCAGGCTCGGGTGAGCCGATCATGATCCCCGACCACGACTACCCCCCGGAGTTCTGGAGCGACGCCGACCGAGAGTGACCCCCTGACCGCTACATCCCGGCCGCCCGACCTCGGAGAATCCATGACCCAAACAGCTCCCTCCGGCCCACTGTCTGCAGGGACCGGAGCGCCTGGCCGTGCGCGCATCTCCTTGCGCACCCTTCGTACCGACCGCTGGTGGATACAGCCGGCCATCACCGCAGGAGTGCTCTTCAGCTTTGTCATCTACGCCACCTGGCGCGCGTTCGAGAACGCGTACTACTACGCGTCGCCCTATCTATCGCCGTTCTACTCACCCTGCGTCTCCGGTAACTGCGTTGAAGGTTCAGACGACTTCGGGCGTCTGGTCGGCGACTGGTACCCGCTCTCTCCTGCTCTGCTGATTTTGGTCTTCCCGCTCGGCTTCCGGATGACGTGCTATTACTACCGGAAGGCCTACTACCGGTCGTTCTGGCTCTCGCCGCCTGCCTGCGCGGTCGCCGAGCCACACCGCACCTACACCGGCGAGACCAGGGCGCCGCTGATCCTGCAAAACTCGCACCGCTGGTTCTTCTACGCCGGTCTCGCCTTCAACGTGGTCCTCACCTGGGATGCATTCCTCGGCTTCCGCGACTCCGACGGCGAGTGGGGACACATGGGGCTCGGCACCGTGGTGCTTTTGACCAACGCGACCCTGCTTTGGCTCTACTCGTTGTCTTGTCACTCCTGCCGCAACACCGTCGGGGGACGCCTCAAGCACTTCTCCCAGCACCCGGTTCGCTACCGGATGTGGACCTTCGTGAGCCGGCTGAATACCAGGCACCCCTTGTTCGCCTGGTTGTCGCTCTTTGGCGTCGCCTTCACCGACTTCTACATCCGCATGCTCGCCACCGGCACGATCACCGACCCCACGTTCTTTTAGATTCCACCCACCGCGAAGGGCTTTGTCGAATGACGGACCTCGAACGACACTCCTACGATGTCGTCGTGATCGGCGCCGGAGGTGCCGGGCTCAGGGCTGCCATCGAGGCCCGGGAACAGGGCAAGCGCACCGCCATCATCTGCAAGTCGCTCTTCGGCAAGGCACATACCGTGATGGCCGAGGGTGGGATCGCGGCATCGATGGGCAACGTCAACAGCAAGGACAGTTGGCAGGTGCACTTCCGCGACACCATGCGCGGCGGAAAATTCCTCAACCACTGGCGGATGGCCGAGCTGCACGCCAAGGAGGCACCGCAGCGGGTCTGGGAACTGGAGGCGTGGGGGGCGCTTTTCGATCGCACCCCCGATGGACGGATCAGCCAGCGCAACTTCGGCGGCCACGAGTACCCTCGCCTCGCACACGTCGGTGACCGCACCGGTCTTGAGCTGATCCGCACCCTGCAGCAGAAGATCGTCTCCCTGCAGCAAGAGGACGAACAAGAGTTCGGCGACCCCGAAGCCAGGCTCCGCGTCTTTGCCGAGTGCACCATCACCGAGATCCTCAAAGACGGCGACCGCGTCGCGGGCGCCTTCGGGTACTGGCGCGAGTCGGGACGCTTCGTCGCCTTCGACGCACCAGCAGTCGTTTTGGCGACTGGCGGGATCGGCAAGTCGTTCAAAGTGACCAGCAACTCGTGGGAGTACACCGGCGATGGCCACGCCCTGGCGTTGAAAGCTGGGGGCTCGCTGGTCAACATGGAGTTCATCCAGTTCCACCCGACCGGCATGGTGTGGCCCCCCAGCGTCAAGGGAATCCTCGTCACCGAGTCAGTGCGCGGCGACGGTGGCGTCCTGAAGAACGCTGGTGGACAGCGCTTCATGTTCGACTATGTCCCCGATGTGTTCCGGGCCAAGTACGCCAACGACGAGGCGGAGGGTGACCGCTGGTACACCGATCCAGACAACAACCGGCGTCCCCCTGAGCTCCTCCCCCGCGACGAAGTAGCCCGCGCCATCAACTCCGAGGTCAAGGCCGGTCGCGGTTCACCCCACGGCGGCGTCTTCCTCGATGTGGCAAGTCGTCTGCCCGCCGAGACGATTCGCAAGAAACTGCCGTCGATGTACCACCAGTTCAAAGAGCTAGCTGGTGTCGACATCACCGCAGAGGCGATGGAGGTCGGGCCTACGTGTCACTACGTGATGGGTGGCGTCGAGGTCGAGCCAGACACCGGGGCTGCCGTCGGCGTTCCCGGCCTGTTTGCTGCGGGAGAAGTAGCTGGTGGAATGCACGGCTCCAACCGACTCGGCGGGAACTCGCTCTCCGACCTGCTGGTCTTCGGCCGTCGTGCCGGTGCTGGCGCCGCTGGGTATCTGGACCAGATGGGCAGCGACCGACCAGCAGTCGGTGGTCCTGACATCGATCAGGCCGCAGACGACGCCGTGGCGCCCTTTGCCGGTGACGGCACCGAGAACCCGTACACCATCCACACCGAGCTTCAGATGACCATGAATGACCTGGTCGGAATCATTCGGCGGCGCGAAGAGATGGAGGATGCTCTCGAGCAGCTCGCCGACCTCAAGCGCCGGGCTGGCGGCGTCACGGTCGAAGGGCACCGGCAGTTCAACCCCGGCTGGCATCTGGCCCTCGACCTAGACAACATGCTTCTCGTCTCTGAGTGCGTTGCTCGCGCTGCACTCATGCGCGAAGAGTCACGGGGCGGCCACACCCGCGAGGACTACCCATTGATGGATCGTGAGTGGCGCCAGGTCAACCTGATCTGCCGGGCGAACCTCGACGAGGTGTCCGTCGTCAAGCAGCCGCTTCCGATCATGCCGACCGAACTACTTGAACTGTTTGACCGCGACGAACTCGACAAGTACATGAGCGATGACGAACTCACCGCTCTACCGGAGGGTGGTGCCTGATGGGGTACAGCGCGAAGTTCCGAGTCTGGAGAGGGACGGACGAGGACGGTGAGCTCCGCGACTTCGAGGTCGACGTAAACGAGGGCGAGGTCGTCCTTGACGTTATCCACCGCATCCAGGCAACCCAGGCTCAAGACCTTGCCGTCCGATGGAACTGCAAAGCAGGCAAGTGTGGGTCGTGCAGCGCCGAGATCAACGGCCGTCCACGGCTGATGTGCATGACGCGGATGAACACCTTCGACGAGAGCGAGCCGGTCACCGTCACACCCCTTCGTGCCTTTCCAGTCATTCGTGATCTCGTCACCGACGTGTCGTTCAACTACCAGAAGGCACGCGAGGTTCCGTCGTTCACTCCCCCTCCTGGGCTCAAACCTGGCGACTACCGCATGCAGCAGATCGATGTGGAACGCAGCCAGGAGTTCCGCAAGTGCATCGAGTGCTTCCTGTGCCAAGACACCTGCCACGTCATTCGCGACCATGAGGAGAACAAGCCGGTCTTTGCCGGCCCACGGTTCTTCATCCGCATTGCCGAGCTCGACATGCATCCCCTCGACACACTTGAGCGCAAGCGTTCGGCGCAAGAGGAGCACGGTCTTGGCTACTGCAACATCACTAAGTGCTGCACCGAGGTTTGCCCTGAGGGCATTCACATCACTGACAACGCGATCATCCCGATGAAGGAACAGGTCGTCGACACCATGTACGACCCTGCCTTCGGACTGTTCCGGGTTCTACGCGCTCGTTCAAAGTCAAAGTCGGTGATGAACGAGCAAGCGGAGCGCGCCTGGAGCCTGCTCCGGTCGGTAGAGGACGGCGATGTCGAGTACGCGACAGTGGCCGACCAGGTGGCGGATGCCATGCAGCAAGCCAAGGCCGTGGCGAGCACCGGCACCGTGCTGGCCCGACTCGAGGCGCTCGACCACTTCGAGGCCGGCCGCCTTGATCAGGCGGCCGAAGAGGCGCGCACCTCGCTGAACTGGCATCGCAGCGCCCAGGAGCGGTCCGATGCCTGGGTTACGCTGGCTCGGGTCTACGACGCACAAGAGCGTGCGACTGCCACCGTCGAAGCCGTCGAGAACGCCAGGCGCTTTTGGCCGGACAACCCCCGCCTGCGTCACTTCGCTGGAGAGGACCACCACCCATGAGCCGGCTCCTTGAACCCGCCGAGGTTGACCGTCAGCTCAGCGACCTTCCCGGTTGGTCCAGCGACGGAACGAGTCTGCACCGAAGCATCGACTTCCCGAGCTTCCCTGAGGCAATCGCTGCGGTCGCCTCACTCGCCATCGACGCCGAGGAGATGAACCACCACCCGGACATCGACATTAGATGGCGCACTGTGAACCTGACTCTGTCGACGCATTCAGCGGGCGGCATCACCCAACTCGACTTCGAGCTGGCTCATCGCATCGAATCCCAAGCTCCCTGACGGCTCCATGTCTCTTGGTCAGCGGACGATGAGATCGAACTCCATATCGTCGAAGTGCGGGTCGCAGACGACTCGGTAGCCGCCAGCCGGCAGCCGGATCTTGAACACCCATCGGCCAGTGCCACGCACGGTCGTGGAGATCGACTTTCCGTTGCCATACAGATGCCAGTTGTGCGCGCGCGTCGAGTCACGGACGACGATCTTGTAGCGCCCGGGGCTCGGCGTCCGATTACTGATCTCGATGTCCCGGTTGTCGTTCACGATCCCCACCAGCTTCGGCAGGCTCCCGCCAGCACGTCGAGGCGCAAGGTCGGAGTTCTCGCCGATCTGTCCGAGTGACGCATGTGAGTGGGCATCGCTCGACTTCGCCGACGCCATGCCAATCGAGCCAAGCACTAGCCCGGCGGCAGCGATCGCGGCAACGACAGCCGTCGTCATTCTCATACATTTACTGTAGACGGCAACGACGGAAAGGAATCCGCCGAATGAGGGAGTTAGCCGGTGCGCTCCCACACGACGATCGTGTTGCGGTCCTGGCTGTAGACGTGCGCCATCCGGTAGCCGTTGGACGCGCGCTCGTTAGCCGCCTTGCCGAAGTGGCGCATGTTGACCGAGCCCTCGTTCACCTCGATCTCGTAGACCGGGCCGCCCTTACTGCCACCGCTGAAACCGCCGATTCCCAGAACCATGACTACTCCTTGCGTGTTGAGAGAGACTCAGAAGCCCACCTTCCAACAACCTAGACTGGAGTTCTGCAGCATGGAACATCCAGCAGCGGGCCGGGCGGATCGATCTTCTCGACCATGCTCGATCGACGACCTCCGGGCGCTTGACCAGGTTTGGCCGGTACCCGGCGGAGTGCACGACTCCCACTTCCGGTCGCAGGCGCAGGGACGGTGCACGTATCTCGTCATGTGGGCATCGGATGAGCCGCTCGGAAGTCTCGTGATCGACTGGTCCGGCTTGCGCGGGGTGAACGCGAGGGCGTCCGCTGCGGACGCCGCTGAGATCTGCCATCTGCAGGTCAGGCCGGAGTTTCGGAGTCATGGCGTCGCGACGCATCTGATCACGGCAGCCGAGGCGATGGCTCGACAGAACGGCGTTCCAAAGGCTGGGATCAGCGTCGCAGAAGACAACAAGAGGGCGCGGCGCCTCTATCTCCGCATGGGCTACGTGTTCACCGGCGCTGTTGATATCAGCGAGTACGAATGGATCGATGCTGAGGGCGTGGCCCATGCCGAGGTCGAGCAGAACGTGACCCTGGTGAAGGACCTCCGCTACGAGACTTAGCCCCCACTTTCTCGGCCAGTTGAGGGAGTATTTCGGAACTAACTCTCGTAGCGAGAGCACCGGCCATCCTCAGCAAGCCGGTGACCCGGAGACGGAAGTGCTGCAGTAAGGAGGCTGGGCTGCGGAGCCGGACGATTAGGCGCTCTCGCTGCCCACGAATCCGATCAGCCAGTGGAGACCGTAACGGTCGATGACCTGACCGTCCGATGCCCCCCATGGCCGCGTCTGCAAGTCATCGACGATCCGGCCACCTGCGGAGAGTCTGGAGAACCATTCGCGCAGAATCGAAGGTGCGGCCGTACCCAGTAGGGACAGCATCATGCCTTCGCAGCGGAACGGATGCTCGTCGCCGCTCACGTCGGCTGCAAAGAGCACGACCGGTCCGTCGACGACGTAGCCGTGGGCGATGCCGTCCGTTGGGCCATCAGTCCTGTTGAACTCTTCGAACGTGTGGAGCTGCACGGCGCAGCCGAAGACAGCACCATAGAAGGTCAGAACGTCACGAGCGGTTCCAGGGAAAAGGAGATAGGGCGTCGGCGCGGTCATGGATCAGAGGATACCGTCGCCGGAATGCCCGTCTGAAGAACGCGATAGCTGGCGCTTTGGTCTGAAGTCAACCGACGTCGGCAGCATGCCCCCCGGGATCTCCTTGCTAGTCCTCGATGGTATCAAGCCCCTGCTCCCGGAGCCGCGCGATGTTGTCGAGCATCTCCTGCAGCACTTCCGGGGGGTGGCCCTCCCAAGACTCCACTTCGCCCACTATCCGCAGCGGTTCGCGGGTGCGGTAGGACTGCGTGATGTTGCCGGGAAACTTCTTGTTCGTCACATTGGGGTCGTCTTCGAATGGACCCGTTGGCTCAACGACGTAGATGTGCCCCCGCTCGCCACTCCCCGCGAGTTCAGTGGCCAACTCCGCTCCCCAGATGGCCGTCTCTATCAGCGCGGCGAAGTAGATGTTGTTGGACACTCGACCCTTATGGAAGTTGGAGCCGTGGCCGGGGACAAGCTCCTCGCCGACCTCAAAGGTGGACTTCGTCCCGTGGTAGAACGGACCGCCGATGTGATCGCAGCTGTCGAACGTCACGGGTATGTGCGTGCTGTCGTTGTCTCCCATGGAT
>JBBQAL010000078.1:0-13917 GCA_038316135.1 Candidatus Nanopelagicales bacterium | reverse complement strand
TGCGGCTGGGCGCAGTCGCGCCGATTCGATGGTTCCGGTCGAGGTTGCGGTGATGGTGATGTGGGACGGCACATTGGTGGTGCTGAGGTTTCCGGTCACCGAGCGCACGGTGAAGGGTTCACCGAGGCCACCGGAACAGGTAAACGACCGAGGACCAGCTATCGGCCCTGAGGCGACCGCCCCCACTGGCTCGGCCGAGACCCAGATCACGGCCATGGACATGGCGAGTACCGCAGAGGCCGCCCACGCACGGTGGGCCAGGGTCTGCGAGCGTGTCGATGTCATCGGGACTCCTCACCGGGCGGGTTGGTGCTTTTCACCAGCGCTGCGTCTCCCGAGCCCATCAGGTGCTGCACCGGAGATCAAGGGCCGCAAGTCCTGCTTGACGCTGCCTTAGCCGGGTGTTGTTGCACGTCCCGCTCGTCGCGTCGAGGCCTCTGGATGGAGCCTGTGACGGGACTCACTGTTCCACTGCTGCCCTCGAGGCGATTGGATCCAATAGGTCTGGCAGACTGATCTGCTAGTCAGTGTCCGACCGGCTCAGGTCGGCAAAATCCACCACCGGCCCGACCTCAAGGCGGGCACGGAGGTCGGCAGCAGGAGGAGCGTTCGTCGCCGTGAAAATCGTCGTGTGCGTCAAGCAGGTGCCCGATTCATGGGCGGAGAAGAAGCTCAACCCGGCCGACAACACCCTCGATCGCGAAGCCGCTGATGCCGTCGTCAACGAACTCGACGAGTACGCCGTCGAAGAGGCGCTTCAGATTCAGGAGCGGCTTGGTGGTGCAGATGCGTGCACCGTGACCGTCCTAACAGTGGGACCCGAGAAGGCGATCGAAAGCGTTCGCAAGGGTCTGCAGATGGGCGCCAACGACGGCGTGCATGTTGTTGACGATGCCCTTCACGGCAGCGACGCCCTCGCCACATCAGCGGTGTTGGCCGCCGCCATTGACTCGCTCGCGCCCGACCTGGTTTTGATGGGGTCGGAGAGCACGGACGCCCGGATGTCTGTTGTCCCAGCGATGCTCGCCGAGCGCACCGGACGCCCGCAGCTGACTTTCGCTGGCAAGGTCGAGCTCGATGGTGACTCCGTGCGAATCCAGCGCGTGACCGACTACGGATACGACGTTGTCGAGGCCAAGCTGCCTGCCCTCGTCAGCGTGGTCGAGAAAATCAACGAGCCGCGCTACCCCTCGTTCAAGGGGATCATGGCCGCCAAGAAGAAGCCGGTCCAAACGCTCTCGCTCGCCGACCTCGGCGTCGAACCCGGAGTTGTCGGCATCGCCGGGTCGTGGAGCGCGGTGCAGGACTTCGCGGCCCGTCCGCCACGTGCAGCCGGCACCGTTGTTACCGACGAGGGAGACGGCGGCACGAAGGCTGCGGACTTCCTCAGCGCCCAGAAGTTCATCTGACCACCAGGTTGATCTGACCACCAGGTTGATCTGACCACCAGGTTCACACGTCCGGGAGGACCCCATGGCTGAAGTACTCGTGCTCGTAGAGCACGTCGGCGGTGACGTCAAGAAGGTCACCTTCGAACTCCTCACTCTTGCTCGCACCCTGGGCGAGCCCGCCGCCGTTGCGATCGGAGAGGTCTCCGACGACGTCGTCGCAAGCCTGGCCGCAGGCGGTGCCGACACCGTCTACGTCGCCAACGGTGCTGAATACGCCGACCACGTGGTGGCGCCCAAGGTGTCGGCGCTACAGGCGGCACTGGATGCGTCCGGTGCTGCAGGCGTCCTGGTGCCGGCCAGTGCCGAGGGCAAGGAGATCGCCGCGCGGTTGGCCGTCCGGACGGGCAGCGGGATCATCACCGATGCCGTTGGTGTCGATGCAGGGTTTGTCGCTCAGCAATCGGTGTTCGGTGGTTCGACCCTGGTGCACTCCGTTGTCAGCACCGGCACCCCGATCATCGCCGTGCGACCCAACAGCGTCGCCGCTGAGCAGTCCCCTGGGGCCGGGCGTCGTGTTGACCTTGATGTCACCGTCTCAGACACCGACCGAGCCGCAACGGTCACCGATCGGGTGGCCCAGGAACGGGCAGGACGTCCTGAACTGACCGAGGCGGCGATCGTGGTATCGGGTGGGCGTGGCGTCGGATCGCCGGAGGGCTTCGCCGTCATCGAGTCGCTGGCCGACTCGCTTGGCGCGGCCGTCGGAGCCTCCCGAGCCGCGACGGACGCCGGGTGGTACCCGCACCAGTTTCAGGTGGGTCAGACGGGAAAGACCGTTTCCCCCCAGTTGTACATCGCCAACGGCATCTCAGGGGCGATCCAGCACCGCGCAGGTATGCAAACGTCCAAGACGATCATGGCGGTCAACAAAGATGCTGAAGCGCCGATCTTCGACCTGGTCGACTTCGGTGTGGTCGGTGACCTCCACACCGTCTTGCCTCAGCTGACCAAGGAAGTCACTCGGCGGAAGGGCTGACTTCGGCTCGCCTAGACTGGGTCGGCGATGGCCTACCTGGATCACGCTGCGACGACGCCGATGCTCCCGGCCGCGATGGCGGCTCTCACCAAGGAGCTCGGCGAAGTTGGCAACCCTTCGTCGCTGCACGCTGCTGGGCGCCGGGCCCGCCGGGCCGTCGAAGAGAGCCGTGAGGCCATCGCAGCTGCGTTCGGTGCGCGCCCCAGCGAGGTGGTGTTCACCGCAGGGGGAACCGAGGCCGACAACCTGGCAGTCAAGGGGCTCTACTGGAGCCGCCAGAAGGACCGGCCGCGGCCTCGCATTCTGGCCAGCAGCGTCGAGCACCACGCTGTCCTCGACCCCGTTCGCTGGCTCGTCGAGTACCAAGGGGCCGAGGTGGTCTGGCTCGAGGTCGACACCCTTGGGCGGGTCGATCCCCTCCAGGTTCACGAAGAGATCGCCCGCGACCCCGGATCGGTCGCTCTGGTCACGGTTATGTGGGCCAACAACGAGGTGGGGACGGTGCAGCCGGTCGCTGACTGCGCTGCTGCGGCCGCGGCTTTCGGGGTGCCCATTCACTCCGACGCCGTTCAGATCGCCGGCCACCTCCCACTCGACTTCGACGCGTCCGGTCTGGATGCCGTCACCCTCAGTGGGCACAAGCTCGGTGGCCCAGTTGGCGTTGGCGCTCTCCTCCTCGGGCGGTCAGCAACTCCGGCGCCCTTGATCCACGGCGGCGGGCAGGAGCGGGACGTGCGGTCAGGCACTCTCGACACTCCATCGATCGCCGGCTTTGCCGCCGCCGCGACCGAGGCGATCGATACCCGGGCCCCGCGAGAGGCGACCATCGCCGCATTGCGCGACGAGCTGATCGCCGGAGTCATCGAACAGGTACCCGACGCACGACTGAACGGAGATCCACGTCTCGACGAGGCTCACCGACTTCCGGGCAACGCGCACCTGTCCTTCCCCGGCTGCGAGGGTGACTCGCTGCTGATGCTGCTAGACGCGCGCGGAGTGCACTGCTCCACCGGGTCTGCCTGCTCTGCTGGCGTTGCTGAGCCCAGCCATGTCCTGCTTGCTATGGGATCGTCACCGGCGGAGGCTCGCTCCTCCTTGAGGTTCTCGCTGGGGCACACCTCGACACGTGCCGACGTCGATGAGCTGGTGGCCGTGATCGGGCCGGTCGTCGAGCGGGCGAGGGCTGCCCGCGCATCGACCGCGTCCCAGGTCTGACGGGGGGTCAATGATGCGCGTACTGGCCGCACTGTCCGGCGGAGTCGACTCTGCAGTCGCTGCAGCGCGGGTGCGGGACGCCGGGCACGACGTCACGGCCGTCCACTTGGCCCTGAGCAGCAATCCGCAGACGTTTCGCTCCGGCGCGCGTGGATGTTGCAGTTTGGAAGACTCCAGGGATGCCCGGCGGGTGGCCGACGTCCTTGGACTGCCGTACTACGTGTGGGATCTCGCCGAGCAGTTCCGAGCAGAGGTAGTCGACGACTTCGTGTCTGAGTACGCGGCTGGTCGCACCCCCAACCCATGTTTGCGCTGCAACGAACGGATCAAGTTCGCCGCCGTTCTCGACCGGGCCGTGGGGCTGGGCTTTGATGCCGTGTGTACCGGGCACTACGCGCAGATCCTGGACGGCCCCGATGGGCCAGAGCTCCACCGAGCGGTCGATCCGGACAAGGACCAGTCCTATGTCTTGGCTGTCCTCGACCGCAACCAGATCGCCAGGTCACTGTTTCCGCTCGGCGACTCCCCGAAGGCGGAAGTGCGTCGGGAAGCAGCTGCTCGCGGCATCCTTGTTGCCGACAAGCCAGATAGCCACGACATCTGCTTCATCGCCGACGGTGACACGAGAGCGTTCCTTGCATCGCGTCTGGGCGAGCGTCCCGGCCACGTTGTCGACCGTGACGGAGTCGTGCTCGGTGACCACGACGGGGCTTACGCATTCACGGTAGGCCAGCGAAAGGGGCTGGGCCTGACCGTGGCCACTCACGACCGCCAGCCGCGCTACGTCCTCTCGATCGAACCCACCTCGAACGTTGTCACTGTCGGTCCGCGAGAGGCCCTGGCAGTCAACGAGATCGTCGCCGAGCGGCCCCGCTGGTGCGGGACGCGGGTTGGGGACGGTGAAGTATTTGCTGTGCAGTTCCGCGCCCACGGCGAAACGGTATCGGCGACAGTGCATGTCGATTCGGAGCTGCTCCGTGCGACGCTCGATGACCCGGCGTCCGGTGTTGCTCCCGGGCAGGCCCTGGTGCTGTACGACGGCACGAGGGTGCGTGGCTCGGCGACGATTACCAGCGCCCGGTGAACTCTGTGAGCCGGGTGAACCCTGCCACCGCCGCCCCGACCGGCGTCGCCACCGGCATCGGCTCGCTACCAGGCGCAGCGCCGGCAGCGGCAATGGCGCTGATTGTTGACTCACTTCCCGAGCTTCCGCACGTCCCAGAGCTTCCGGCTCGCGGTCCATGGGCTGACATGCTCGGACGAGCTGCGGCAGTCTTGGTCGATGTCCCGGTCGAGTGGGAAGGGAGCCGCTGGCGAGCGACTGCTCGAGTTGGACGTGATACGCGCAGAGCGCGCGCGATGCTGTCGGAGGATCTCGACGCCGTGGAGGATCGGCTGCAGGGGTACGTGGGTCCGGCGAAGTTGCAGATGTGCGGGCCATTGACCCTGGCGGCCGTCCTCGAGCTTCGTGGGGGAGAGGCCGCAGTCATCGATCCGGTCGCGACAACCGATCTCGCCACCAGCCTCGCCCAGGGATTGACTGACCACATCCGGGACCTTCAACGCCGGGTGCCCGGCGCCGAGTGGGTGGTCCAGGTGGACGAGCCGGCGCTGAGTTCGGTGACGGCAGGTGCAATCCCCCGCGCAAGCGGGTGGGGGGCCATCGCAGCGGTCCCGCAGGCGGATGCGGTGCGTTGGTTGTCCGACGTTACTGACGCTGTCGAGCAGACCGGCGCGGCGGTTGTCCTGCATAGCTGCGCGACCACACCGGACTGGGGGGTGTTGGCTGCTGGCTTCGGAAGCGGGAAGCGCGCGATCAGTTTCGATCTTGCGGCGATCTCTCTGGTGGACGCGGCGCCGGTGCTCGAGAAGTGGCTGGACAGCGGGAACTGCCTTTGGCTCGGCGTTGACCCGGTCGGAGGTGGCGACGGCGATGCGCTGGAGATCGCGTACACGCGGCTAGTCGAAGTTCGCTCAGTGCTGGGCGTGGATCCCGAGCAGTTCGCCACGGTGGTTGCCGTTACCCCTCCGTGTGGACTCAGTGGGTCTGTCGATGTCGTACGTGCGTCCTACGCTGGAGTTCGGACGCTGATGCGTCGGTTGCGGGGGGACTCAGCTGTAGGGGACTCAGCTGTAGGGGACTCAGCTCTAGGCGGCTCAGCTGCAGGAATCTCGGCCACAAGAGACCGGGCGTTCGACGAGACGGAGGGTGCATGAGCCAGCTGCCCGGCGACGTGGCGCGCGAGTACCAGTCGCTGGTTGAGCAGGTATTCGAACACCGCCGCCGCTACTACGAGCTCGATGCCCCGACGGTCTCTGATGACGAGTACGACGCGTTGGAGCGCCGCTTGCGGGAGATCGAGCGCGAGCAGCCCGAACTCGCGACTGCATCCTCACCGACCGCAACGGTCGGTGGGGCTCGCTCGGAGATGTTCGAGCCAGTCGAGCACCTCGAGCGTATGTACTCGCTCGACAACGCATTCGACCCAGCAGAGCTCGAGGCCTGGGCGCAGCGCGTCGAGAACGGACTGAGCTCTTTCCCGCCGATGCTCTGTGAGCTGAAGGTCGACGGTCTGGCTGTCGACCTGGTCTACCGCGACGGTCGGTTGCAGTCCCTGGCAACCCGCGGTGACGGCCGCACGGGTGAGGACGTCACATACAACGCACGATTCATTGCCTCTATCCCTGCCCAGTTGAAGGCCAGTGATCCCGAACTTCCTGTCCCCGCGCTGCTCGAGGTGAGGGGTGAGGTCTTCTTCCCGGTCACAACTTTCGACGAGATCAACGCGCATGTGATGGAACAAGGACGCACTCCCTTTGCGAACCCCCGGAATGCGGCCGCTGGCACTCTGCGTCAGCGTGTCGACCGTCGTCTCGACGATCTCTCGGATGCCCGACGTCGCCGCGAGACTGTGCTGGCAGCAGGTCAGTCTGCCGACCGGATCGATCAGCGAATCGTGCGGCTGGCCGCTGACGCCGAGCGCGCTTCGGGTCAGCTGGGCGGCCTTCAGCTGGTAGTTCACGGGATTGGCGTGCGCACCGGCTTCGACCCGAAGGCGCAGTCGCAGTCGTACGCGGCGGTCGCCTCTTGGGGGTTGCCAACGTCGCGGCACACCAAGGTGCACCCAACCCTCGATGAGGTGATGTCGTACATCGACCACTTCCACGAGCACCGACACGAGGTGGAGCATGAGATCGACGGCGTCGTGGTCAAGGTCGACTCGATCAAGGATCAGCAGCAACTCGGCGCCACTTCTCGTGCGCCGCGGTGGGCCATCGCCTATAAGTACCCGGCCGAGGTAGTGACGACAACCCTCGAAGACATCCGCGTGAACGTGGGTCGCACCGGACGGGTCACCCCGTTCGGCGTGATGACCCCTATTCGGGTGGCGGGGTCAACAGTGCAGATGGCGACGCTGCACAACGCCTCGGAGGTGGCGCGAAAAGGGGTGCTGATCGGCGACCGGGTTTTCCTTCGCAAGGCCGGAGATGTGATCCCTGAGATTATCGGTCCAGTGGTCGAGGCGCGGGACGGTAGCGAGCGCACCTTCGTCATGCCGAGCAGGTGCCCAGAGTGCTCCACTCAACTGGCCTACGAGAAAGAGGGCGACGCCGACATCCGCTGCCCCAATGCCCGCACGTGTCCGGCGCAGCTGCGCGAGCGGCTCTTTCACATGGCTGGACGAGGGGCCTTCGACATCGAGGGGCTCGGCTACAAGGCCGCGGTGGCCCTTCTTGAATGCGAACTCGTCAATGACGAAGGTGATGTCTTTGCACTCGATGCCGCAGCACTGGCCGCGTGTCCATTCTTCACCCGCGCAACATCGGATGGGCCAGAGCTCTCGGCGAATGCTGGGCTTTTGCTCGATCAGCTCGCGGCGGCTCGTGACCGGCCGCTCTGGCGGGTCCTGGTCGCGCTCTCCATCAGACATGTCGGGCCGACCGCAGCCCAAGCACTGGCCAGGACGCTCCTCTCGATGCAGGCCATCATGGACGCCGACCACGACACTCTGGCGAGTATCGACGGAGTTGGTCCGGTCATCGCCGACGCCGTCATCGAGTGGTTTGCCGTGGACTGGCACAGCGCCATCGTCGACAACTGGCGAGCGGCGGGCGTGCGCATGTCTGATCCACAACCGGAGGTGGCCGGCGAGGCAATGCTCGCCGGCCTGACACTCGTTGTCACCGGCACCTTGACCACGATGACGCGTGACGACGCTCAAGAGGCGGTGGCGGCAGCGGGTGGCAAGGCGGCTGGCTCGGTCTCGCAGAAGACCGACTACCTGGTCGCCGGGGCCGGTGCCGGGTCAAAACTCGCTAAGGCCGAGAGTCTGGGCGTGCGCGTCCTCGATGAGGATCAGTTCGTCCGCCTGCTCGCAGACGGACCTGAAGCGCTCACCTGAATGGGTGAACAGGATGTAGTTGAGTGATTACAGATTGTCACTGTCTCAGTATCATGGGCCAGGCATCATGAACTGGGCAGCTGGAGGTAGGCGATGGACGACGCCGACGCTCTTGTTGACGCGCCCGACCAGCCCGAGCGTCCCAGTCTGGCGCGACCTTCGATGTTCGCCGCCGGCTGGTGGATCGCCGTAGTCGGTGGCCTCACCCTCGTGGGGTACGCCATCGCTCACACCCTTCCCGAGCTCGCCGCTGCCGAACCAGCCTTCTGGGTGATCGCCGGGCTGCTGCTGCTCTTCGAGTTCAGCCCCGTCATCATCGGCAGCGGGTACGACAGCCAGGGTGTTGCCACCAGCGATGCATTCGTCTTCGCCACCCTGTACTTGTACGGACCATGGCCGGCGATCGCGCTGATTTCCTGTGCGACTCTTCTGTCAGAGATCCTTAAGCGCAAGCCGCTGTGGAAGATCCCCTACAACATCGGCCAGTTCGCACTGAGTGTGGGTTCTGCCGCACTGATCATGGAACTGTGGCAGGGATCGCGGGGCGAGCCGATTCCAACGCTCGCTGAACCGCTCACCGGACTTCAGCCGATCGATCTCGCCTGGATCGTTGCAGGCTGGGTCGCCTTCTTCGTGGTCAACAACACGCTCTTCTCGATGATGGCCGATCCTGGCAGGACCTTTGCTGACGACTTCTTCGACGATTTCGGCTACTACTTCTTCACGACAACCGCAGTCCTGGCCGTCTCGCCGATCGTTGTCTTCGTCTCAGCCGAGCCAGCCTTCCTCCCACTGCTCCTGCTGCCGCTGTACGCGGTACGCAAGACGGCGTCGATCTCGCGCGAGAAAGAGCACCAAGCTCTCCATGACTCACTGACCGGGCTGCCGAACCGCAAGATGATCCTCACCGAACTCGCTGGACGTCTCGACGAGGCACGGCGTCGCGAAGTAAACATCGCTTTTTGCCTGCTCGACCTCGACCGGTTCAAAGAGGTCAACGACACGCTCGGCCACCAAGTCGGTGATCGCCTGCTCGCTGTGGTTGCACAACGGATCCAGGGGGCCCTGCGGCCCAACGACATGGTGGCCCGGCTCGGCGGGGATGAGTACGCGATCCTCCTCGACCCCGTTCGCAGCGCGGAGGCCGCAGTTGAGGTCGCACATCGCATTCGGCAGGCTCTGACTCGTCCATTCCACGTCGAGGGGATGCTCTTCGAGCTCGAGGCAAGTATCGGCGTCGCGGTATCTCCTGAGCACGGTGAGGACGTCGACCCGATCGTGCGTCGCGCTGATGTCGCCATGTACTTGGCGAAGGAGGAGCGCACTGGCGTCGAGGTGTACGTCGCAGATCGCGACCGGAACTCGGCCAGCCGACTGGCGCTTCTGGGCGGTCTCCGCGCGGCTCTGGAGAATGGTGAGCTCCACGTGCACTACCAGCCGAAGGTGTCACTCAGCACTGGTGATGTCGTTGGGGTGGAGGCACTCGTGCGCTGGCACCACCCCCAGCGCGGGCTGGTCATGCCAGATGAGTTCATCCCGATGGCCGAGCATTCCGGTCTCATGGCGCCGCTCACCGAGTACGTCATCGACGAGTCCCTGGCACAGGTCGCCCAGTGGAAGGTGGCGGGGCTCGAAGTGCCTGTTGCCGTCAACGTCTCGATGCGCGACCTCAATGGCCGTGATCTTGTCGCGGTGGTGGCAAGCGCACTCGAGCGTTACGACTTGCCCGCGTCGATGCTGGTTCTCGAGCTCACCGAGCGCGTCCTCACCCGCGACTCCGGCGAGGTCAACGCCACACTGAACTCGCTGCGCCGCCTCGGTGTTGCCGCATCGTTGGACGACTTCGGGACGGGCTATTCATCGATGGTGCTGCTCAAGAAGCTGCCGATTGCGGAGATCAAGATCGACCGGTCGTTCGTCTCGCGCCTGACGGCTGACCCAGGTGATGTCACCATCGTTGCCTCGATCGTCGATCTGGCGCACGGTCTGGGAATGACGGCAGTCGCGGAGGGCGTGGAGTCAGAAGAGGTCTGGGACCTGTTACAAGGGCTCGGTTGCGATGCGGTGCAGGGCTGGTACGTCAGCCGTCCCCTGGACTCCGAGAACGCCACGGCCTGGCTGTTGCGTCATCCGTCACAGCAGCGGGCCCTGCGGGTGCTGCCCGGCGGGGCCGAAGGGGTCGGCGGCACGGCCTGACGTCATCCGTAGGATGACCGGTGCACGTGATGCATCCCCAGTAGCTTCACCCCAAGACCCAACCAATGGCAGGAGTCCCATGCCTGCGCTCGACCGTGATGACGTCGCCCATCTGGCGCGCCTGTCGCGCCTGCAACTGACCGACTCCGAACTCGACCACTACGGTGAACAGCTGGACGTGATCTTGGGCGCCGTCGCGCGAGTGGCCGAGGTCGCCGCCGATGACGTTCCTCCGACGACCCACGCCGTTCCCGTTGTCAACGTGGCGCGTCCCGATGTCATCGTCCCCTGTCTCTCACGCGAGGACGTTCTTGCTGGTGCGCCAGCGGCGGAAGACGACAGGTTCCGAGTGCCTCGCATTCTCGATGAGGAGGAGCAGTGAGTGACCTGACCCTCCTCGGGGCCGCCGCCACGGCCGCTGCTGTTGCAGGTGGTGAGGTCTCGGCCCGCGAGGTCGCGAGTGCACACCTGGACCGGATCGAGCAGACTGATGCGGCGGTGCATGCCTTCCTGCACGTGGACCGCAACTTCACGCTGGCGCAGGCAGACGCCGTTGATCAGGCGCGCAGCGATGGGGCAGCTCTCGGTGCGCTTGCCGGCGTCCCGCTGGCACTCAAGGACGTATTCACCATGAAGGGTGCTCCGACCACCTGTGGGTCGAAGATCCTTGAAGGCTGGCGACCGCCGTACGACTCAACGGTGGTTGAGCGGCTCAGGGCTGGCGGCGTCGTCGTGCTCGGCAAGACGAATATGGACGAGTTCGCGATGGGCTCATCGACGGAGAACTCCGCATACGGAGTCACCCGGAACCCCTGGAACCTCGACCGAATCCCCGGTGGTTCTTCAGGGGGGTCGAGTGCGGCGGTCGCTGCGCGCCAGGCTCCGCTCGCCATTGGCACTGACACCGGTGGCTCGATCCGACAGCCGGCCGCAGTCACCGGGATCGTTGGCGTGAAGCCGACCTACGGCGGCGTATCGCGTTATGGTCTCGTTGCCTTCTCGTCATCGCTGGATCAGGGCGGACCCCTTGCCCGTTCGGTGCTCGACGCCGCGCTGCTCCACGAAGTGATCGCCGGTCACGACCCCAAAGACGCGACATCGATCGCGGCGCCGGTTCCTCCGGTCGTTGCAGCGGCCCGCGGCGAGCTCGGTGGCGTCGCAGGGCTGAAGATCGGCATCGTGTCCCAGCTGCAAGGGGACGGCTACGAGCCAGGAGTTCAGGCTAGATTTGATGAGGTTGTCGAACTGCTGACTGAGTTGGGTGCTGAAGTCGTTGAGGTGTCCTGCCCCTCGTTCGACTACGCACTCCCCGCCTACTACCTCATCGCGCCGAGCGAGTGTTCGAGCAACCTGGCTCGCTTTGACGGCATGCGCTACGGGCTTCGGGCCGGCGACGATGGCGAGAACGGCGTTGAGCAGGTCATGGCCATCACCCGAGCGGCCGGATTCGGTCCGGAGGTCAAGCGTCGCATCATGCTGGGGACGTATGCCCTTTCAGCCGGCTACTACGACGCTTATTACGGGCAGGCACAGAAGGTTCGCACGCTCATTCGGCGCGACTTTGAGTCCGCTTACGCGAAGGTGGACGTGTTGCTCTCGCCGACTACACCTACGGTTGCCTTCCCGATCGGCGAGCGAGCCGACGACCCGATTGCGATGTATAAGGCCGACCTGGCCACCCTTCCGTCGAGCCTCTACGGAGGGCCGGCGATGAGCCTTCCTGCTGGCCTCGGCGACGACGACCTGCCAGTCGGCGTTCAGCTCATGGCGGCCGTCCAGCGCGACGAGCAGGTGTATCGCGTCGGTGCGGTTCTCGAGGCTGCCCTCCAGGAACGCTGGGGCGGATCGCTGCTCGATCGAGTTCCCGAGCTCGCGACGGGAGGTGCGTCGTGACCGCTCACACGACTGAGCCGCTGATGTCTTTCGAAGAAGCCATCACCACTTTCGACCCGGTCATGGGTCTTGAGGTGCATGTCGAGCTCAACACGTTGACGAAGATGTTTTGCGGTTGCCCAACCGAGTTCGGCGCACCGCCGAACACGCAGGTTTGTCCCGTGTGCCTCGGGCTCCCTGGCGCGCTCCCCGTCGTCAACGAGAAGGCGGTCGAGTCGGCCATTCGCATTGGCCTTGCGCTGGGTTGCTCGATTGCCGAGTGGTCACGCTTCGCGCGGAAGAACTACTTCTACCCGGACATGCCGAAGGACTTCCAGACGTCGCAGTACGACGAGCCGATCGCCTTCAACGGAGCGCTAGAAATCCTGGTCGAGACCGAGGATGGACCCCGCCCTGTGACGGTGGGGATCGAGCGGGCTCACATGGAAGAGGACACCGGCAAGATCTTGCACGTCGGCGGTGCAACGGGCCGGATCCATGGTGCTGACTACTCATTGATCGACTACAACCGGGCTGGTGTCCCGCTCATCGAGATCGTCACGAAGCCGATCGAGGTTGAGCCGGCATTGGCGCCAGCTGTCGCCAGGGCGTATGTCACTGAGCTGCGCGAGTTGATCGTGGCCCTCGGTGTCTCCGACGCGCACATGCACCAAGGTTCGATGCGCGTGGACGCAAACCTGTCACTGAAGCCGCGGGGCCGCGCCGCGTTTGGAACCAGGACCGAGACCAAGAACGTCAACTCGATCCGCTCGGTCGAACGGGCCGTTCGCTTTGAGATCCAGCGGCAGGCAGCTGTCCTGCAGGCCGGCGGGACGATCATCCAGGAGACGCGGCACTTCCATGAGAATGACGGTTCGACCACGTCTGGACGCATCAAGGAAGAGGCAGAGGACTACCGCTACTTTCCAGAGCCGGATCTCACGCCGGTCGCGCCCGATGCTGCCTGGATCGAGACGCTGCGCGCGACTTTGCCCGAACCTCCGCTGAAACGCCGCGCCAGGATTCGCGAGGAATGGGGGATCACCGAGCACGACATGCAATCGCTGATCAACGCAGGGGCCCTTGAGCTTGTGGAGCAGACTGTTGCCCTCGGAGCCGACTCCGCGGACGCCCGTAAGTGGTGGACGGGCGAGATTGCCCGTATCTCCAACGAGCGGGGGCTCGATATCGCCGAGTTGCCCATTACGCCAGCCGACGTTTACCGGATCATCACGCTGACGTCGGACGGCTCGCTGAACGACAAGCTGGCTCGACAGGTGATCGAGGGAGTGCTCGCCGGTGAGGGCGGGCCTGACGAAGTCGTCGCGACGCGAGGTCTTGCCGTGGTGTCCGACGACGGTGCCCTGCTCGAAGCCATTGACGCCGCACTAGCGGCGCAGCCAGACGTCGCAGCCAAGATCCGCGATGGCAAGGTTCAGGCGGCGGGCGCGATCGTCGGCGCCGTCATGAAGGCGACTGCAGGCAAGGCGGATGCAGGGCGAGTCCGCGAGCTCATCCTGGAGCGCGTCGGCGTCTCACCAAGCTGAGCGTCACGACTTAGGGTGCGCGGGGGTGGCTGGGCAGTCGTTGCCCGGTTGGGCTGATCATTTCGATGGGGCCGTGTGTTCGGCGTTCGGGGTCTGTGACGTGCAGGGTCCAGCCTCCTTCGTGGACGGCTCGGTGGTGGTGGCGGCAGAGCAGCAGTGCGTTGGCCACATCTGTTACGCCACCGTCGAGCCAGGAGATCAGGTGGTGAGCGTCGGTGTGGGCGGGGGGTCGGTCACAGCCTGGGAATCGGCAGCCG
>JBBQAL010000070.1:0-14940 GCA_038316135.1 Candidatus Nanopelagicales bacterium | reverse complement strand
CACATGGTGACGGAAAGTGATCAAAGATGCCAGCATTCCGGGTGGTGGGTCGCCGAGCGCAAGACGGCGGACGCCCTCGCCGCGCACCGCTACGCTCCGGCAGGTGGAGCCCATCTCGCCGCCTGTTGGCGTCAACCGACCATCGGCCCACCCGGCTGAAGGAGGCGGCGAAGGGGTGCAAGACGACCTCGCCCTCGCCATCGAGCTGGCCGACGCCGCAGCTGCCGTGACGCTGGCAGCGTTCGGTGGACGGCAGCGGGTCCAGCTCAAGGCTGACGCCACCCCGGTGACTGAGGTCGACGCGGCTGCCGAGTTGGCGATTCGAGAGCTCATCGCCGAGCGGCGTCCTGCCGACGGCGTGCGAGGCGAAGAGGGTGGCCTGACCCCAGGAACGAGTGGGCGAGTGTGGGTCGTTGACCCGATCGACGGCACGCGGATGTTTGCCGAAGGTGTGCCGTTATGGACCACCCTCATCGCCCTCCGCATAGGCGACCAGGTAGGCGGCCCAATCCTGCTCGGAGTCGCCGACGCGCCTGCGCTCGGTGAGCGTTATCACGCCGCCAGGGGCGCCGGTGCGTGGTGCAACGGCCGGGAGATCGTTGTCTCTGCCGTCGATCGACTCGACGAGTCCTTTGTGTTGCACGCGGCTCTGGAAGAGTTCGGACGACCGGCCGGCACCGGTGTCGATGCGCTGCATCGGGTCGTTGGCGGAGCCAGGGCGAGCCGCGGGATCGGCGACGGGTGGGCCCACCTGCTTGTTGCGAGGGGAGCAGCCGAAGCCCTGGTCGAGCAAGGGCCATGCTTTGAGTGGGACTGGGCAGCGACCAGCGTGATCGTCGAGGAGGCTGGGGGCCAGGTCACGCGGTTGGAGGGAGGGCCGCCCGCGGACGGTGGCCACCTGCTCGTGACCAACGGCCACATCGACGCCGAGGTCCGTGCGGCCATGGCCATCGACCCCACCTCCCAATCCGGGGAAGTGAGCTGACTCATGCGAGCGACGGGCGCCGTTGAACGGGTGGCCGATGTCTTGGAGTTGCTAGGAGCCGCGCGATCTCCGTTGAGCGTTACTGAGGTGGCGCGCCAGCTCAACGTGCACAAGGCCACCGCCTCCCGGCTCCTCGGCACCTTGGCCGAACGCGGGTTGGTTCGCCGTGACGCAACCGGATATCGGCTGGGACCGCGCTTGGCCCGGTTGGCTGTCGATGCCGTTACCGACCTGGGTGTGGTCGAGGTCTCGCGTCCCATCCTGCGCGATCTGGCGTCAGCCACTGGTGAGGTTGCCTACCTGTCACTGCCGATGGGACGTGCGGTCCTTTACGTCGAACACGTCGCGGCTACCCGGGGCGCCACCGAGGAGCCCTGGATCTGGCTACGGGGGAGCCCGCTGCACTGCTCGTCGAGCGGCAAGATCTTCGCCGCGTATGGCGCTGTCTCCGATCTCGAGTCGGCTCTGCAACCCCCGCTGTCGCAGCGTGCCAGCCGCACCATCAGTGACCCGCAGGAGTTTCGCCGCTTGTTGCCGGCGGTGCGGAAGCAGGGCTACGCCACGTCGGTCGATGAGCTCGAGGACGGTATGTCGTCAGTGGCCGTTCCCGTGATGGCACCGGAGGGCTCGGTGCTGGCGGCGATCGGCGTTGCCGGCCCGAGTGCGCGGCTCACCGAGGCGCGGTTGAAGACCGTGAGCGTCTCGGCGCGCTCTGCCGCCGGCGTGTTGACCCGGCGAGCAACACCATTCCTCTCGCAAGGCAGTGAGGTGCTGGGGCAAGGCAGTCAGTTCGCCGCGGCTGAAGCGATCAACAACACCCGAACGACCGGCCAGAAGCACTGACATTGAGAAAGCACCGAGAATGAGAAAGCACCGAGAATGAGAAAGCACCGAGATTGAGATGAGCGCGTACGTGACGATAGGCGACGCAAAGCCAGGGGACCAGCTTCCGCCGTCGATCGACGGCGTCAATCCCTTTGGCGCTCCAGGGGAGTGGCTGCGCTGCGCGCTGCACACCCACAGCACGGTCAGCGACGGAACGTTAGCCCCCGAGCACCTGGTGCTGGCCTATGAGGAGCAAGGGTTCGACGTCGTTGCTATCACCGACCACTGGCGCCTCGCCCGCGTTCCTTCCACCGATCGGGTGCTCACCATCCCTGCGGCTGAGCTGGGCTGGGACATCGAGCATCCGCACTACCCTCGGCAGAGCGCTGAGTTCCTGGTCTACGGGATCGACCACGTCCCGGACGACCCCGGAGGTGACCGCGCCAACTGGTACACCAACGCCGCGGAGAACTACGAAGTTCGCACTTTTCCCGACTTAACAGCCGGCGTCAGCTGGGCCGAGACGATGGGTGCGGTCGTCTATGTGGCGCACCCGTACTGGACCCAGTTGCCGCTCGATGACTTGTTGAAACAACAGGGGTTCGCGGGGATCGAGGTATTCAACGGCTCCTGCCATGAAGAAACCGGGCGCGGTGACTCGTCGGTCTGGTGGGATGCGCTACTGGCGCGCGGGCGTCGGTCGTTCGGTATCGGCACCGACGACCAGCACTACCCGCTCTTCGAGCTGGGCACCGGGTGGACCATGGTGCGCGCTGCTGAACGCAGTCAGGAAGCTGTGCTCGACGCGTTACGTGACGGAATGGCCTACTTCTCGCACGGTCCGGAGATCCACCACATTGAGGTGGTCGACGGGGCGGTCGAGGTGGAGTGCTCATCAGCGAGGACCGTGATGCTGCAAGGTGAGGAAGAACTGGGGCTGGCCATCGCCGTCGGCCGAGGAGGCCGTCGTCAGGGCAAGATCTTGGCCACCGATGCTGGCGGCCTGATCACCTCTGTGCGATTTGACCCGTCGTTTGCGCCGTCGCGCTACCGCAGGGTGACTGTCGTCGACGCCAACGGGCGTCGGGCCTGGAGCAACCCCATCTCACTCGACTGCTTGACGCTCTGACCGATGGCTAGCACCTAGACTGAGCGCGTGGGTATCCAGATCTCGCCAAGCATCCTGTCGGCTGACTTCGCTCGGTTGGAGGCCGAGGTCGCTGCGATCGCTGACGTCGCCGATTGGGTCCATGTCGACGTCATGGACAACCACTTCGTTCCCAACCTGACTCTTGGACTCCCCATCGTGGAGTCTCTGCACAAAGTCTCGGCGCTGCCCCTCGACTGTCATCTGATGATTGAAGACCCTGACCGATGGGCGCCCGCCTACGCCGAGTCCGGCGCTGGTTCGGTGACGTTCCACATCGAGGCTGCGCAGGCCCCGGTGCGACTGGCGCGCGAGCTTCGGGCCCTTGGGTCCAGGGCCGGAATGGGTGTGAAGCCGGCAACCCCCATCGAGCCCTATGTCGACCTTCTTCCTGAGCTCGACATGATCCTGCTCATGACTGTCGAGCCAGGTTTCGGTGGCCAACCATTCCTCGACGTCGTGCTCCCCAAGATCGCTCGCACCCGTCAGCTACTCCGCGATCGAGACTCGTCGGTGTGGCTCCAGGTCGATGGTGGCATTTCGGCTTCGACGATCGAGCGCGCCGCCGAAGCCGGCGCCGATGTCTTTGTGGCTGGATCTGCGGTGTTCAACGCCGATGACCCAGCGGCCGTCGTCGCCCACCTCCGAGCCGCGGCAGAGTCCGCAACTGTGAGAGACTAGGTCCAAGCAAGAACGCACGCTCCGGGGTCGGTGTAACTCCGAACCGGCGGTGAAAGCCCGCGACCCGGCCGCATCCAGCGGTCGGTTGACTCGGTGAAACTCCGAGGCCGACGGTGAAAGTCCGGATGAGAGGCGCGTGCAACCGGCCATCTGGCCGGTGGTGGTCCTGCGATGCGTCGCAGCGCTCACCTCGCGTGCAGCCTGCAAGGTGTGCCCCCCGGAGCCCGATAGCCTCAAGGAGACGGGCGTGGCCGGTAGGGCGAGCAGCACCGAGCACGAGGCAATGGCCCGTGCCATCTCCCTTGCTCGGACGCCACATGTGCGTACCCACCCCAACCCCCAGGTCGGCGCCCTTCTGCTCGACGACACTGGTGCTGAGATCGGCTCCGGTTTCCACCGCGGTGCTGGCCACCCGCACGCCGAGGTTGTGGCGCTGGCCCAGGCGGGGGACTCGGCGCGAGGAGCGACCGCGATCATCACCCTTGAGCCGTGTAACCACACCGGTCGGACCGGGCCGTGCAGCGAAGCCCTCATCAGCGCCGGCGTCGTTCGAGTTGTCTTCGGTCAGTCCGATCCCAACCCGCTAGCACGTGGAGGTACGAACGCGTTAGCTGCGGCGGGCATCGACGTCGAAGGCGGCGTCCTTGCTGAGGAAGCGCGTTCGCTCAACCCTGTCTGGTCGTTTGCCATGGAGCACCAGCGTCCACTGGTCACGTGGAAGTTCGCCGCCACGTTGGACGGCCGCGTCGCTGCTGCCGACAAGTCCAGTCGATGGATCAGCAGTCCAGAGTCGCGCGCCGAGGTGCATCACCTTCGCGCCGAGGTCGACGCCGTCGTTGTCGGCACGGGCACCGTACTGGCCGATGATCCGCACCTGACCGTGCGCGACGAGCGAGGTGTGCTGCTATCGCGGCAACCGCTGCGCGTTGTAGTTGGCGAGCGACAGCTACCGCCTGCCGCGCGTGTTCTGGACTCAGCTGCCCCCACCATCGTCGAAGAAACACGCGATATCCGAGCGGTGCTCGCCACGCTCTTTGCGCATGACATTCACCATGTTCTGCTGGAAGGTGGGCCGACGCTTGCTGCTGCGTTCTTGCGCGCCGATCTGATCGATCGTGTCATTGGCTATGTGGGCCCTCGGCTGCTCGGCTCCGGCCCAGCACTCGTAGGTGCGCTCGGTGTCGAAACGATCTCCGACGCGGCAGAGCTTTCCATCGACGATGTATGTCTGGTCGGTGGCGACATCCGATGGTCCGCCCGGTTGCACAGTTCCGCTCCCCGCTTCACCAATCCGGATCTTGCGTCAAGTGACACTGATCTTGCGTCAAGTGACACTGAAAGGGTCGACTGATGTTCACCGGAATCATTGAGGAACTGGGTCGCGTCATGGCTATCGAGCAGGGTGCGGCTTCAGCGTCCCTTCGCGTCCGGGGCGCCCTCGTAACTTCAGATGCCGCACTTGGCGACTCCATCGCGGTCAATGGCGTCTGTCTGACGGTTACGGCAATCGACGGTGATGAGTTCGCTGCCGACGTGATGCAGGAGACGTTGTTGCGCTCGAGTTTGGGTGCCTTGCAGGCAGGGTCGCCAGTCAACCTTGAGCGCCCGCTGACCTTGGCCAGTCGACTCGGCGGACACCTCGTCCAAGGGCACGTTGACGCAACGGCCAGCCTGCTCGGAAGGACTCCTGGTGAGAACTGGGAAGTGGTGCGCTTCGAGCTGCCCACGAGCGTGTCGCGCTACGTGGTCGAGAAAGGGTCGATCACCGTTGACGGGGTCTCGCTGACGGTGTCGGACCTGGGAGACGACTGGTTCGCGGTGAGTCTGATTCCCACGACACTTCAGCTGACGACGCTGGGAAGCAAGCAGCTGGGTGAACTGGTCAATCTCGAAGTGGACGTTATTGCCAAGTACGTCGAGCGGATGCTGCCGGGAGGCCAGTCATGACAACGAACGATTCGCGCGAGGGAGCAGCCGAGGTGGCCGTCCGACTGGATCCGATCGAGCAGGCGATCGCCGATATCGCGGCAGGTCGTGCCGTCGTTGTGGTCGATGACCAGGAACGTGAGAACGAGGGAGACCTCATCTTCGCCGCGCAACGCGCCACCCCTGAGCTGGCCGGATTCATGATTCGGCACACGTCGGGGGTGATCTGCGTTGCGATGACCGGGCCAGATCTCGATCGACTGTCTCTTCCCCCCATGACGATGGTCAACGAAGACCGAAAGGGAACCGCCTACGCCGTCAGTGTCGACGCACGCGATGGCGTGAGCACGGGGATCTCTGCTTCTGATCGAGCTCACACCATTCGGGTGTTGGCCGATACCGCGACTGAGTCGAACGAGATCACCCGTCCTGGCCACGTCTTCCCGCTACGCGCCGCTATCGGCGGGGTGCTTCGTCGACCCGGACATACCGAGGCCGCCGTCGATCTTGCGCGACTCGCGGGCCTCACACCGGCTGGCGCGATCTGCGAGATCGTGCACGACGATGGTTCACTGATGCGGGCACCTCAGCTGCGTGAGTTCTCCGACGAACACGGCCTCACGATGATTTCGATCGCCGACCTGATCGCCTACGTGCGACGGACCGAACTGCAGGTGGAACGGGTGGCCACCACGGCGCTACCTACTCGGTACGGTGACTTCACCGCGCATGGGTATCGCGACATCATCACGGGTACCGATCACGTCGCTCTTGTCAACGGGGATCTGGGCGACGGCGACGATGTGCTCGTCCGGGTGCACTCGGAGTGCCTGACCGGCGACGTTCTCGGGTCGACCCGCTGCGACTGCGGTGCCCAGCTGGCCACCGCGATGCAACGAGTCACCGCCGAAGGCAGAGGCGTCGTGCTGTACCTCCGTGGGCACGAGGGGCGCGGGATCGGGCTGTTGCACAAGTTGCGTGCATACCAGCTGCAGGACGCTGGGGCTGACACGGTTCAGGCGAACCTCCAACTCGGGCTGCCGGCCGATGCCCGCGACTATGGAACCGGGGCGCAGATTCTGGCCGACCTCGGTGTCCACAGCATGCGACTGCTCACCAACAACCCCACCAAGCGGGCCGGCCTAGAGGGCTACGGCCTAACAATCATCGGCCGTGAGCCGCTACCGCCGACTGTGACGGAGGAGAACGTGCGATATCTGACGACCAAGCGTGACCTGATGGGACACGAACTTCCCGACCTCGAGCCAGGCTCGGGCGGGGCTGGTGTTACCGACAGTGCTGGTGTGACCGACAGTGCTGGTGTGACCGACAGTGCGGCTCCTCAGGGCCAGCGATGAGCGTCGCAGGAGCGCCGAAGCTTGATGTCGACGGCAGTGGGCTACGTATCGGAATCGTGGCTGCGTCGTGGCACGCCCAGGTGATGGATGGACTCCTTGCCGGTGCCCAGCGTGCGTTGGCCGAGGCCGGCGCGGCCGACGCCGAAGTGGTCAGAGTCCCTGGTGCCTTCGAGCTTCCGCTCGGGGCTGCCCGGCTCCTGGAGCGCTGTGACGCTGTTGTCGCGCTTGGGGTGGTGATCCGTGGTGGTACACCACACTTTGAGTACGTCTGTGCCGCAGCGACTGACGGCCTGCTCCGTGCCAGCCTTGACGCCAAACGCCCGGTGGGATTCGGACTGCTCACCTGTGACAACGAGCAACAGGCCATCGACCGTGCCGG
The DNA here is from genome assembly GCA_038316135.1 of Candidatus Nanopelagicales bacterium. GTDB lineage: Bacteria > Actinomycetota > Actinomycetes > JAHEKZ01 > JAHEKZ01 > JAHEKZ01. The sequence goes on along the minus strand of JBBQAL010000070.1, from coordinate 7,639 downwards.
GCTTCCTGGGTCGCAGGAAGACAAGGGGGCCGAGGCCGCCCAGGCTGCACTGGCCATGGTGGCGTCACTACCCTTGCCCAGATGAAGAGTTTCGACGACCTGTTCAACGAGCTCCAGGGCCGCAGCCTCACCCGTCCGGATGGGTCAGGCACGGTTCGGCTCCTCGACTCTGGTGTCCACGAGATCGGCAAGAAGCTCGTGGAGGAGGCCGCAGAGGCGTGGATGGCCGCAGAGCACGAAGGCACGGAGCGGGCCGCTGAAGAACTCGCACAGTTGCTGTACCACGTGCAGGTCATGATGGTGGCATGCGGCCTCTCCCTTGAGGATGTCTACCGAAAGCTCTAGGGGGGTCGCCCACCGACTACCTCTCGTCCCCAAGCGCCGGAACGTTCGGTGATCTACTCCCTGACTCGGAAGGAACCCGATGCTCCGCGTTGCTGTCCCCAACAAGGGATCGCTGGCTGAACCGGCTTCGCACATGCTGCGCGAAGCCGGTTATCGGCAGCGCACGCAGGCCCGCGAACTGGTTCTTCACGATCCTGAGAACGACACCGAGTTCTTCTTCCTGCGTCCCCGTGACATCGCTACGTACGTCGGGTCGGGGCAGCTCGACGTTGGGATCACCGGGCGTGACCTGCTGCTCGACAGTGGCTCGGCTGCCCACGAGCTGATGCCGTTGGGGTTCGGTGCCTCGACCTTCCGCTTCGCGGCCTTGCCGGGCACTGCCTCGACGACCGCCCAGATCGATGGGCTTCGAGTCGCTACGTCGTATGCGGGGTTGGTGGGGCAGTATCTAGCCGACCGCGGGGTAACCGCTGCGGTGATTCGTCTCGACGGCGCTGTTGAGACCTCGGTCCGGCTCGGAGTGGCTGATGTCATCGCCGACGTGGTGGAGACGGGTTCGACGCTTCGGCAGGCCGGGCTGGCGGTCTTTGGCGAACCGATCCTGCGCAGCGAGGCCGTGCTGATCCGCGGCGACGGTGCCGCGGGTGCTGACCCAGATCTTGAGACGGCGATCGACCAACTGCAGCGTCGGCTCAACGGCGTCATGGTGGCCGCGACGTACGTGATCATGGACTACGACGTGCCAACGACTCTCGTCGAGCGAGCCTGCGCCATCACCCCTGGCATCGAGTCGCCGACCATTTCACCGCTGCACGATCCTGCGTGGGTTGCCGTGCGGGCTTTAGTGCCGAGACCCGAGACCAACCAGGTGATGGACGAGCTGTATGACCTAGGTGCGCGAGGCATCTTGGTCACCGACATCCACGCCTGCCGCCTCTGAGGCCGCTTCCGGGTCGGTCTACTTGAACGGAATACTTAAAGTGTCAACAGCTCTGGCAGGACATCCTCGGCACGACCTTCGTGGAACTCGGTGTAACCCGAATCGGCATCTTTGCTTAGGTTGACACCCACTGTTCGCGCCCCGGTGAATCGAGCGGATCGCATAACTGTGTCGACCGTCGTGACTCTCGCCGAGGTTCCGACGATGACAATTAAGTCGGCGTCCCTAAGCGCGCGCTTGCTCTGCCAGGTGGCGTAGGTATCCGGCTGTTCGTGGTAGAGCACGATGTATGGGCGTAATGGCGCTCCGCACTTGAGGCACGAGGGTGGCGCCGCATCTGATCCGGTGAAGCTGAGCAACCCCGGGTGGCTGTCGTTTTCACACAGCGTGCATCTCACTCGGAGCACGCTGCCGTGCAGCTCGAGTGCGTCCTCGTCGCCAGCACGTTGATGGAGTCCGTCGACGTTCATGGTTGCCAACGTCGATGGCTTACCGCGCTGGGCAAGCGCCCGACGCGCAGTGCTGATCGCGACGTGGGCTTCATTGGGGACGGAGGCGGTCACGTTCGACGCCATGCCCTGAGCCCACGTCCACAATGCAGGAAGGCTGTCAGGGAGGCGCTCGCCATCGAGGATTTCGGCGAGCTCTGTGGGAAGGGTACGGCCATCGGCGCGATACTGGGGTAGCCCTGAGCCAGCCGAGACTCCTGCGCCGGTCAGGAAGTAGACCTCCCGGTAGCCGCCGAGTCGGAGCCCCTTTACATGACGTAGACCCATGCTTGTGACATCGGAGGGTGTGTGTTGCCGCTGTTGAGCTAGGAAGGTTAGCCCAGGGGCTAGCCTCAGCTCGTGAACGAGCCACAGCCGCGTTTCGCCGGCGCGCCTGTCCCGACGCCACCGATCCCCAATGACGACGGCGCCGCATCCGTAGAGCTCGCGGCGAGACTGGACGCCTTCGCCGCCGGGACCGTCCTTGCAGAGCAGGTCCTCGGCGAGCTGTCCAGATCGCGGCTCTTTGTTCCCGTTGTCGCGGTCCTTGACGAGTCTGGGGTGGGCGCGGACGGCCTCCGCCATGAGAAGCACTCGACGATGGCGACGGTCCTGGTGCAGAACCCCGAAGGTGGGCGGGCGTTGCTCGGGTTCAGCAACATCGAGTCTCTGATCCGTTGGCGTGGTGACGCGCGACCAGTGCCGCTGGTCGCCCCCCTGGCGGCGCGGGCAGCGGTCGACGAGGGCGCAGAGACGCTGCTGATCGACGTGGCTGGGCCAGTGCCCTTCGCGCTGACCGGGGCAGAGCTGTTGCTGGTCGCCGCGGTCTCACGCTCGCCAGGTGAGCCTTGCGACGACCCGGTCCTGGTCGCCGCGGTACGCCGAGTGGTCGGCGCCGACGGTCGAGTCACGTCGGCCACCTTGCGCCCCGGTCCGGATGCCCAAGAGGCCGGTGCCGGCTACCGGGCCCCGGCAGTCTTGACTCTCGGGATCGAGGGTGCTGATCGGTCATGGCTCGGTGGATTGGTTCAGCAAATCGCTTCCGACCGGGTGGTGACCCAGTTGCTGCCAGATGGCTTGCGGGTCAAAGACGTTCCTGCATCCGAAATGTCGGACACGCCGGGCGTATTGCTCGGGTGAGGCCTGTTGCTCTGACAATCTGAACGCATGACAGATGACGTGGCCCGCAAGCTCCTGGCCGAGTTCCTCGGCACCTTCGCTCTTGTCTTCCTAGCGGTCGGTACCGCCGTCGTGGCGGGAGCCGTCGACTTCGGACTCGTCGCGGTCGCACTCGCGTTCGGGCTGGTGCTCGCCTTCGGTGCTTACGCCTTTGGTCCCGTGAGCGGCTGCCACGTGAACCCCGCTGTAACGATCGCGATGATCCTCAGCAAGCGCATTGACGCATTGGTGGGTGGGCTCTACATCGTGGTCCAGTTTCTAGGAGCGATCGCTGGCGCGTTCGTTTTGTGGCTCAGCGTTCAGTACTTCGATGTCGTTGACCAGACAGGTGCACTCGGTTCAAACGGCTATGGTCCTGGCACTGGCGTGAACCTGGCTGGGGCGCTGGTCATCGAGGCGCTGCTCACCACCTTCTTCGTGCTGGCCGTCCTGTTGCTCACCGACAAGGCCAGTACCCCTGCTATGGCCGGCATCGGAATTGGTGCGGCTCTCGCGGCCTGCCACCTGATCGGTATCGGACTCACCGGGACCTCGGTCAACCCAGCGCGTTCGTTTGGGCCGGCGCTCTTTGCCGGAGGCACCGCGCTATCGCAGGTTTGGGTCTTCCTACTCGCGCCTGCGGTCGGCGGACTGCTGGCTGCTGTCATCTATCCACTGACCAGGGCAGCTGAGCCTGCTCCGGAGCGAGTCGCCGGGCCGGCAGCAAGCTAGCGAAGGCTTAGCTGGCGCCTGGGCGCTACGAGTAGACCGGTCCGGTGAGGTCCTCGCCCGGCCCTAGGCCTGGAGCATCGGGAATAGGTGATGCCTCGCGGAAGGCCAATTGCAGGGTCTTCAGCCCGTCCCGCAATGGTGCCGCGTGGAAGGTGCCGAGCCTGGAGGCGCTGGAGGTGATCAGGCCGGCCAACGCCGTGATCAGCGTCCTGGCCTCGTCGAGGTCGATCTCGTCGGCTGGCTCGGCCGGGTCGCCGTTGAGGTCACTGGGCGTAGCAAAAGACGACCCGAGGCCCACTTTCACAGCAGCTGCGCTCATCAGGTGGAGCGCCACCGTGGTGACCACCTCGATAGCCGGGACTTGGGCGATGTCCCTGAGCGCCTCGTCGGCCTCGGTGCTTGGCGTGCCGGAAGTCGGGTCTGGGTTCGGGTCTGGGTTCGGGTCTGGGGAGTCCGATTTGGGGGAGTGGGCTGTCACCCTGGTAGCCTCTCACCTTGACCGATTCGGTTCACCGCCGGATCTGCAAGCGGAGGCTCGCCTCCCACCCGCATCGACCGCCGCGCTCCTGCTCGGGGCGGCTTCACAGGTCGTCGGGTTCGGTCAGTGTCGACGGCGTCCACTTGGGCGTCAACGACACAGGTGGCACGGATGCTGTACCGGCTGTCCATCAGCCGCCGTGCCATGACCGTTCGGGCCCCCGTCTGCACTGACAGGGGGCCTTCCCTGTGTCCGGGTCAGACTGTGTCACCGAACAGACTGTGTTACCGAACAGACTGTGTCACCGAACAACCTCTGTCACCCGAACAAGGAGTGCTCATCAGCGCTGAAACTCGCATCAACGACCGGATCCGCGTCCCTGAGGTGCGACTGGTCGGTCCGAACGGCGAACAGGTCGGAATCGTCCGGATCGAGGATGCCCTTCGGCTCGCCCAGGAGTCTGACCTCGACCTCGTCGAGGTAGCTCCGATGGCTCGCCCGCCGGTCGCCAAGCTCATGGACTACGGCAAGTTCAAGTACGAATCCGCGATGAAGGACCGTGAGGCTCGCAAGAACCAAGCCCACACCATCATCAAGGAGATGAAGCTTCGCCCGAAGATCGATCAGCACGACTACGAGACCAAGAAGGGTCACGTCGTGCGCTTCCTCAAGGCTGGAGACAAGGTCAAGATCACGATCATGTTCCGCGGCCGTGAGCAGAGCCGCCCAGAGCTCGGCTTCCGCTTGTTGCAGAAGCTTGCTGAGGACGTTTCCGAGCTTGGCTTCGTCGAGTCGTCGCCCAAGCAGGACGGTCGGAACATGGTGATGGTGCTCGGACCGACGCGTCGCAAGGCTGACGTGATGGCCGAGCAGCGCGCTGAGCGCGAGACGCGCAAGCACAGCTCCGATGTCGATCACGCTGCTGTCGGCGCCGAAGCGGCTGCCACCACCGATGTCGACGAGAGCGTTGAGACTGCAGAAAGTACCCAGACCTAGACCCCGCCCACGGCCGCCAAAACGCCGCCGGTGCCCAACACGAGCACCGGCGATAACACCAGGAGAAATGAAGACATGCCGAAGATGAAGACGCACAGCGGCACCAAGAAGCGCATCCGGGTTACCGGGAGCGGCAAGTTGATGCGGCAGCGCGCCAACCGACGCCACCTCCTGGAGTACAAGTCGAGCAGGCGCACTCGCCGCCTCGCCGGTGACGTCGAACTGTCCAAAGCCGACTCCAAGAAGGTCAAAAAACTGCTCGGTCGCTGAGCCGTTCGTACCGAGCCCGCCAACGCCCCGTAGCCCAACCAGCAGGAGACATCTCATGGCACGCGTCAAGCGCGCAGTCAACGCTCAGAAGAAGCGTCGCACCACCCTTGCCCGTGCAGAGGGCTACCGCGGTCAGCGGTCGCGCCTCTACCGCAAAGCGAAGGAGCAGGTCACCCACTCGCTCGGTTACTCCTACCGCGACCGCAAGGCGCGTAAGGGTGACTTCCGCCGGCTGTGGATCCAACGCATCAACGCTGCATCGCGTCAGCACGGCCTCACCTACAACCGCTTCGTGCAGGGCATGAAGGCTGCTGGCCTTGAGGTCGATCGCCGCATGCTCGCCGACCTTGCCGTCAACGACCCGAAGGCATTCGAGTCACTCGTCGAGACCGCCAAGGCGGCCCTTCCAGCCGACCGCAACGCGCCGGCTGCCTGATCGCTGCTGGCCACACTCACCAAGGCCTCAAGAATCATCGACGTGGCGAGCGCTGATCTCACCGACCCGCGTAGTGCGCGGGTTCGGCGGCTCCAGCGGCTCGCCCGTCGTGCTTTCCGGGCGCAGGAACGACAGTTCCTCGCCGAAGGTGCCCAGGCGACACGAGAGGCACTTGGTGCCTCGCGTGATGGTGACGCTCGCGTCCGGGAAGTTCTCATCACTGCCGATGCAGCCGACCGCCACAGCGAGCTCGTCGCACTGGCGAATGCCGCCGCGGTTCCGGTCACCCTGGCTTCGGGGTCCGTGCTTGATGCGGTCTCCGAAACGGTGACCCCGCAAGGGTTGGTGGCCGTCGTCGACTTCCTTGATGTGCCACTGAACACCGTGACTGAGAGCCGCCCACGGCTGGTCGCAGTTCTAGCTGACGTCCGCGATCCTGGCAATGCTGGATCAGTGATCCGTGCGGCCGATGCGGCGGGCGCTGATGCCGTTGTCTTCGCTGGTGAATCGGTCGATCCCTACAACGGCAAGGCCGTCCGGGCTTCGGTCGGAGGGCTCTTCCACCTTCGCATCGTCACGGGTGTGAGCGTCGGTGAAGCGATCGATGCACTGCGGGAGGCTGGGCTACAGGTACTCGTGGCCGATGGTGCGGGCGAGCACGACCTTTCCGGCGCTGATGGGCTCGACCGTCCCACGGCGTGGGTCTTCGGGAACGAGGCGTGGGGCGTCGCGGACGACGTCGCTGCACTGGCGGATGCCGCCCTGCGGATCCCGATCTACGGACGGGCCGAGAGCCTCAACCTGGCAACCGCCGCCGCTCTCTGCTTGTACGCGAGCGCGCAGGCGCAGCGCAAGTAGCCCTCCGGCGAGGCGTGAGAGGTCCTTGAGCATGCGCAGCTAAGGGCTTCGGGCTCCAACCCCGAGACGCTGACCGCTCGGTCCCACCACCGCGATCGAGCCGTTTGCGTCATGGGCTTTCGTACGTGCATCTCCAACAACCCGCCAGCCTCCTTCGTGAACGAGTCGATGGTGGTGGCGACACAGCAGAATCGCGTTACCGAGATCGGAAGCACCCCCTTGCGACCAGGGAACGATGTGGTGCGCGTCGGTGAACCTCGGTGGACGCGTGCATCCGGGGAAACGACAGCCGCCGTCCCGGATTGCGAGGGCTCGTCGTTGCGACGGTGAAAATAGCCGCTGACTGCGGCCGAGATCGAGCGGAATGCCGTCGGGGCCGAAGACGAGGCGTGTAACGGATGCGTCGCAGCCCAGCCGCTGTGCGGCATCCTCGGTGAGGGGAAGGCCTTCGCGCGGCGACTGCCCCAGCAGGGGTGTCTCGGGTGGGGGCAAACCTGGAGTTCTCCCTCGGCTCAGTCCCGGCACCAGAGTCTTCCAGGGCACAAGCACCTGCAACTGCACCGGTTGGCCAGACATCGTGGCGGCCGAGTCGGAGTCCATCATGCAGCGGGCGACGTCAACAAGACCGTCAGCGCGTCGCTGTGCGGTTGTGCGAAGGTCGTGATCTCCCGCAGGGACGAGGAACGGAGCCAGCGCAGCGTCGACGGCGGCAGCGCCCTCGGCGTCGAGAAGTCCGTCGATGGCGACCATCCCGTCCAGCAATGGAGACAGATGCAGGTAGCGGCGGTCGAACTGCTTCTGCGACTCGCCCAGCGCCCCGTCAGGATCAACGGCGTGTTGGAGTGCGCGGCCAGCAGTGCGAAGTCGGCCGACATCGACCAGCGGCGCCAGCTCGCCGAGAAGTTCGGCGGCATCGGAAGTGGCTTCCTGCGGAAGGC
>JBBQAL010000173.1:0-3822 GCA_038316135.1 Candidatus Nanopelagicales bacterium | reverse complement strand
GGACGAAAACACCGAGTGCGTGCCGGCACTCGTTCGCAGTGAGCTCTTGGGGTATGTCCTCGACGATGCAGGGGGCCAGAAGGTAACCAGCAGAATCGCAGATCAAGACCAAGAGAGCGCCGCTGTCACGCGCTTTCTCGGTCACGAAGAGATCGAGGAGGTCGGCGATGCGGTCGGGACGATCAACCGGTTCTTCGTCCCAGTTCTTGGGTAGCTTCTCGAAGTTCATGCCAGCAGGATGGCCCGAACACGCAGCCGAAACGGCTAATCCACAGGCCAGGGCACTAGACGACTTCGCGTACCTCGGCGAAGTGACAGGCCACCGGGTGGCCCAAGCCGCGGTCGACGAGCTCAGGGGTTTCGGTCGCGCAGATATCCTGTGCCTTCCAGCAGCGGGTGCGGAATCGGCAGCCGGACGGCGGGTCGATCGGGCTCGGAACGTCGCCCTCGAGCACGATCCGTTCGCGTGCGCGCTCTTTGACGGGGTCGGCGATCGGCGCCGACGACAGCAGAGCCTGTGTGTAAGGGTGCGACGGTTGCTCATAGATCTCGGCACGCGTGCCGATCTCGACGATCCGTCCGAGGTACATCACCGCCACTCGGTCGGAGATGTGCCGAACGACCGAAAGGTCATGGGCGATGAACAAGTAAGCAAGTCCGAGTTGGGCCTGCAGTTCCTCGAGCAGGTTGACGACACCCGCCTGGACGGAGACATCCAAGGCCGAGACGGGCTCATCCAACACAATCAGTTTCGGGTCGAGCGCCAACGCTCGGGCGATGCCGATGCGCTGCCGCTGACCGCCGGAGAACTCATGGGGGTAGCGGTTACCGTGCTCGGGCGCCAGGCCGACCCGCTTGAGCAGGTCAGCCACTCGATCCATCACCTGAGGTCCACGGACACCGTGAACGCGCATCGGCTCGCCGACGATGTCGTTGATCGGCATCTTTGGATTGAGCGATGCATAGGGATCTTGGAAAACAATCTGAAGATCGCGCCTAATGGGGCGCATCTCCTTCTGGCTCAGGGTAGTCAGCTCACGACCGTTGAACCGGACTGATCCCGACGTGGGTTTGTGCAACTGCAAGACGGCGCGGCCCGTGGTCGACTTGCCGCAGCCAGACTCACCCACCAATCCGAGCGTCTCCCCTGGGTCAAGGTGGAAGCTAACGTCGGACACCGCCTGCACTGCGCCGACCGTTCGCCGAATGAGTCCGCCACCCTTGACCGGGAATTCCTTGACCAGGTTCTCGACCTCGAGCATGTGCCCGTTGGTCGGCCTCATCTCATCAGACACCGTCACGCCTCCACCGCCTCAGTGCGGAAGAGCAGCGTCGGGTCGTCTGCTGCGGCTACTTGTTCCCAGTTGTGACAGGCAACCTCGTGGTGGGGCAAGTCCGTTGCGCGGAGTGACGGCTCTTCGCTTTGGCAGAGCTCGCTGACGAGCGGGCAACGAGGCGAAAAGGGGCACCCCGGTGGCAGCCGGATCAATGACGGCGGTGCGCCACCGATGGGATGGAGTTTACCTCCAGCGCTATCCAGGGCTGGGATAGAGCCGAGCAGTCCTGCGGTGTAAGGCATCCGAGGGCGAGTGTAGATGTCGCCAACCTCGGCTCGCTCAACACCACGTCCGGCGTACATCACCAAGACGCGGTGCGCCATGCCAGCAACGACGCCGAGGTCGTGAGTAATCAGAATCACTGCGGCGTCCACGGAGTCCTTCACCTCAATGAGCGTCTCGAGGATCTGGGCTTGGACAGTCACGTCGAGCGCCGTGGTCGGCTCGTCGGCGATGATGATGTCTGGGCTATTGATGATCGCCATCGCGATCATGGCCCGTTGCCGCATGCCGCCGGAGAACTCGTGCGGGTACGACCGCGCTCGATCCTTCGCCTGAGGAATGCCGACACGGTCGAGCATCTCAACAGCCTTGCCCAGCGCCACTTTGCGCTCCACACGGTGATGCGACCGGTAGGCCTCAGCGAGTTGGTCACCGACCATGTACACCGGGTTCATCGATGTCATTGGATCTTGAAAGATCATCGCGATGTTCTGTCCGCGGATCTCTCGGTAACGTTTCGGACTCATCTCAAGAACTTCTTCGTCGCGGTAGCGGATGCTGCCGGCGATCTGCGCAGTCTTGGGGAGCAGCCCCATGAGTGCCATCGCCGATACGGACTTACCCGAGCCCGACTCACCCACGATCGCTAGTACTTCGCGTTCCTTCAGCGTGTACGTGACCCCGCGGACCGCAGTCACCAGGCCATCCTCAGTGGGGAACCCGACGGTGAGGTCGCTCACACTCAAGATCTCGGTATCCACTAGGCACGCACCCTGGTTTGCCTTGGGTCAAAGGCGTCGCGTAAGCCGTCCCCGATGAAGTTCACCGAGAGGGCGATGATGATGATGAAGATACCCGGGTACCAGAAGAGCCAAGGGCGCGTGCTGAAGGCGGTCTGGTAAGTGGAGATCAGCAGACCCAACGACGTGTCGGGTGGCCGAACTCCATACCCAAGGTAGCTCAGGGCGGCTTCGATGAGGATCGCTGCTGCGATGGTGAGTGTCGCGCTGACGATGATGGTGCCAATGGCGTTGGGCAGCATGTGCCGGAAGATGATGCGTGTCGACGAAGCGCCCATCGCCCGTGCCGCCTCGACGAACTCCTTCTCGCGCAACGAGAGAAACTCGCCTCGGACCAGCCGGGCGAGCGACGTCCAGATCAGCAGGGAGAGGACAACAGCAAGGAAGAAGGGGCCAGTGTCCCCGAAGCCATTACCGACGACAGCCGCCACGATAAGTATTGGGATCGTCAGAAGCAGGTCGGTGAACCTCATGATCACTGCTTCAGACGTCCCACCGTAGTAGCCGGAGATAGCGCCAGCCACGGTGCCGAGCAGAGTCGACAGAATGCCAATGACAAAGGCCACCATCAACGAGATCTGGGTACCGCGCATGGTCAGAGCGAAGTAGTCGCGACCGATTGTGTCCTGTCCGAACGGGTGCGGGCCGATCGCGAGCCCATCGCCGTCGAGCCAGGGGATCAGGTCCAGCGTCGGCTTCCCTTCGTTCACCACCACTCCGGTTGACGAGAAGTCCAGCCCCCACCAACCAGGGATCCCCCAGAAACCGATGGAGGTGTAGGAGATGAACACGACGGAGATGAGCGCGCCGAGACCGATCATTGCCCCGCGGTGTCGAAAGAAACGGGTGCGAACCATCTGCCCTTGAGTGCGCGCCTGGATGGTGAACTCGGCACCCGCCCGCATCTCCGGGGTCCCGCCTGTCGGCGATGGCGTCATGGGACTGGTCACGTGCGACCCCTTTGTTGCTGCCGACGCATCACGTAAGCCGGATTCGTGGGTCGAGTACGGCGTAACTGATATCGGCGATCAAGTTGAAAATAAGCACAGCTACGGCAGTCACGATAAAGACGCCCATAACTTGGTTGGTATCAAACTTGTTCAATGCTGAGGTGAAGAGCACCCCCATGCCTTTCCAACCGAACACTGTCTCGGTGATGATGGCCCCTCCGATCACGGCACCGAAGTCCAGAGCCGCCAAGGTGGCAATGGGGATCATGGCGTTACGGAAAGCGTGTCGCAGCACCACGGTGCGTTCCGTCAGCCCCTTTGCGCGAGCAGTACGTACATAGTCGGCATTCATTACCTCGAGCATCGAGGCACGTGAGTATCGGCTGTAGCCTGCGAACGAAATCAGCATGATCGCGATTGTCGGAAGGGCTAGGTGCGTCATCGTGTCGAGCGTAGTCTCCCAAAAGGTACCTTCGAAGTTCGGCGTCTTACTTCCTATGGTGGCGATCGGGC
>JBBQAL010000130.1:0-6926 GCA_038316135.1 Candidatus Nanopelagicales bacterium | reverse complement strand
ATTTCCGCCAGCTCGGCCAAGCGATCGTCGGTTCCGACGACCGACGCTAGGCGACGCTCAGCGTCAGCCGCCCAAGCCAAGACGTCAGACAGGTTTGGGCCGTACTTCCGGATCAGCGTGCTTAACGCGGCCCGTCGATCTTGAAGCTCGGCAAGACGGCTGGGATCAGCTTCAACGCCGTCTGCATAGCCGTTGAGGTCGCTGGCTAGGTCGGCTAGGAGATACGTCGCCTCAGCCAGACGGCCAGCGACACCGTCGAGGTGCTGGTCGTGCTCACGGACAAGGTCCAGCACTCGCTGCAGATCTGCGAGTTGAGCGACGACAGCGCGCTCATCGTCGGAGAGCGCGGCAGCAACGGTGAGGGCTGCCTGCTTCAACTCAACCGCGTGCGACAACCGCTCCTCTTCGGCGCGTAAGGCAGCATCCTCACCGGGAGCCGGTGCGACTGACGTGATCTCGCTGAGGCCGAAGCCCAGAGCGTCGGCCTCACGTAGCCGCTCTTGGCCGCTGCTGAGCAGCTCTGCCCGCTCCGCATGCAGGGCTTTCAGCTCGAGAAAGCCACGACCGACCTCGGCGGCAAGCGATACCAAGTCCCCGAACCTGTCGAGCAAGTCGCGCTGCAGAGCGGGAATGGTCAGATGACCCTGGTCGTGCTGCCCGTGGATCGCAATGAGTTCTGCACCCACCTCGCCGAGCAACCCAACGGGTACGGCCGCACCGCCCAGCGCACCACGGGAGCGGCCACCGGCAGCGATGGTTCGTACAGCGGTGAGTGTCTCGTCATCGAGCTCCCCGCCAGCTTCCCGGACTCGGTCGGCTACGCCTCCAAGCGGGTCGACCGTGAGATGTGCGGTGATATGGGCCCGATCAGCACCTGACCTGACGAGTTCGGCGGAAGCTCGCTGGCCGAGGAGCAGTTGCAGGCTCGTGACGACCATGGTCTTGCCGGCACCCGTCTCACCGGTGAGAACCGTCAGCCCAGGAAGCAGTTCGAGTTCTGCGGTCTCGATCACGCCAAGACCGACCAGGCTGAGCGAGGTGATCACTGCGCGCTCCCAGCCTCCGGCGGACCGTCGAAACGAGACCCTCCCCTGTTGACCGTCCAGCCTTGCACCGGAAGCGCGAACTTGGCGACGAGTCGCTCGGTGAAGGGGGTCTTCTCAAGGCGGGCAAGCGGCACAGCTTCGTCACTTCGTCGAACCGAGACTCTCGAACCTGGGGGTAGGTCAAGGCCCCGGCGGCCATCTGCCGACAACACAGCCGGTGCGCTCATCGGGAGTAGATCGATACGGATAACCGATGTTGGCGCGATCACCAGCGGCCTCGCGAAGAGTGCATGGGCTGAGAGGGGAACCAACAAAAGTGCGTCGACGTCTGGCCAGACGACAGGTCCTCCGGCGGAGAAGGCGTACGCGGTCGAGCCGGTCGGGGTGGCACAGAGCACACCGTCGCAGCCCCATCGCGAGAGGCGTCGACCATCGACCTCAATGCCCACCTCGATCATGCGCGCCCTGGCCGCCTTCTCGACGGCGATCTCGTTGAGCGCCCAGTGTCGATGAACGACCTCTCCGTCGATTTCGACGTCCGCCTCAACAGCGACTCGCGGTTCGACTGCGTAATCGCGAGCGACGATCTGCTCCGCTACCCGGTCGAGGTCATGTTGCTCGGCTTCGGCAAGGAAGCCCACTCGGCCGACGTTGATCCCGAGCAGCGGCGTGCGGCCGGCTCGGGCCAGTTCGGCTCCCCGCAGAATAGTGCCGTCACCTCCGACCACAACGACCAGCTCGACGGTGTCGGCTCCGCTCCACACACCGATCCCAGCAAGCTCAAGCTCAGCGGCCTCGGGGGACGGGGCAACAACGGCGATGCCTTCGCTCTGCAAACGAGTGACCAGCCGTCGTGCTGTTTCGGTGGCGGACGTACGCCCGGTGTGCGTCACCAGCAGAATCTGGCGCTGCCCCTCCGTCACGTCGGGCCCTCCTCGATCGCTCGGTCCACCGTGGCAGGGTCAAGAGTCGGTGCACCCTGGCTTAGCCACAGAAAGTACTCGACGTTGCCAGCCGGCCCTGGCAACGGGCTCGCTGTTACGCCTTTCGCCCCCCAGCCATCGCTTTCGGCCACCTCAGCCACACGTAACACGGCGTCCCGACGCAGGAGAGGGTCACGGACGACACCTCCGGAAGGCAGGGCCGCTCTCCCCACCTCAAACTGCGGTTTGACCATCAACAGTAGGTCTGATGCTGCCGTCGTGACCCGCCCGAAAGCAGGAAGCACCAGCCGCAACGAGATAAACGAAAGGTCGGCTACCACGAGGTCGATGGGCCCCCCGGTCAACTCAAGGCTCAAGTCGCGCACATTAGTCCGGTCGCGGACTACGACGCGCGGATCTTGCTGAAGGCGCCACACCAGCTGGCCGTAGCCGACGTCGACGGCAACGACCAGAGCCGCGCCATTCCGCAGCAGCACGTCCGTGAAACCGCCAGTGCTGGCCCCCGCATCGAGGCATCGCCGGCCGGAAACTACTAGTCCATCGGGCCCGAAGGTTCCCAGCGCCCCCAGTAGTTTGGTCGCCCCGCGCGAGGCATAGGGCTCTTCACCCCCGGGTTCGGAGACCACGAGCGCAGCTGCCGGTTCCACCTGCGTCGCCACTTTGTGGGCCACTGCTCCACCGACGAGCACCTGGCCGTTGGCCACGAGGTCAGCGGCGTGCTGCCGGGAACGGGCAAGCCCCCGGCGCACCAACTCACTGTCGAGACGTCGCCGGACCATCGGGTCGGGTCCGACGTCAGTTCGCCGGCGGCTCGGTGGGCGCTCGGCGTTGGCCAGTCATCGTCTCGGTGAGCTCACCCAGGACCTCATCGAAGATGGCGGCGTGTTCGGCCACGGAACGCTCGGCCAAGCCATCGAGCGGTCGGAGCGCGCGATCCACGTCGGCGGAGCCGGTCGACACCACCCCGAGATCAAGCTCAGACTGTGCAGTCGTCTCGGCGTTCGGATCAGCCGCTGGCTCGAGTGTTCGGCCAACGTGATCGGCGGCATCTGGGATCATGACGTCAACTCTCTGCGGGACGGCGGTGGGGCGAAAGCGGTGGGTAAACAGCGGTGGGTCAACAGTCACGCTAGTGGCTGAGGAGGCTGGCGCTGTGCTCGGAGGGTCGCCCGCGCCTGCTCAAGCGAGCGGACATACTCCTCGCGGTCTGGACGCATCGCCACCGCGAGGGCTAGGTGTTCGACAGCCTCCCGGAATCGACCCTGGCGGGCGCAGGCCAACCCGAGCCCCAAGTGCGCGTAGTCGTCGTCCGGCTGGGAAGCGACAAGGTGCGAGAACTCGCTCTCCGCGTCGAAGAAGCGCCCCACCGCCAGATAGGCACGACCCAGAGTCTCCCGGACGTGACGGGCCCCCGGTTCGGCAGCGGCCACTCTGGTCAACAGCTCAACGGCCGCTGCCGGGTGGCCCTCTTCAAGCAGCGCTGAGCCCCGCTGGTACCAGTCGTAGACGTCCCCATCAGGTTGCTTCGACGGGACGTTGCGATCGGCCTCGGTCGCCACCTGTCCATCGTAGGTCGCCGAGTCTTATGGGGCAGCCCGGGCCGGGCGGCGCCGACTCGCCTTCAGGACCTCGACGTCGTACCGGCTCCGTGCCCCGCCGGGACCACGCCAGAACCGTCGACGGAGGGAGCCCTCGAGCAAGATCTGGTCGCCAGGAACCCACCTGGCCACCTTTCGGCGAAGCGCCGCGGTCCAGACCGAACAGTCAATGGTGTCGACCGACACTGCTCGCCCTCCGGCGCCGCCCCGCCTTCGACTCGGTGGCCGCGCCACGACCAGCCGGAGGGTAACCAACTCGTCACCACTCGGGAGGACCTGCTCAGTGGGAGCCGCGGCCAGTCGACCGCAAAGTCGTACCAGGTTCACCGGAGGCGGGGTGTCCCCATCCACTTCGGATTTCCCCTCGCCTCCTGATCGCCGTTGTGCCTTGGCTTCTCGCGTCACTCTGGCCTCCTCACCAGCCCTTCGAACTCCGGACGCTCCGGCGTCGCCAGCCTCTCCCGCACGACTGACGTTGCCCGGCGCGCGGTGGAACGGCTGTGGATTCAGCAGCCCCATCGCAGCTGTGGATGCGGGTTCGACCCGTCGGTACGGGACGCATCCCGCGATCTTTCCCGATTGCCTTCCGGGATGCGGTAGCCTTTCCCTACCGACTTTGTCGGGAAACTTCTCGCCCGATAACATCGCACCCGGTCGTCATCGCACCAGTACCAGAGGAATCACACGCCATGAACACGACAGTCGACTTCTTCGGCTTCTTCTCACTTGACGTTGGGCTGGTGGTGGCCGGAATCTTGGTCGGCTTCGTCGTTGGTCTCACCGGCATGGGCGGTGGGGCGCTCATGACGCCGATCTTGATCCTCTTCTTCGGAATCGACCCGGTCACCGCGGTCAGCAGCGACCTCATCGTCTCGCTCGCCATGAAGCCCATCGGCGCAGGCGTGCACCTTCGACGCGGCACCGTGAACCTCCAACTCGTGAAGTGGCTGATGATCGGCTCAGTCCCCGCGGCCATCGCCGGCGTCCTGTTCATCACGTGGGTGTCAGACCAAGGTGACGGAGAGGCCGTCGCAACCCTCGTCAAGACCGCTCTCGGTACCGCTCTGCTCCTGTCGGTGCTGACGATGATCGGCAAGGCGCTGTTCTCGCTCCGGCAGCACTACCGCGACCAAGCAGAAGGCGTTGTCGGGCAAAGCGACGATTCGGTCTTCGGCATCACCGTGCGCCCAATCCCGACGCTCATCATCGGCGTCATCGGCGGCGTCGTCGTCGGAATGACCTCGGTCGGATCAGGGTCGCTCATCATCGTTGGACTCCTACTTCTCTACCCGCGGCTGCGCGCTGGCGGCCTGGTAGGCACCGACCTGGTCCAGGCAGTGCCCCTTGTCGGAGCCGCAGCGCTGACGTACGTGGTCCTCGGAGAGTTTCACCCTGAGGTGGCTGGGGCACTGCTGATCGGAGCTCTGCCAGGCGTCTACCTCGGTGCGCGCGTTTCATCCCGCGGCCAGGCAGGGATCATCCGCCGTGCGCTCGTGCTCGTCCTTTTCGCGAGCGGGCTCAAGCTCGTCGGCGTCCCGCCGGCGTGGGTCGGGTTTGGCGCCCTTGCACTCGTGTTGGTCGGCCCGGTCCTCTGGACGCTGATCCGCAGCACGAACGGGTTCCAGCACAAGCCGCACCGCCACCCGAACGTTCCGTTCTGGCGTCTGGTATGGGCATCGGCCAGTGGTACTCCACCCCGCTACCAAGGCCAATCGATCACCGACGAGCCCAAATCCGAATGGGGACGCGAGAAGTCAGCCGCCGATCCGCTCTAGGGTCGCTGGGGAGGAGTCTCGGGGCCTTCTCCCGGCGCCCTGGCGACGCGCTCGGATGCGTCGGTCACCTCATCGGTATCTGCGGCAGCGACCATCGAGAACCACTGAGCAGCCTCAACGTCTCGCCCTGCGAGCTCGAGCGCGTCAGCGTAGGCATACCGCAGGCGTAGGACGGAGGGATCCCCTACCCCGGTGCGGAGTCCTGGGTCGGCCTCCAGGTGTTGGAGTGCCGCATCGTGCTGTCCGAGATCGGATCTGGTTCCCGCAACCACGATGCGCAGCTCGCGCGCGACCTCTGGAGTGAGTGCTTTGGCTTCGGGGCTGGACGCCAGGTTCAGGGAGCGTTCGGGGCGGCCCAAGCCTCGCTCACAGTCGGCCATCAGCGGAAGGTGCGACTGGTCACCGCTCAGTCGCCGGTAGGCGCGCAACTCGGTCAGAGCCGTCTCGAAGTCGCCACAGGCGTACGCAGTGAGAGCGCTCGCCTCACGCACCACAGCGACTCGAGAGGCAAGCCGGCGAGCTACGGCTGCGTGCGTGCGGGCAGCCTCAGGGTCGGTGTCGATCAAGATTCCGGCCATGGCCAGGTGACCGCCTACCCGTTCGGCCATCTCCTTGGGCAGCGAACGGAGCTCAGCCCTGGCTTCGCGATCGAGGTCGTGCCAGGTGACGTCGTCGGGGATATCCGGCTCAGCCGGCCGCCGCTCTGGTGGCCGGCTCTGTGCCGGCTTCCCTCGCGATCGATCGCCACGACCCCGAGCAGATCCTCGATCATCAGGCCGGCCTACCGGCCGTCGCGCAGAGCGCGAGGACCCCGAAGAGTCGGACATCGTTCCTCCCTTGGGGGATGGTCGGCGGGTCGTGCGAAAACATCTGGACATGCGACGAGGGGCCACCATAGGTGACCCCTCGTCGAAAGAATGTCCGGCGGCGTCCTACTCTCCCACGCAGTCTCCCACGCAGTACCATTGGCGCTGAAGGGCTTAGCTTCCGGGTTCGGAATGGGACCGGGCGTTTCCCCTTCGCTATGGCCACCGAAACTCTATGGAGTTGTTCGGGGCTCCGAGTGGATCGGAGCAGCCGACCGCAACTCAAGAACCGCACAGTGGACGCTTACACACGTAAATCTTTGTTATTGGTTAAGTCCTCGGCCTATTAGTACCGGTCGGCTGCATGCGTTGCCGCACTTCCACCTCCGGCCTATCAACCCAGTGGTCTACTGGGGGCCTTACCAGGTTAACCCTGTGGGAGATCTTATCTTGAAGCAGGCTTCCCGCTTAGATGCTTTCAGCGGTTATCCCTTCCGAACGTAGCTAATCAGCAGTGCTCTTGGCAGAACAACTGACACACCAGAGGTTCGTCCGTCCCGGTCCTCTCGTACTAGGGACAGCCCTTCTCAAATCTCCTGCGCACACGGCGGATAGGGACCGAACTGTCTCACGACGTTCTAAACCCAGCTCGCGTACCGCTTTAATGGGCGAACAGCCCAACCCTTGGGACCTACTCCAGCCCCAGGATGCGACGAGCCGACATCGAGGTGCCAAACCATCCCGTCGATATGGACTC
>JBBQAL010000133.1:0-6856 GCA_038316135.1 Candidatus Nanopelagicales bacterium | reverse complement strand
TTGTCCACGCCGCCAACTCTCTGACTGAGCTGCTGCGCACCCACGGCTGACTCGACGACGCGTGCTGAACCCCTGGCAGGCAGGCATCGCAGGTAGGGACCTCCGGCAGACGCAGCGAAGGCCCAGGTCATCAGACCTGGGCCTTCGCTGCGTCTGCCGGAGGTCCCTACCTGCGATGCCTGCCTGCCAGGGGTTCAGCACGCGTCGTCGAGTCAGCCGTGGGTGCGCAGCAGCTCAGTCAGAGAGTTGGCGGCGTGGACAACGGCCGGCGCGTGCAGACGTCCTGGCTGACGGGTGAGGCGCTCAAGCGGCCCCGACACCGAGACGGCAGCGATCACCTTGCCACTCGGCCCGCGTACCGGCGCTGAGACGCTGGCCACTCCGGCTTCGCGCTCCCCGATGCTCTGGGCCCACCCGCGTCGCCGTACCGCGGCGAGCATTGACGCGGTAAAGCGCGCCCCCTTGAGGCCCCGGTGAAGGCGGTCCGGCTCTTCCCACGCAAGAAGTACCTGGGCTGCCGAACCGGCTGCCATCGACAGCACGGTGCCGACCGGGACGGTGTCGCGCAGGCCGGAGAGACGTTCGGCGGCGGCCACGCACATGCGTTGCTCGCCCTGGCGACGGTAGAGCTGGGTGCTCTCGGCCGTTGCGTCGCGCAGCGAGTTGAGGATCCCACCGGCCGCGGCGAGCAGACGGTCCTCGCCGGCAGCTGCCGCCAGCTCACCGAGGCGCGGCCCCAGGATGAAGCGGCCCTGGAGGTCGCGTCCGACCAGCCGGTGGTGTTCGAGGGCGACGGCGAGCCGGTACGCCGTCGGCCTGGCCAGGCCAGTCGCGGTGACCAGCCCCGCGAGGTTTTGCGGTCCAGCCTCGAGGGCTCCGAGTACGAGGCTGGCCTTGTCCAGAACGCCGACTCCGCTAGTGTTGTCCATAACCCGATACTGTCGTTTCGACATCTGAGACGCAAGTGAAAGACCGAATCGGCGCGAACACGGCTTAACCGAGGAGGAACCATGGCTGTCGACCCGACCCGCCGCACCCTGGCGGAAAAGGTGTGGAACGCCCACGTCGTTCGTCGGGTCGACGGGGAGCCAGACCTCCTCTACATCGACCTTCACCTGATCCACGAGGTGACCAGCCCGCAGGCATTCGACGGTCTTCGGGATGCCGGTCGTCCCGTGCACCGTCCTGACCTCACGTTGGCGACCGAAGACCACAACGTTCCGACGCTCAACATCGACCTGCCGATCGCTGACCCGGTGTCGCGTATCCAGGTTGAAGCTCTGCGCAAGAATTGCGCCGAGTTTGGGGTGCCGATCTTCCCGTTGGGATCAGC
Organism: Candidatus Nanopelagicales bacterium; assembly: GCA_038316135.1. Lineage (GTDB taxonomy): Bacteria > Actinomycetota > Actinomycetes > JAHEKZ01 > JAHEKZ01 > JAHEKZ01. The sequence continues at coordinate 5,523 of JBBQAL010000133.1, read as the reverse complement.
TGAGCAGGGGATCGTCCACGTCGTTGGTCCGCAGTTGGGCGTCACACAGCCGGGTATGACCATCGTGTGTGGCGACAGCCACACGTCCACCCATGGCGCTTTCGGTGCGCTGGCCTTCGGCATCGGCACGAGCGAGGTCGAACACGTACTCGCGACGCAGACGCTGCCGCTGAAGCCGTTCAAGACGATGGCTATCACCGTCGAGGGCGAGCTGCCGGCAGATGTGACAGCCAAGGACCTCATCCTTGCCGTGATTGCCGAGCTCGGGACGGGCGGCGGCCAGGGATACGTTTTGGAGTACCGAGGCAGCGCGATCGAGAAACTCTCGATCGAGGCACGCATGACGATCTGCAACATGTCGATTGAGGCCGGCGCTCGCGCGGGCATGATCGCGCCTGACGCCACGACTTTCGAGTACCTCCGCGGTCGCCCCCACGCACCGACTGGCGCCGACTGGGATGCTGCGGTCGCCTGGTGGAGCAGCCTTCCCACCGACCCTGGCGCAGTTTTCGATCGCGAGGTCGTTGTCGACGCGTCGAGCCTCAAACCGTTCGTGACCTGGGGAACAAACCCGGGACAGGGCCTGCCGCTCTCCGCCTCGGTACCAGATCCCGCGCAGATTGCTGATCCCGGCGAGCGCTCAGCTGCCGAGCGAGCTCTGGAGTACATGGATCTGGTTCCGGGCACTCCGCTGTCGCAGATCAGGGTCGACACGGTCTTCCTCGGCTCCTGCACCAACGGCCGGATTGAAGACCTCCGGTCCGCAGCTGCAATCCTTCGAGGTCGCACGGTGGTCGACGGTGTACGCATGCTCGTCGTACCGGGGTCGGTGCGCGTCCGGCTGCAAGCTGAGGCGGAGGGATTGGACCAGATCTTCACCGCTGCCGGTGCTGAGTGGCGGCACGCCGGTTGTTCGATGTGCCTGGGAATGAACCCCGACCAGTTGGCGCCTGGGGAACGCAGTGCTTCAACCTCGAACCGCAACTTCGAGGGGCGACAGGGCAAGGGGGGGCGAACGCACCTGGTGTCGCCGCAGGTCGCAGCGGCCACCGCAGTCACCGGACGCCTGACGAGCCCCAGTGACCTCCCTGACGCCGCCATCGGCGCATCGACCAACGCCTGAGAATCGGAGCCAACGATGGACAAATTCACCACGCACACCGGTCGGGTTCTGCCGCTACGCCGCAGCAACGTCGACACCGACCAAATCATCCCAGCCGTGTACCTCAAACGGATCTCCCGTGATGGGTTCGAAGACGGATTGTTCGCGGCATGGCGCAAAGACCCTGACTTCGTGCTCAATCGGCCGGAGTACCAGGGGGCAACGGTTCTGGTGGCTGGGCCGGAGTTCGGCACTGGATCCTCGCGGGAGCACGCCGTGTGGGCGCTGCAGAACTACGGGTTCCGCGTCGTTATCTCGCCACGCTTTGCTGACATCTTTCGAGGAAACAGCCTCAAAGGGGGGCTCCTGACCATCGAGCTCGCCGAGGGGGTCGTTGAGCGCTTGTTGGCTGCAGCCGAGGCTGACCCGAAAACCGAAGTCATCGTCGATCTGCAGGCACGGGAAGTTCGTTTCGCTGGTGAAACGGTGTCGTTCGAGCTCGACGACTACGCCCGGTGGCGCCTGCTCGAGGGCCTCGATGATGTGGGATTGACCTTGCGCCACACCGATGTCATCGCCGAGTTCGAGGCTGTTCGACCCGCATGGATGCCCAAAACCGTTACGAGGTAAGGGTTCGCCCTGAGCGGTCACCAGGCGCAGTTTGCCCAAGTGTGACGAATCTCCTTGCAAAACAAGGCGTTTTCCGGCGTGTATGCATTGTGTCAGGGCCCTGGATTGCCTAACGTTCCCATCGGTCGGGAAAACGCCCGATCACACAGTCTTTCGAAGGGGAAGTAGTGAACAAGGCTCAGTTGATTGATGAACTCGCCGGCCAGTTCGACGGTAACCGCCGCGCTGCCCAGAACGCGCTCGAGGCGGTGATCGGCACGATCACCCGCCAGGTGGCCAAGGGTGAGCCCGTTGCCATCACCGGTTTTGGCAAGTTTGAGCGTCGCACTCGTCCAGCGGGCACGGCTCGTAACCCGCAGACCGGCGCTACCGTCAAGACCAAGAAGAAGTTTGTTCCCAAGTTCACCGCGGGTGCGGAGTTCAAGGCTGTTGTGAACGGCGAGAAGAAGCTTGCCGCTCCGGCCAAGAAGGCCGCTGCCAAGAAGACGACCAAGAAGGCTGCCAAGAAGGCACCGGCTCGCAAGGCACCTGCCAAGAAGGCACCGGCTCGCAAGGCCGCTGCCAAGAAGGCACCGGCTCGCAAGGCACCTGCCAAGAAGGCACCGGCTCGCAAGGCCGCTGCCAAGAAGACGGCGCGTAAGCGCTAGAGACGTTCGACGAGAAGGCCCGGACCACAACAGGTCCGGGCCATCTCGCTGCTCCCACGCAGTGGTTGGACTACGCAGGGTTGGACTACGCAGGGTTGGATGACGCAGGGTTGGACTACGCAGGGGACGGGAAGGTCACCAGGGTGAGCGAGGCGATCGAAGCCTCGGCGCCGGAGTCAGCAACACTCACGCGGACTCGCTGCCCCACACGCATCGTCCGCAGTGCCCCTGTCTCCCACACGTCGGCGGCGAACGGGATCACCAGACCGAGGTCGGTGATCACTGACCCGGCCCCGGTGCTGGCGTCGAACTCATGGACCGTCGCCTGGGTGGGTGGGTCGTTCATGGCTGTCAGCGTAGCCGGGCGCTCCATGCGGGCTTGGACAGCAGTGCGGCCGTGTGCGAGCCCAACCCGAGTAGCCGGGCATGGGAAAGATCGGCGAGCGTGTCGACGTCACATGCCACGTCGGTAGGGCTGACCACCAGGCTTGCCCCTGCAGCTTGATGGACTACGGCAGATTCGGCGCCGAAGTGCGGATCAAGATCGGTAGCGAGGCGTGCCGTGAGGACGGTTGTGCCTGACCCCGCACAGTCGGCGACCAGGGCGAGCGGATGCTCGTGCGCCTTCTGAAGAGACTCCGACAGCGACTTGACCCGCAGAGCGGGTAGGTCAGCGACGACAACGGCCAGCGGCATCTGCCCTGTCACCCGTGTCGTCGCGAACCAACTGAGCGCCGCGTTGAGCGTCGGGGTGGTGTCGGGTTGGACGACCACGTCGTCGACACCCCGCAGCACTGGCGAATCAACAAGATCGTGATCGCGAACGAGGACCGAGACGGCCTGCACTTCGGGGCATCCGGTCACCGCGGCGAGGGTGTCTGACGCCATCGCCTGGACAATCAGGCGCCGAGCAGCTTCGGGCAGAGCAAGACGCGACTTCGAAGCACCCCACCCCTTGAGAGGGACGACTACGTGCCACATTCGGCGCATCGTACGTGCATCCTCTGCTGAGAACTGCTGGCCGGCTGTGGTTCTCGACACAGCTGGTTCTCGACACAGCTGGTTCTCGACACAGCCGGTTCTCGACACAGCCGGGTGCTGGGGCAAGACTCGGGGCAGTTCAGCACCGATGGTCGTGGAGAGAGGTGTGTGTGGGCGCACCCGGCGGCCCAGGTGCGACGTACTCGGTGGCCCGCGCGATCCTCCGCCCCGCTCTGCGAGTCGCGACTAGGCGCGCGTGGACGGGCCAGTCGCACATCCCCGCCGATGGTGGCTGCGTTGTGGTGTCCAACCATGTGTCGCACTCTGACCCGCTCACGATCGCTGACTTCATCGACGCTGCTGGACGCCGCCCGCGCTTTCTGGGGAAGGCCGAGCTCTTCGATGTTCCGGTGCTGGGCCGCTTGTTACACGCAGCTGGCCAGATTCCCGTACAGCGCGAGAGCGAACACGCCGGATCGGCCCTTGCTGCCGCTGTTGACGCCGTGCGGCGAGGGGAGTGCGTGGTGATCTATCCAGAAGGAACGCTGACCCGAGATCCTGACCTCTGGCCGATGCTCGGCAAGACTGGGGCTGCCCGCGTGTGGTGGCAGACCAGGTGCCCCGTCGTGCCGGTCGCACAGTGGGGCCCCGAGGCCCTTCTCGCGCCTTACGGTCGGGTACCACGGGTGTGGCGCAGGCCGCTGATTCGGGCGTTGGCAGGGCCACCGCTTGAACTGTCGACTGCTGATCCACCGGATTTTCGAGCGCTGACCACCTCGATCATGAGCTCGATAAGCAGCCTGCTTGCCGACCTCCGGAACGACGTTGCGCCAACTTCGGTCTTCGACCCGCGCGCGTCCGATCTGCCACGAACGGGCAACCCGCGCAAGAATCAGAGCCGCGCCAGTCAGGACCCGTCGTGATGACAGGTTCGGACCGGCTAGCGACGTCGGACGAAAGGAGGCCGTGATGCAAGCAGCCGTCATGGGGCTCGGCTCTTGGGGTACCGCCTTCGGTCTGGTCCTCGCCGACGCGGGCCACTCGGTCGCCGTGTGGGGTCGAAACCCGGCAACAGTTGCTTCGGTGAACTCGTCACGTCGCAATGTACAGTTCCACCCAGACCTCGATCTGCCGGCCAGCATCACCGCCTTTGCTGACACCCGAGCGGCACTCGAATGCGCCGATCTCGTTGTGTTGGCCGTACCGGCTCAGTCACTGAGGGCCAACCTCTCCGAATGGGCGGACCAGATCCCATCGAGTGCAGTGGTGCTCAGCCTCCTGAAGGGCCTCGAACAGGGCTCGCACGCCCGGATGAGCGAGGTGGTGGCGTTTGAGGCGCACTGCCCGGAGGAGCGCATCGCGGTGCTCTCTGGTCCCAACCTTGCTCGCGAGGTGGTGCGACGCCAACCGACTGCCAGCGTGATCGCTAGTGCGGACGGGTCGGTGGCCAAGCAGGTCCAGGAGTGGACCCAAACGCCCTACTTCCGCCCGTACACCAATTCTGATGTCGTCGGCGTCGAGCTCGGCGGTGTCGTGAAGAACGTCATTGCCCTGGCCGTCGGGATGGCTGCGGGCCTTGGCTTCGGGGACAACTCGCGGGCGAGCGTCATCACCCGTGGTCTGGCCGAGACCACCCGGCTGGGGGTGGCGTTGGGCGCGGACCCGTACACCTTCTCGGGTCTGGCCGGTCTGGGCGACCTCGTCGCCACCTGCAGCTCCCCGCTGTCCCGCAACCGCACGTTCGGGGAGAAGCTCGGGCAGGGGCAATCGGTCGAGCAGATCCGCGCCTCCACTCGAACCGTCGCGGAGGGAGTCACCTCGTGCGAGGCGGTGCTGGACGTGGCGGCGTCCCACGGTGTGGTGGTCCCGATCGTGGAGCACGTCGCAGAAGTGGTTCGCGGGGAGATGAGCCCGGTTGACATGCTTCGCGCCTTCGTGGCGCGCGAGCCCAAGCCCGAACGTCATGGGTACTAGGGCAGCAATCACTGCGCGTACGGCCTCCCGTTGATGCCAGTCGGTGGCGTGCGGGTGGTGTCACCTGGGTGAGTGCCGAACCTTCCTTCCCCCGAATGGGTCAGCACACATCCGAACCCGGTGTTCCACGAGGTGCTCTTCAGTGCGCCGCTGCGGCTGATGCTGAACGAGGCGACCGGGGTGAACACC
>JBBQAL010000002.1:0-66294 GCA_038316135.1 Candidatus Nanopelagicales bacterium | reverse complement strand
CCGGTGGTCGGTCGCAAGAGCTCCCTTGAGCCGAACAAGCCGGAGCAGTTTGACCGGCTGCGCGCCGCCGGGATCGTGGTGGCCGACACTCATGAAGTTCCTCGCGAGTCTGTGGCACCCGGCATGACCACGGCCGACCTCGACGCCATCGCCCGAAAATCGATCAGTTCAGCCGGCGCGACCCCGTCGTTCCTGGGTTACCACGGCTTCCCCGCGGTCATCTGCACCTCGGTCAACGACGAGATCGTCCACGGCATCCCGGGTTCGCGGGTGATCAACGCAGGTGATGTCGTCTCCATTGACTGTGGTGCCATCGTCGACGGCTGGCACGGAGACGCCGCGCTCTCGGTGGTCGTGGGGGAGGCACCACCAGAGGTGGCTGATCTCCTGACCGCAACCGAGAGCGCGCTATGGCGAGGTATTGCCAAGGCGTGCGCAGGCGGACGCCTCAGCGACATCGGCCATGCCGTCGAGACACAGGTGCGGGCGTCGGGGGACTACGGGATCGTCGAGGAGTACGTTGGCCACGGCATCGGGACGTCGATGCACATGGAGCCGAGCGTCCCCAACTATGGCCAGCCGGGCCATGGACCCCGGCTCGAGGTTGGCATGGCCCTCGCGATCGAGCCCATGGTCAATCTCGGCGGACGGCACACCAAGACCCTCGACGACGAATGGACGGTCGTCACCGTCGATGGGCGCTGGTCGGCACACTTCGAGCACACCGTGGCGATCACCGCCGACGGGCCGTGGGTTCTCACTGCGCATGACGGGGGAGCGGAGCGCCTCGCGGCGCTCGGCGTCGCTACTCCGGCCTGATCCGGCGAACCCCGACCCGATGACCACGCCCCCGATGACCTGGCACCGATGACCCGGCACCGATGACCCGGCACCGATGATCAGGTGACCTGGTCGTGATGGGTTCGACGTGGTCGCCGTAGGCCACCTTTGTGCGCTAACGCCACCTTTGGGGTCGCGGACCGGCTAATCCAGAAACCGGCTTACCCACTTTGACGGTCGGGATTGCGTTCATCCGGATTCTGTGGCACGCTTTCCCCACCAAGTCACTAGGGAAGGGTGTCAACCATGTGGTTTTTCGCTGCATTCGCTCTGGCTGGCGGAGCTGCCCAAATGGTGGACGGCACCCTCGGGATGGGATTCGGGGTCACGTCCGCCACGATCCTGCTCTACATGGGAGTCAGCGCAGCTGCTGCTTCGGCTGCCACCCACGCGGCGAAGCTACCGACCACGTTCGTCAGCGGGATCTCTCACTGGCGGCAAGGAAACGTCGACGTAGGCACTTTTATCCGGGTCGCCATTCCTGGCGCGATCACCGCTTTCATCGGTGCCGTTGTACTCGTGAACTTGAGCCTCGCAACAGCGAAGGCCTGGATGGCCGCGCTGTTGTTCTTCTTCGGCCTGGTGATCTTCGTCCGGTTCGGGTTCAACTACCGGCTGATTCCAGCACCCCGTGGCGGCCAAAAGGCTCGTTGGTTGTCGCCAATCGGTGCGCTCGGCGGGTTCGTCGACGCCACCGGCGGCGGTGGCTGGGGTCCGGTGGTGACGCCATCCCTGATGACCGTCACGAAGCTCCCTCCGGCCAAAGTCGTCGGCAGCGTCAACGCGGCGGAGTTCGTCGTTGCGCTCTCGGCATCGGCTGGCTTCCTCACCGGGGCAGAGCATCTCGAGGATGACATGCCGTGGGTCGCCGTTCTCGGCCTGATTGTCGGAGGCGTGATTGTCGCCCCGTTTGCGGCTCGATTGGCCGGACGCCTCCCGCACCACGTCATGGGCACCTTGGTGGGCGGCCTGATCATCATCGTCAACAGCCAGGTGATTCTGCTGGCGCTGGGCGGGGTCCCTGCCTTGGCTGGATGGGGGATGATCGCCGCCGCAATCGTGGTGACCGCTGTGGTCGCCAAGCGTGCCTACGTCCACGACCTGGCCGAGCGAGCCAAGCACAGTCGTGGCGACGATGACGTCCTCGCGCTGGAGCACCTCCAGTAGGCGTCCTCGCTACTGTGGGCGTCGAGGCCGGATTGGCCTTCCGCGCCCCATCTCCCGTAGACTCCTGTGCTTGTCGGCTTGAAGCCGCTGTTTCGTCGCGCCCCGCGGCTGGGGCTGGCGCGCAAACGGTGTCCAAGGTCGGCGGCTCGAAGAAGTTCGGAGATTTTCGAAGCATTCGTACCGATCCCCGACGTGAACGCCTGTGAGGGCGTGGAAGGAACCATGGCCAAGAAAGAAGGTGCCATCGAGATTGAGGGCACCGTCGTTGAGTCTCTCCCCAATGCGATGTTTCGGGTGGAGCTCACCAACGGCCACAAGGTTCTTGCGCACATCAGCGGCAAGATGCGCCAGCACTACATCAGGATCCTTCCCGAGGACCGTGTAGTGGTGGAGTTGAGCCCTTATGACCTCACTCGTGGACGCATCGTCTACCGGTACAAGTAAGCAATCCCAAGAATCCCAAGAAACTATGCCCCGGAGCACGCACGATGAAGGTTAACCCGAGCGTTAAGCCGATCTGCGACAAGTGCAAGGTGATCCGCCGGCACGGTCGCGTGATGGTGATCTGCGAGAACTTGCGCCACAAGCAGCGTCAGGGCTGACCTGACGCCACTCCGGGCGCTCGACAACTGAACACCAGCAAGACCAGTAGTCCCAGCAAGCACATCAGGGCTGCACCCGACCCCTGCGGGATCTGTGCCAAGGCGCCGACCCCTGCAGGACGCCACCTCCGGACGAAGGCCGGAGACCGCTCGCCGGTAACGGCAGGCGGAACGGTGCGGCCGACAGACCTTCGGCTGTAAGAAGGAGCAACATGGCTCGCCTTGTGGGTGTTGATCTCCCGCGCGAAAAGCGCATGGAGATCGCCCTGACGTACATCTTTGGCATTGGCCGTACGCGCTCGAAGGAGACGCTCGCCGCTACTGGCATCGACCCCAACATGCGCTCTGCAGACCTCACCGATGAGCAGCTGGTCAAGCTGCGCGACTGGATCGAGGAGAAGTACCAGATCGAGGGTGACCTCCGCCGAGAGGTGGCAGCCGACATTCGCCGCAAGGTCGAGATCGGCAGCTACGAGGGCCTTCGCCACCGCCGCGGACTTCCCGTCCGTGGGCAGCGCACGCATACCAACGCTCGGAGCCGTAAGGGTCCGCGTAAGGCTGTCGCCGGTAAGAAGAAGGTCACCAAGTAGTAGCCGCACGTTCCGCAGCCCGCCTTGGGCGCGCACGATGCGGACCGATCACCTCCAGGAGTGAAAGAACATGCCCCCTAAGGCAAAGAGCGGCGCCAAGAAGGTGCGCCGCAAGGAAAAGAAGAACGTGGCCCACGGTCACGCTCACATCAAGAGCACGTTCAACAACACGATCGTCTCGATCACCGACCCTTCGGGCGCGGTGATCGCGTGGGCGTCCGCCGGCCAGGTCGGATTCAAGGGCTCCCGCAAGTCGACGCCCTTCGCTGCGCAGATGACCGCCGAGGCAGCCGCCCGTCGGGCGCAAGAGCACGGCATGCGCAAGGTCGACGTGTTCGTCAAGGGTCCAGGCTCCGGCCGTGAAACCGCGATTCGCGCTCTGCAGGCAGCCGGCCTTGAGGTCGGGTCCATCCAGGACGTCACCCCCGTTCCATTCAACGGTTGTCGGCCGCCCAAGCGTCGCCGCGTCTGATCCCCCCCGAGACTTCGAAGCAGGAGCAGAACTTTCATGGCTAGGTACACCGGAGCCGACTGCCGCAAGTGCCGTCGCGCAAAGATGAAGCTTTACCTCAAGGGCTCAAAGTGCGACAGCGCTAAGTGCCCGTTCGAGGCACGCCCCTACCCTCCCGGCCAGCACGGCCGTGGACGCAGCAAGGACAGCGAGTACCTGCTGCAGCTTCGCGAAAAGCAGAAGGCCAAGCAGATGTACGGCATCTTCGAGCGCCAGTTCCGTGGCTACTACGAAGAGGCGAACCAGAAGAAGGGCAAGACGGGCGACAACCTGCTGCGCATCCTCGAGTCACGACTCGACAACGTCGTCTACCGCGCTGGTTTCGCCAAATCTCGCGACATGGGACGCCAGTTGGTGCGGCACGGGCACATCATGGTCAACGGTCGCAAGGTCGACGTTCCCTCCTTCCGTGTCTCCGACACCGACATCATCGAGGTCCGCCCCAGCTCGGTCGAGCTGACGCCCTTCGTTGTTGCGCGTGCCGAGGCTGGCGAGCGCGAGGTGCCAGCCTGGATCGAGGTCATCCCCTCGAAGATGCGCATCTTGGTTCACACGCTGCCGGTTCGGCAGCAGATCGACTCTCAGCTGCAGGAGCAGCTGATCGTCGAGCTCTACTCCAAGTAGAAGCTCGACAGCAGGGCTCGGCAACCGCCGAGCGTTGCACCTGTTCGAGGCGTCAAATAGTGGGCGTCCTGACCCGGAGGTAGTGACACGTGCTGATCGCACAGCGGCCATCGTTGGCCGAAGAAGTTGTTAATGAGAACCGCTCGCGGTTCATCCTCGAGCCGCTCGAGCCTGGCTTCGGCTACACGCTCGGCAACTCGCTCCGCCGCACTCTGTTGTCGTCCATCCCGGGCGCCGCAGTGACGTCGATTCGCGTCGACGGTGTGCTGCACGAGTTCACTACGGTTCCCGGTGTGAAGGAGGACGTCACCGACATCGTCCTCAACATCAAAGAGCTGATCGTGAGCACTGAGCACGACGAGCCTGTGGTGATGTACCTGCGCAAGCAGGGCCCCGGCGTCGTCACCGCTGCTGACATCGCCCCGCCCGCCGGAGTCGAGGTTCATAACCCCGAGCTTGTGCTCGCGACGCTCAACGGCAAGGGCAAGTTGGAGATGGAGCTTACGGTTGAACGCGGTCGCGGCTACGTGCGCGCTGAGCTCAACAAGCAGGCGGGTCAGGAGATCGGCCGCATTCCGGTCGACTCCATCTACTCGCCCGTGCTGAAGGTCTCGTACAAGGTTGAGGCCACTCGTGTCGAGCAGCGGACTGACTTCGACCGCCTCGTAATCGACGTTGAGACGAAGGCGTCCATGCGTCCCCGTGACGCCGTGGCGTCCGCCGGAAAGACTCTCGTTGAGCTCTTCGGCCTCTTCCGCGAACTCAACGCCGAGGCCGAGGGCATCGACATGGGTCCGTCACCGGCTGATGCAGCTCTGGCCGCCGACATGGCGCTTCCCATCGAAGAGCTCGACCTCACCGTCCGGTCCTACAACTGCCTCAAGCGCGAGGGCATCCACTCGGTGGGTGAGCTCATCAGCCGAAGCGAGGCCGACCTCATGGACATCCGTAACTTCGGTGCGAAGTCGATCGACGAGGTGAAGGCCAAGCTCGTCGGACTCGGCATGGCTCTGAAGGACAGCCCCCCCGGATTCGACCCCTCGGCGATCGTTGACAACTACGACGAAGACGACGACGAGGGATTCGTCGAGGACGAGCAGCTCTAACCACCGCCTGACTGAACTCAAGGAGATCGAGAAATGCCAAGCCCCACTAAGGGCCCGCGTCTTGGCGGCAGTCCGGCGCACGAGCGGCTCATCCTGGCGAACCTCGCCACCGCGCTCTTCGAGCACGGCCGCATCACCACGACTGAGGCCAAGGCCAAGCGGGTACGCCCACTGGCCGAGCGTCTGATCACCTTCGCCAAGCGGGGTGACCTCGCCTCGCGGCGGCGGGTGATGACGGTTATCGGTGACAAGGGTGTTGTTCACACGCTCTTTACCGACATTGCCCCGCAGTACGACAACCGTGCAGGTGGCTACACCAGGATCACCAAGATTGGGCCACGCAAGGGCGACAACGCCCCGATGGCGGTTATCGAGCTGGTGGAGCGATTGGACGAGAGTAAGCGCAAAACGCGCGCGACGAAGCCGAAGAAGGAGACAACTCCCGCTGTTGTCGAAGCGGCTACTGTCGAAGCGGCCGAGGTCGAAGAGTCGGTGAACGAAGATGCCGCGACCGAAGAGGCTGTCGTCGAAGAGGCGGCGGCTGAGGTCACTGAGGAGACGGCCGACGAGGCTGACAATCCCAAGGAGTCCTGACGACTCCGGAGTCTGACCACGAGCCCGTTCCCCAGAGGGGGAGCGGGCTCGTGCGTTTGCGCCTTGACCTCGGTTACGACGGTGCCGGCTTCTCTGGTTGGGCCAAGCAACCAGGGCGTCGCACGGTCGAGGGAGTTCTCGATGACGCGCTCGCGGTGGTACTCCGGCTGGAGGCTGCACCCGGGCTGACGGTCGCAGGGCGAACTGATGCAGGCGTCCATGCGCGCGGTCAGGTGGCTCACACCGACGTGCCGGCGAATGCCTGGAACGCCAACGGTGAGCGGGTGCTGTACCGGCTGTCAGGCTTGCTGTCCGTGGACGTGCGGGTTACCGGTGTGCGGGTGGCGCCCGAGGGATTCGATGCGCGCTTCAGTGCTGAGTCGCGGAGGTACGTATTTCGGATCTGCGACGACCCCGTCGGCGTCGATCCGATTCGGCGATCCGATGTGGTGTGGAATCGGCGTCGGTTGGACGTTGCCCTCCTGAATACCGCGGCGGCCGAGCTGGTGGGGGAGCACGACTTCGTCGCCTTCTGCAAACGACGAGACGGCGCAAGCACCGTGCGTTCGCTCCGAGTCTTCGAGTGGGCGCGCATCGACGGAGGTCTGCTGGAGGCGACATTGATCGCAGATGCGTTCTGCCACAACATGGTGCGGTCGATCGTTGGCGCATGCGTAGCAGTGGGGGAGGGCCGGCGGCCCGCTCGGTGGGTAGGCGACGTCCTTGCTGAGGTCAAGCGCTCTTCGTCGGTCACAGTGATGCCGCCACACGGCCTGACCTTGGAAGAGGTCGCCTACCCACCGGACGCCGAGCTCGCTGAGCGAGCCGCGGCTTCCAGGCGGTTCCGTGGGTAGCTCAGCCGATCAGGTCGCTTACGATCGCGCAGAAGTCTGTGTCCCACGTCTGCCAGTTCCCGGACGTCCTGACGAAGTCCTCGGCGAGGATCTCACCGCCAGGTGCTGAGTCGCCGCCGGTGTCGAAGACGTAGGAGAACACCAGGTTGCCGGTACTCCGGTAGCGCACGTTGCCTGAGGAGTCGCGAAGGGTATCCCAGACGCCGCTCTCTTTGACTTGGTAGGTGACGACCGGACCGTTCTCGTCCACGATCGTGGCTGGAAGCTGGCGGATGTTCGTGTGCCATTCTTCAGTGAAGTAGGCCCCAGTCTTCACGTTGGTGTAGGTCCCGCTGTACTGCACCTGCTGCTTGAGCCTGAAGTACTCGCCGCTGGTTTTGTTCGTGCCCTTACTGATCGTGTACCTGCCGTAGGCATGGGAGTCCTCATGGACCGCGAAGCCGCAGTCGTCGAACGTGGCGTTCGTACTAAAGTCGAAGGTGCCCGACTCTAGTGGAGCCGCACTGGCCGTCGGTGCTGCGCTCAAAGACATCGCCGCAAATCCGGCGGCTGCCAGAACCGAAGCGAGTCGTTGTTTTGTGTTCATGGTTTCCTTCCCCGTTTAGTTCTGCTGGATTTGGATTGAGGCAAGCAGTTGGTTGATTGCCGTGGCTAGATCGGGGTCGTCCCGAGTTGGTGATGTTGCCGCGATGATGAGCGGACGAGACTTCTCGAAGTCGATGATGATCCAGCGGTCCATTCCGTTGTTTGCGGTGATGGCGAGCGGCGGTGAGCCGGGCGCCATCGAAAGTGGCAGGAGGTGGACCCAGTCATTCTTGGCTTTCGGTGACAACGACAGATCGACCGCTGTTGCAGTCCAAGCCGAGCCGGGGCCATCGACACCGAACTTGTCAAGAGTCTTCACCTCCGGGTGGGTTGTTATCCAGACGACGGGGTCGTCCTTGAGCGGAACCAGTTCGTCGGATGGTGGGTCATAGACCCTGCGGGGGACGACCATGAACACCTGCATCCCCGGCGATCCGTCGGCGGGGCGCATCTCGACGTACGCTCGATCGTTGATGACCTCCCAACCTGTGGGAGCCACGGCAGTTATGGGGCCACCAAGCTTCTTCCCGACCAGCACGGGGAGAGGCGTGTCAAGTGGGGGTGCAGGCACGGCCGAGCGCTGCAGGTCGCCACTGAACGCCCACCCGACGACCAGGATGACGACAGCAGCGACGACGACGAGTGCAGGGCTGAGCCGGCGACGTCCCCGCGATGATTCGAGATTGCGGCGGAGTGAAGTCTGGGCGTCGAGGTCTGCTGTTGCCGCGAAGAGAGCCTCGCTCGCCTGGCGGCCAAGGGTGTCGATGGACATCAGCTCACATCCCCGTCCGGGTTATCAGCGTCAAGGCCAAGCCGTGCCGCGAGGGTCCGTCGTCCACGAAACAGGTGGGTCTTGGCGGTTCCTGTCGATATCTCAAGGGTGGCGGCGAGGTCTGCCACGCTCAGGTCGTAGCCGTAGAACAGGGCGATGACCTGCGCCTGCCGTCTTGGCAGCCGTCGAACTTCAGACCAGAAGGCGTCGTTCTCGGCGTCTGGCGCCGGGGCACTCCCCGGTGGCGCCCCCATGCGTAACAACGCACGAGTCTCGGCCATCCTCCTTCGCACCCACGAGACAGAGAGGTTGGAACATGACCGACGGACGTAGGCAGCTGGGTTCTCAATCACATCGCCCCTCTCGAGGTGGCGGTGCAAACTCAGCATCGCCTCCTGGGCCATGTCCTCGGCCGTGTCGCGTGAACCAGTGAGCCCCCAGGCGATGGCCACCAGCCCCCGGTACTCGGCCCGAAAGACGGTAGAGAACGACACCACCTGGGGAAGTCGCTCGACCTTCCCTTCGATGAGGTGCGGGCCGTCGTCAATAGTGCCCACGCCATGCCCTTCTGCTGGGGGCTCTGCGGTCAAGGTCACACGAAGTAGTCGTTCCGACCCGATCTCCGGGTTGACATCCGCCCGGAGAACTTCTCGAGCTACTGCTCGGTGCTGGCTCTCCGATCATCTTGCCTTCGGGGCCAACCCAAGGGGAGGCAAACAGAGGCAATCCAGACCGGCCGTGGCTTCGAATACCCAATGGAGACCGCAGTCGAGAGCAAAGGTGAGGCTATGTCTGGCGCCGCCGAGCCATGTCGGACCAGACTGCACCTTGTGCCAACGGACACTGAGGACCAGATCGCGGCTGAGACACCAGGGCGCCGTCATCTCGATCCGCTGCTACTTCGGGTCGCCAAGGGCGACGACGGGGCTTTTGCGGAGCTTTACGACGCCGTTGCCCCCGCCGTGTTCGGTCTCGCCAGGCGCGTCCTTCGCCAGGTTGAGTTGGCCGAGGAAGTGGCCCAAGAGGTGTTGCTCGAGGTGTGGCAGCAGGCTCCGCGGTTCGACCCAGGGCGCGGTACCGGCTTCGCCTGGGTGATGACCATGGCTCATCGGCGAGCCGTCGACCGGGTGCGCTCGGTGCAAGCGGCGTCGGATCGGGAGTTGCGCGTTGCACAGCGTTCAGTGGAGCGCGAGCACGACGAGGTGGCCGAGGAGGTCGAGGACCGGCTCGAGGCCCAAGCGATGCGCGAATGCATCGACGCTCTTACCAAGCTACAAAGGGAGTCGGTGACCTTGGCGTACTTCAGCGGCTTCACCTACCCCGAAGTCGCCGAGCGGCTCGGGGCTCCACTTGGCACCATCAAGACTCGGATGCGTGATGGCATCATCCGGCTCCGAGACTGCCTGGGGGTTACCGCATGAGCGACAACGTCCACGATCTTGCCGCCGCCTACGCGCTCGATGCACTCGACTCACGTGAGTCCGCGACCTTTGAAGACCACCTGGACGGTTGCGACCCATGCGTTGAGGAGCTGCGCGGAATGCATGAGACAGTGGCTGCGCTGGCAAGTTCGGTGGCCGAGACACCACCGGCGTCCTTACGTGCCGAAGTGCTCAAGCAGGTCAGCCGGGTACCGCAGGTGGAGCACGCTCCCGAGCCGCAAGTGATCGATCTCGCCGAAGCCCGCCTCCGCCGGCGAGGGGTCAACCGGGTGCTAGCCGGGGTGGCGGCCGCGGCCGTGATCGTGGCCGGCGCGCTAGGAGTCTCGACCTACCAGGCAACTGAACGCGCTACCGACGCTCAGGTTGCTGCTGACCAGATCACTGCTTTGCTCGGTGATCCTGACGCCACAGTGGAGCGCACTGATGTCACAGGGGGCGGTACGGGAACTCTGGTGGTCTCGCCGAACCTCGAACGGGCCGCCTTCTTGGCTGCGTCGCTACCTGCGACCGGGCCGGACGAGACATATCAGCTTTGGGCGATCGACGATCAAGGGGCGACGTCTGTTGGGCTGCTGCAGCCGGACTCCGGGCGGGCAACAGCCCTGGTGGAGCTGCCGGCCGGAACGACCACGTTCGGCATGAGCATCGAGCCGGAGGGTGGGTCGCAAGCGCCGACAACCGACCCGGTGCTGCTCGTCCAGCTCTCCGCTTGAACGCTCAGCCGTGATCTGGGCTGATGGCGGACCAATCCGCGGACGAGTTGGCTCCGAATGAGGGGTGCATCGCTGAGTTGGCGGTGCGCCCGCTTCGATTCGGAGGATCTGATGCAACCCCCAACCCCACGCACGAATCGCGCCACCCGGCGTCGTCGTGCTGCAGCCACACTCGCCAGCGGGGCGCTGATCGCTGGCGTCGGCGCTGTCGGCCTTGCTCCCCTGAGCGCTGTGGCGTCCAGCCACCGCGAGGCACCACTGATCAGTGGCATGCCACAGTACGACGGCACCGACCTGTACGCCTTTGTGAGCCCGAAGGCACCGGCCAAAACGACCCTCATCGCCAACTGGATTCCCTTCGAGGAGCCATCGGGCGGTCCCAACTTCTACCCATTCGCCACCGACGCGCAGTATGACCTGCGTATCGACAACGACGGGGATGCGAAGGCGGAGAAGATTTACCGGTGGACCTTCAAGACCACCTACCAGAACGAGGACACCTTCCTCTACAACACCGGACAGGTCACCAGCCTCACCGACCCTGACCTCAACGTGCGCCAGAAGTTCACCTTGACGCGTCTGAACGTCGGGGGTGGAACCAAGGTCATGGCAAAGGGCCCAGTCGCTCCAAGCCACACCGGAACCGCATCCATGCCGAACTACGCGCAGCTGCGGAACGAGGCGATCACACCCGTACTCAAGGGAAACGGAAAGACCTACGCCGGTCAGGCCGACGACCCGTTCTTCCTCGACCTGCGCGTATTTGACCTGCTCTATGGCGGTGACCTCTCTGAAGTTGGAAACGACACGCTCGCTGGGTTCAATGTGAACACGGTTGCGCTCCAGGTGCCGTCGAAGTCGTTGACCACCGACGGCGACCCCGTCTTCGGTGTATGGACCACCACGCAGGAGCGCACGGCGTCCGGCAAATGGTCGCAGGTTTCGCGCCTTGGCAACCCGCTTGTGAACGAGGTAGTCATCCCACTCAAGGACAAAGATGGTTTCAACGCCAGCCGTCCGGTGGATGACCCGCAGTACCTGAAGTACGTGAAGAACTCACACCTGGCTGACCTTGTGGACGCCGTCTATGGCATCCCCGCACCGGCGACTCCTCGCGACGATCTGGTTTCGGTCTTCCTCACTGGTGTGGAAGGGCTCAACCAGCCCGCGAACCTAAAGGCGCCGGGCGAGATGCTGAGGCTCAACACCTCGATCCCACCGACCGCGAACCCCGACCGTCTTGGGGTTATCGGTGGCGACACCGCTGGGTTCCCGAACGGGCGACGACTGACCGATGACGTCCTCGACATCGCGCTTCAGGTCGTCGAGGGTGAGCTCGTCGGCTCACCGAACGACCTTGGTGACGGCGTCGGCACGAACGACAAGGCGTTCACGGAGTACTTCCCGTACGTCGCGTTGCCGCACGACGGTTCCGTGAGTGGTCCCACCGTGAGCAACAGCTCGTACTCGCCGATCGAAGGCGGATCGGATGCGGCCAACGCCGTTAGCGCAGGTGTCGCGTCAGAGGGTGGCTCGCCGTGGTCCGCGGCAGCCGTTGCTCTCGGATTCCTGGCGATGGTCGGCGGCGCGGTGATGTTCGGTCGCGCCGGACGCACCGAATCCGCGAAGGCCTGACCGCGGGGAAACTCCCTGGCCGCTCCGCCACATCGGCGGGGCGGCCAGGGCCCGGCCCCAACCACCGCCACCACCACTCGATCCACCCGAGGAGACGACGTGACACCCTCACGACCGGCCAAAGCTGCAGCGGCGCTGGTGATTGCAGGAGCCCTCACCGTTGCCGCTGCGCTGCTGCCTCCGCGACTGAGCGGTGCGCAGTCGCCCCCCACCGATCCCTCAGCCAACGCCAACGCCGACGCGGCCGTCTTCACGTCGAGCGCGGACCTCGCTGGACAGATCGAGTCGCTGCGGCAGCACCTTGACGCACAGCCGGCTGACGCACATAGCTGGGGGGTCCTTGCACTGCTCCTCATCGAACAAGGGCGCGTGACGGCAGACCCAGCGGCGTACGCCGCGTCGAAGCAGGCTGCCACTCGATCACTTGAAGAGATGCCGCGCGCCAACGACCTCGCCCAGGCTGCCCAGGCCGCGCTGCTCTCGGCCGAACATCGCTTCACGGCGGCGCTTGCCCAAGCAGACCGAGCGCTGCGCCTCAATCCGTACTCGCGCCCGGCGCTCGGCGTCCGAGTCGACGCACTGACCGAGCTCGGAAAGCTTCCTGCCGCGCTACGGGCCGCCCGCACCTTCGACCGACTGCAACCAGGACTTGCTGCAACGACGCGTCTGGCCTACCAGTCTGAGCTTCGCGGGAACGAAACAGACGCTCGCCGCTACTTCTCCTCTGCGCTCACCAGCGCAACGGACCCTAATGCACGTGCCTTCGTCAACTACCACCTTGGAGAGATAGCTCGCCGCGCCGGAGACCTCGGCGCTGCTGACGCGCATTACCGGGCGGCGTTGCAGGTGGTGCCCACTGACCCGAATGCACTCGCCGGCCGCGCGCGCGTGCTTGCCCTGCGTGGTCACGTCGACCGTGCGATCAGCATCTTGCGCGAGGTGGTGACCAGGGTGCCGCTGCTTGAGCACCTGATCGCGCTCGGCGAGCTCTATGAGATCTCCGGTGATCGCGGGGCCGCGCAGCAGCAGTACGCCGTTGTGCGTGCGTCTGCCCGCCTAGCCAGGGCGTCTGGCATCCGCCCAGATCTCGAGCTCGCGTGGTTCGAGGCAGACCACGGCGACGCCACTATTGCCCTGCGCAATGCCGAGGCTGAATGGGGGCGTCGTCACTCACCGCTGGTCGCTGACGCCCTGGCTTGGGCCCTACATGTCAATGGTCGGGACACCGAGGCGCTGCGATATGCCCGTCTGGCGACGGTTTACGGCGGTGACGCCCGATCGCTGCAGCACCGAGGTGCCATCGAACTCGCACTCGGGATGCAGGGCGCCGCACGGACCCATCTGCAGGCTGCATTGCGCAGCGACAGAGGGTACGCACCGTGGCAGTCCGAACAGCTGCAGGAACTTCTCGCCGAGCTGGAGGCGAGCTCATGATCCGTCGCGTGCTTGCCGTTGCTGCGCTCGCCATCGTCGGTTTGTTGGCCGCTCCGGGCGCCGCATCGGCGCACCCGCTCGGGAATTTCTCGGTCAACCATTACAACGGGATCGTTGTCTCGACAGACCAGGTCCAGGTCGTGCACGTGGTCGACCTTGCGGAGATTCCCACCGTACAGGCCATGGCGGAGCTCGACGTCAATGGCGATGAGTCAGCCTCGGCTGGCGAGCTGAGCCGTTTTGCTCTGGCCCAGTGTGACGAAGCTGCTCGCGACCTTCAGATGTCGGTTGGCGATCGTTCGGTGGTGTTGCGGTCCGAGGGGTCCTCAGCGTCACTGGCGGCTGGACAGGCTGGCCTGAACACCATGCGACTTGAGTGCAACCTGCGTGGAGTCGTTGCGGTCGCGGCGGGTGGCTCACTCACTTTCTCCGACGACACCGCACCAACGGAGGTCGGATGGCGCGAGGTGACCCTGCAGGGAGATGGCGTCACCGTGACCGATACCAACGTCCCGACCCAGAGTGTGTCGGGAGTACTAACCGAGTACCCGGAGTCGCAACAGACGAACCCCCTGCACGTCAATACGGCCTCTGCTCAACTTGAGCCCGGTGGACCGTCGCTGGCGGCACCTGCGCAGACGGCGACCTCGACGAGTACCAGCACGCCATGGGGCTGGGGTGCCGCCTTGCTGGGCTCGGTGTCGTCGACGGCGACAGGCCCTATCGGCATAACACTGGCGCTCTTGGTGGCACTTGTTGTCGGGGCCACTCATGCACTGGCACCAGGACACGGCAAGTCACTTGTGGCGTTCGCTCTGGCCGGGCGGCGTGAGCGGGCCGGTCGCGCCGCGCTGACCGTTGGGATCACGGTGACCGCCACCCATACGGCCAGTGTCCTGGTCCTCGGCCTTGTGGTCGCCGGAACGGCCACGGCAGCTCCCGCTGCTGTGTACCCGCTGCTTGGAGTCATCACCGGAGCCGTTGTCCTGGTCATGGGTCTCGTGCTGCTGCGTAACGCGGTCCGCGGAGCGGGTCACGGGCATTCGCATGACCACGGGCATTCGCATGACCACGGGCCCTTGCATGACCACGGCCGGGATGCGGTGGCGACAAACACGCTGGTTCGGCCCCTCGCGCAGGACGTTGAAACGGAGCGGGTGGATGAACGTCGGCCAAGGCGCGGCATCCTCGTTGCGCTCGGGGTCACCGGTGGCTTGCTCCCCAGCCCTTCAGCGGTGGTCGTCCTGCTCGCGGCGGTCGCCGCCGGGCGTGCCTGGTTCGGCGTCCTGCTCGTCCTGGCGTTCGGCGCAGGAATGGCACTCACTCTGGCCGGGGTTGGTTTCGCCGTGCTCCGCGGCCAAGAGCGGCTCTTCACCTGGGCAGAGCGAGGCCAGCGGCCCTCCGCGTTGCGAGCGCTCCGCTGGCTCCCCGTTGTCACAGCGGGTGCCGTGACTGCCGCCGGCGGCCTGCTGGTGATGGCCGCGGTCTGAGCGCTACCTCCCGCTGGTCTGGCTTCCTCGTACGAGATCTGCCCACGAGTGGACGGTAGGCGAGAATCGGGCAAGGGTGTAACGGTGGCTCGGGCTGCCGACACAGATCAGACCAGGGGCAGTTCTGTGCTGTGCCGGAGTGGACCACTACTGACACGCGGGGAGGAGGTCGCTGTGGCGCATTCTTCTGACCCGGCACGCCTGACCCTGGCTGACGCAGAGAACTTGCTCATGTCGACTGCCTTCACGACCGCCGTACCTGGCCGGGTCGGCGTCGAGGTCGAGTTCCTCACCCGGGACGCTATGGGTGCCCCACTTGCCCGCGATGGCCTTGATGCCCTGGACCGACGCGAGTTGCGGTCTGGGGGACAGGTCACCGAGGAACCCGGTGGGCAGCTGGAGATTTCCTCGCGGGTCTGCAGCGGGCTGGTGGACGCCTTGACCGCCGTCGCGGCCGACCTGGAGGAGTTGCGGCGAAGGAGTTCAAAGGCCGGCGTGAAGCTGCTCGGTGAAGGGACCGATCCGGTCTACCTACCGCCGCGCCGAACCGACCACCCCCGGTACCGAGCCATGGAGTCGTACCTCGACCAATACGGTCCCAGCGGGCGGATGATGATGCGAGCAACGGCTTCGCTGCAAATCACCCTTGAATCCGGGGCCGCCGCGGATATTCAGCGTCGGTGGCGGTTGTTGCACGCCGTTGGGCCGGCGCTGGTCGCCGCTTTCGCAAACTCACCGTTCGTTGAGGGTCGGGATACTGGCTGGGTCAGCGCTCGTCAAGGGGTTTGGCTGTCGCTGGACCCTGCCCGCACCTCGCCTGTCCCGACGCGGCACCCGGCGCCGGAAGCCGCCGACTCCTACATCCGTTATGCGCTCGCAGCCCCGGTGATGATGCTGCCCAGGTCGAGCCACGATGAGCAAGATTCGTGGTCGGTCGCCCGAAGATTCACCTTCTCCGAGTGGATCTCCGGCTTTGATTCCCTGGGATTGCGCCCGCCGACTCCGATTGACCTTCGGTACCACCTCACGACCCTGTTCCCTCCGGTGCGACCGCGGGGCGCGGTCGAAGTTCGATACCTGGATGCACAGCGCGGAGACGGTTGGGCCCTTCCCCTTGCCGTCCTCTACGCCTTGGCTGAAGACACTGACATCGGTGATCGCGCGCTCGAGCTCACTGAGCCGACTGAGGGTCGCTGGTCGGACGCTGCGCGCCTTGGCCTTGCCGACCGCGCCATCGCGTCCGCTGCGACCGGACTTCTCGCTCTGGCGACTGAGTCACTGGACCGATCCTCGGCGCCACCATGGATCGTTGACCGCCTGGCGAGGTTTTCCGATGACTACACCAGCGCCGCCCGATGCCCGGCTGACGACTTGCGCGCAGTTGGACCAGGCGTCACTCCGCCACCACACCCTGCTATTGATGCGCCAGTCCCTGTTCCGGTTGGGGTGCGTCCGTGACGTCGACGTCCAAGGAATCGATCGCGCGAACACTGCAGCGGACGAGGGCACGTACCGACTTGCTCACCGACGTTGTTGATGACATCGATCTCACGCGCCAGCACTCACCGATCATGTCCCCGCTGGTGTGGGATCTGGCTCACATCGGCAATCAGGAAGAGCTCTGGCTGGTACGTGATGTGGGTGGCCGCGACCCGGTCATGGACCCGGCCGTCGACGAGCTCTACGACGCTTTTCAACATCCACGGGCCGAGCGTCCGGCGTTGCCGCTGCTTTCGCCGCAGGAGTCGCGCTCCTACGTAGCGGAAGTGCGGGCCAAAGTCCTCGACGTCCTTGACGACACGCCCCTGGAGGGACGCCCGATCGTCAACGATGGCTTCGCTTTCGGCATGATCGCTCAGCACGAGGCACAGCACGACGAGACGATGCTGGCAACACACCAGCTGCGCCGGGGGCCCGGTCTGCTCTGGGCAGCGGCGCCGCCAGAAGCCGTCCTTGATCTGAAGACCGTTCCCGCGGAACGGTTCATCCCGGGGGGTGCCTTCACGATGGGGACGTCCACCGAGCCATGGGCGCTCGACAACGAACGGCCAGCACATGAGGTTCACTTGCCGGCCTTCTGGATCGATACCTTCCCAGTCACCAACGAGCAGTACCTGCAGTTCGTCACAGCCGGTGGATACGACGACCCCCGCTGGTGGTCTCCGGACGGGTGGCGGCATCGGCAGGAGGCCGCGCTTGTTGCCCCTCTCTTCTGGGAGCGTGAAGGCGCATCCTGGAGCAGGCTCCGATTCGGGGTGCACGAGACGTTGCCCGCCCGCGAGCCGGTGCAGCACGTCAGCTGGTTCGAGGCCGACGCGTACGCCCGATGGGCGGGGAAACGGCTGCCAACCGAGCTGGAGTGGGAGAAGGCTGCGCGCCACGACCCGGTCTCGGGGCGCTCTCGCCGTTACCCATGGGGTGACGACGACCCTTCGGTCGCGCACGGCAATTTCGGGCAGCGATATCTTCAGCCAGCACCGATTGGCGCCTACCCCCAAGGAGCATCGGCCTACGGAGTTCACCAGATGATTGGCGATGTCTGGGAGTGGACGGCGAGCACCTTCGCGCCGTATCCGGGCTTTGCTGCCTGGCCGTACCGGGAGTACTCCGAAGTCTTCTTTGGCCGCTCCCATCGAGTGCTGCGCGGGGGGGCGTGGTCGGTCGACCCGGTCGCCATCCGCGGTACGTTCCGCAACTGGGACTTGCCGATCCGCAGGCAGATCTTCAGCGGCTTCCGCTGTGCGCAGGACGCAGGGGAGTAGCGCGATGTGCCGCCACTTTGCCTACATCGGGCGTCCCCGGACGTTGTCTGACCTCATTCTTGAGCCGGAGTTCGGTCTACAACGACAAGCCTGGCAGCCGCGGTTCCAAAAGTACGGCACGGTCAACGCCGACGGCTTCGGGATCGGCTGGTGGACCGGTGACTCCAAGCGCCCCCAGCGCTATCGACGTGGTATCCCACTCTGGGGCGACCCAAACTTGCCTGAACTGACGGGCACTGTTTCCTCCGAGGCCGTTCTGGCCGCGGTCCGCTCGGCCACCCCAGGAACGGCTTCGGGAGTTGAGTCGGCAGCTCCCTTCAGCGACGGCGAACGGCTCTTCAGCCACAACGGTCGCATCGATCGGTGGCCAACGGACGTAGCGGAGCTGGTTGCTGACGTCCCGCAAGCTGAACTTCTGCGCCTAGTCGCACGTACAGATTCGGCTCTCCTCTGGTTGTTGGTACAGCGAGAGCTGGAGAACGGGATCACCGCACTCCGAGCACTGGCAAAGGTGGCCGTCCGTGCGCAGCGATGCTCGCCCGGTCGGTACAACATGTTGCTGCACGACGGTGAGCAGATCGTCGCAACATCGGCCGGCGACACCCTGTTCACCTACCAGGACGACAGCGGGGTGACGGTGGCATCGGAGCCCGCGGACACCAGCGGAGGCTGGCAGCAAGTGCCAGACGACAGTGTCGTCGTGGCGACCAGTTCGAGCATTGAGGTTCAACCGTTGGAGAGGGTGGCCCCTTGATGTACGACTTCCAGATCGATCATCATTTGCCCGAGGAGTTCCTCGGTACGGCCCTCCGCGCGGACGTGCGCCGAGGGCTGACAGCCTCGCCGAAATGGCTGCCGCCCAAGTGGTTCTACGACAAGGCCGGCAGTGAGCTCTTCGAGGAGATCACCCGCCTTCCCGAGTACTACCCCACCCGTGCGGAAGCTGAGATTCTTAAGCACCATGTCGCTGAGATCGTCGGTTGCGCTGGTGCGGAGAGTCTGGTCGAGCTTGGCTCAGGCTCCTCGACCAAGACGCGTTGGCTTCTCGACGCGCTCGTCAAAACCGGCACATTGCGTCAGTACGTTGCTCTCGACGTCAGTGAGAGCGCCCTGCTGGCCGCGGGTCCCGTCCTTGCTGAAGCTTATCCGGGCCTGGCAGTTCGTGGCTTGGTCGCCGACTTCGATCGTCACCTCGCCGAGATTCCTGCCAGTAGCTCGCGACTCATCGCTTTCCTCGGTGGCACGATCGGCAACTTCGAGCCGGACTACCGGGCGCGATTTCTGCAAGCCCTTCATTCGGTGATGCAGCCAAGCGACACGCTGCTTCTGGGAACCGACCTGGTCAAAGCACCCGAGGTGCTCATACCCGCTTACGACGACTCCGCCGGGGTCACCGCTGCCTTTAACCGGAACGTGTTGTCTGTGGTCAACCGGGAGCTGGGCGCCGATTTCGACGCGGAAGGGTTCGAGCATGTCGTCATCTGGGACGATGAGTTTGAATGGATTGAGATGCGCCTTCGCGCTCTGCGGGCCATGACAGTGCGGGTGGCCGCCATCGACCTGACTGTCGACTTCGTCGATGACGAGGAGATGCGCACCGAGATCTCGGCAAAGTTCCGACGTGAGTCCTTGTCAGCGGAGATGGCCACGATCGGCTTCGGCCCGCTCGGGTGGTGGACCGATCAGGCGGGCCGATTTGCTCTCTCCATGTGGCAACCCCTTAGCCAGTGATTCGTCGAAACTCGGTGAGCAGTCGCTGACGCACGTCCGGCGCTAGGGACGCCACTTGCGTTGACCGGGTAAGTGCAACGCTGGTGCGGAGGTGTTCCAGAGCCGTCTGACACCCCGGACAGTCTGATAGGTGGAGTTCAACGTGGTCAGCCGCCTGCTGCGACAACTGGTTGTCCAGGTAGTGGCTCAGCAGCTCGACAAGTTCCTGACAGGCGAGGTCTGCAGTCATGGGCGCACCTCCATGAACGACTCCAGAGCTGCGCGGACGCGGCCTCGACCGCGGTGAAGAAGCACTCGCTGGTTCTCCGGACTGATCGTCAACGCATCGCACACCTCAGCCGAAGACAAACCGTGAACGTCGCGAAGCTCGACGACGACACGCTGACGCTCAGGTAGCCCGGCCATTGCGGCGTACACCGCATCACGAGCCTCACGGGAGAGCAGTCGCTCTTCTGGATGCCACGGTGTGGGAGCAGCGTCGGTGCGCCAATGACCGGGCCACGGGTCACCGAGTCCGCGGAACCGGCCGGCCTCATAGGTTGGTTCGTCGGAGGTGAGCCCTACAGGAACTGAGCGCGCGTCACGACCTCCTCGCTTGCGCGCAATGTTGGCCAAGATTCGGAAGGTCCAGCTGCGTAGCGAGGCGTCGCCGCGGAACCCATCGAGGCCGTGGAGGACCGCCAGCCACGTCTCCTGCACCACGTCCTCAGCGCTCGCGTGGCTGCGGACGAAGTAGCCGGCATAGCGCAGCATCGATGGCGACCAGGAGTCGATGAGCGTGGCGAACGCCTGCTCGTCGCCCTTGCGAAGCGCTTCGAGCACATCGACGTCGTCGTCGGTCATCTGCCAGCCCCTCTCGCCAGTAACCGTAGACGACGAGAGACTTCTCAAGTGAGGGCGCTCGAGGCTGAGTAGGGTCACGATCACACCAGCGCGGCATCTTGGTGCACGTGCAGTAACGCCGGCCCGGATGCTGCGAAGAGTTCGCGCATCGCGGCGTCCAGTTCGCCGGTGGCGGTTGCGGTGATTCCAGTCGCACCACAGAGACGGGCGTAGTCGGCGAAGTCGGGGTTCACCAGCGACGTCTGCCAGAGCGGTCGTTGCTCTGCCAGCTGCTCTTTGGCGATCTTTCCGAGCGACCGGTTGTCGAGCAGCACGTGTTTGATGGGGATTCGATACTTCACAGCAGTCGTCATTTCAGCCAGATACTGACCGAACCCGCCGTCTCCGGTGACGGCAACGATCGGGCGACGGGGGTTTGCGGCCCAGGCACCGATCGCGGCTGGATAGCCGAAGCCGATGGAGCCCAGATAGCCGGACATGAGAACCGGTTGTCCCGACGACTCGAAGTAGCGGCCGAACGAGTAGGCGTGGTTGCCGACGTCGACGGTAATCACGGCATCCTGGGGGGCGTGTTCGCTCAGAGCTGCGAACACGGCAGCCGCGGGGATTCCTTGCCCGAGGTCATCGTGGGCCCGTCGGTGCTTCTCGGCACGCCAGAGCTTCCAGCGGGAAGCGACATCATCGCGTTGGTTGCTGGCTGCCGAGTTATCGACATCAAGCTGATCGATGAGCTGGCGCAGTGTCATGGCTGCGTCGCCAACAACGCCAAGCTGTACTGGGTCGAAACGGCCAATGGCCGCCGCCGAGTGATCGACCTGAATGACCGGCTTGTAGGTGGCGATGCCGGTGTGGTGGGCAAAGGAGGCACCGATGACGAGAAGCAGGTCGCTCTCGTTCATCAACCAACTGGCCACGGGCGTTCCCGACCGACCGAGGACGCCGCCGGCGAGCGGGTGCTGGTCAGGGACCAAGCCTTTGGCCTGAAAGGTGGTGAGCACGGGAGCCCCCAGGCGCTCGGCCAGCTCGGTGACTTCTGTGGCCGCGTGCCGAGCGCCTTCTCCAACGATCAGTACCGGTCGCCGAGCTTCTGCCAACATCTCGCCAGCGGTCGTTACCAACTCGGCGGCAGCCGGACCGACCTGTGCACCGCGACCACCCGGCGTCGCGGGTTCGGCGTCGCTTGGCAGCCCCTGCACCTCGTCCGGCAGCACCAGATGGCCTACGCCAGGTCCGTCCAGAGCACGCTTGACGGTGACCGCAGTGAGTTCAGCCGCGTTGCTGCCTGCGGAGATCCGGGTGGTGGAGATGGCGACGTCGCCAAAGACCGAGCCAAGATCGAGGTCTTGGAACGCACCGCGTCCGAGCGAGGACGAGGGGACCTGCCCACTGATGGCGATGACAGGTGAGCGGTCCAACTTGGCGTCGTACAGGCCGGTGAGCAAGTTCGTTGAACCGGGCCCTGCGATGGCCAGGCAAGCCGCTGGCCGTCCAGTCAGCTTGCCGTATGCACTGGCGGCAAAGGCGGCAGCTCCTTCGTGTCGAATGCCGATGTACCGGAGATCTCCCCGTTCTTCTGCCCGCCTCAGGGCGTCGGCAAATCCGAGATTGGAGTGACCGACCATTCCGAAGACGGTGTCCACGCCCCATGCGAGCAGCGTGTCGACGATCACGTCGCTGACGGTCCTTAGCTGCGCGTCATGGGGCGGTAGCAGCACCCGGACGCTGTCGCCTTCCTTGGAGACCTCGAACTTCTCCGGGGCATCGCTGAACCCCGAGGGAGGCTCCCCAGTGATCGGGTCGTAGTCGTAGCCGTGCCAAGGGCAGCGCAGCAGGCCGTTCTCAATGGAACCCTCTCCGAGCGGCCCGCCCTGATGCGGACAGCGGTTGTCGAGCGCACCAATCAGTCCGCGGCAACGAGACACGGCGATGGCCCGGCCGTCAACAACGACAGTGCGTACCCGCCCTTCACCGTCGGGGATCTGATCAGTCGGGATCTCATGCCAGGTCCAGCCTTCGGTGGTCATCGCACACCTGCAAACTCGACACCGACGAGATCAGCAACGTCACGCCGCCAAGCGGTGAGGTCGTCGGGGGTGAAGTCGGACAGCCGCCGATGTCCGCAAGCGCGCGCCAGGATGCTCATGAGTTCGACGCTCGTGGTCAAAAATCGTGAGAGCCGCTGGGCTGCGAGGTCGACCGGGAGCCGTGCTCTCAGATGTGGCTTCTGGGTGGCGATGCCTACCGGACAGTTATCGGTATGACACGCCCGCATTCCCACGCAGCCGATGGACTGTAATGCTGAGTTGGAGACGGCCACGGCGTCAGCACCGAGCGCCATTGCTTTGACGAAGTCCGCGGGACGACGCAACCCCCCGGTTGCAACGAGGGTGACATTGGTGGCGCCGGAGAGATCTAGGTGCCTTCGGGCACGAGCAACTGCCGCCATCGACGGCACGCTGATGTTGTCACGGAACAGCTTGGGGGCGGCGCCAGTCCCGCCTCCACGCCCATCGAGAATGATGTAGTCAACGCTCAGGGCGAGTGCGGCATCGATGTCTCGCTCGATGTGCTGGGCCGACATCTTGACTCCGACCGGCTTGCCCTTGCTGCCCTCGCGCAGGTGCTTGACCATAGCGGCGGCATCGTCGAGGCCGGTCCACTCGGGGAAGCGGGCCGGAGAAACCGCGGCAGTGCCTTCCGGGAGCCCGCGCACCTCAGCGATTCGGCCAGTGACCTTACGTCCGGGAAGGTGCCCGCCGGTACCGGTCTTGGCTCCTTGCCCCAACTTCAGATGAACTGCTTGTACAAGGTCGAGCTGCTCGTCGTGGTAGCCGAACCGCGCGGACGCCACCTCGAGGAGATAGCGCGAGCAGGATTGCTGTTCCTCGGGCAACATGCCACCTTCGCCCGAACAGATCGCGGTGCCCGCGTCCTCTGCTCCGCGCGCCAGAGCCGTCTTGGCTTCCAGCGACAACGCTCCAAAGCTCATGTCGGAGACAAACAAAGGGATGGCCAGCCTCAATGGTTGCTGCGCTTTCGGCCCAATTACGGTGTTGGTGTCGACTGGCTCGTCATCGAGCAGCGGTAGGCGATCGAGTTGCGCGGTGAGCACCTGGAGGTGCTCCCACTGGGGGAGGTCAGTACGTGGGACTCCCATCGCCGCTACGGGCCCGTGCCTGCCCGTCTTGGCGAGACCATCGCGGGCAAGCGCGTGGATCTCGGCGACGTACGGCTCTTCGTCAGTCGCTTGATGTGCGTCTGCAAAGAGGCGTGAGTATGGGTCGACGTCGCGCTGCTGGGGCTGGCGGGTGAGAAATTGGGCGAGGTCATCGGCATCGATTGAAACCCTGTCCCCATCCACGCTCGCGCGGAAGCGATGGATGCTCTCCTTGGGGTCGTACGTGCTGACCCCGGTATCGAGGCGAAAGTCATATCCGTGGACTCCGCAGACCAGGTCGTCCCCAACGACCTCGCCGTCGGCGAGCATTGCCCCACGGTGAGGGCACCGCCCCTCGTAAACTCCGATCTGATCGCCATTACGTACAACGACGACGTCGACGCCGTCGGCCGTGGCAGCGAACGGCGTCCGGTCGGGCAGCGTGGAAAGTAGGGGCAGTGATTGGACCGGAACTTTCGTCACGTAACGCTCCCGGGGTTGAGGGACACATCGATTCAGAGCCTGTGTATCTCAGTGCGCTGGGATGCTCCGTCCGTTACACGTGTCCCGCGCCCACCAAGCCCGCTGCCCACCAAGCCCGCTGCCCGCCAATCTCGATGGAGGCCCCCTAATGGCAGTTCCGTCCCCGTTCGACACCCCTGACGGCCTTGCCGTCGTCTCCGACACCCGCCGCTCGTGGCACTGGGTGGCTGAGTGGCTGATGGCTGGTCCGCAGCACCGCGACTCGGGCACGATCAGGTTGCAGGTGGTGCCTGGTGGTTTTGCCACCCGAGACGGTTCGATCCGAGTCGACCGCAACGAGTTGGTGACTGCTGACGGCCGCCGCATTCGCCTGCAGGGCACGTTGGCCGAGGTCGCCGGCGAAGCCGGGATCGCAGGTGGTGCCCCCGAGGGCCTATACCCCGACTCATCCGACGCCGCTCCCCACTCGCGCTTGTCGATCGACCAAGCCGCTGCGGATGCCCTGGCAGGTTGGCTTGAGCGCGGGGCCGCTGCGCTGGGTGCCTTTGCTCCAGAAGAAACGCCGGTGCTGTGGCCAGAGCACTTTGACGTGGGGATCGCCGTTGATGACGTCAACTACGGCATCTCACTCGGCGACGCATATGAGGAGGCGCCTTACGTCTACGTGGGGCCTTGGAAGCCCCGCGAAGGAACATTCTGGAACGCGCCGTTCGGTGCTGCTCGTACTTGGGGTGAGCTCAACGACCAGGGGGCGGTTGAGGCGTTCTTGGCCGAAGGGAAAGCCATTGCGGCCGCGTCCGCATGACTGAAGGGTTCACTGGCAGACCAGCTGAGAGAGCCCGCCGACCTCGACGACTGCGGTCGACGACCGGCTGGCGATCTGTACCACGAGCGTGAGTCGGTTGTTCTCCGATGCTGGTGGGCACGGGTCGACGGGGGCTAGCTGAAGCTCCGTTGACCCTCCAGGTGGAATCGAGGCGACACAAGACGCGTCGCATGTTGGGTTCGCGACGATTGCTGCCACGCCCGAGGCCGAACCAATCGCCCGGATGGTAATCGTCTGATCGCCGAGCCAGGTGAGCCTTAGCCGCGAGGCATTTCCTGCAATGACCGCTCCGGCGAGGTCACGAAGCTGGGCGGCCTTGGACTTGCTGTCCGGGCATAGGGCATAGCCGGTATGCAGCGGCTCATCGAGACGGACGTAGCTCCTGGAAGCCCCGGGAAAGTCGGCAGGAGACGGCCATTGGGTGGGAATCACGTCAGGGCAGTCGGTCAATCGATAGCTATTTCGCACGGTCAGGGTGCCGCTGCGACTGATGGTGACCGGCGCATCGAATGGTTTCGAGCGCCCATCGGCGGAGATCACCGCTGAGCTGATCAGTTGGAGGCCAAGTGGGGTGCGGGTGGCTGGAACAGCTCGCGCCGCTTCACCGTCGACAGCGGTGGAGACCTCCTCAACGGTGATCGTTTCGCGGTCAATGGTGACGGTCCGGTTGCTCTCGACGATGCCCGCCGCCTCGCTGGGCGCTGGGCCGGTGCTGCCCGGCGACGACGGTGGTTCGCCTGGCGTGCCTGTGTCAGGGACCGCTGTGATTCGCGACCACAGGAAGATCGCCGCTGCAACGGCTCCGGCGGCGAGGACCACAACGAGGACCGCCCAGAGCGGCGAACGTCGCTGAGGCCGCGCTCTCACCGGACTTCGGTGGCGACCTGACGCGGCGTGTGACACGACGACAGTCTGCCCACTACCTCCGCCAGGGGCGTATGGGGCACGTCCGACGCGCCGGAGTGCCAATCAGGGGCCGAATCCGCCCGTCCGGTGGGGCACACTCCACACATGCGACTAGTGGCAGCACTCGGGGGCAACGCCCTGCTCAGGCGAGGCCAACCCATGACTCTTGAGAATCAGCGGATCAACGTCCGGGTCGCGGCCGAGTCGCTGGCGCCGGTGGCGATGGAACACGAACTTGTCATCACGCACGGGAACGGCCCGCAGGTAGGGCTTCTTGCGCTGCAGGGTGCGGCTTACCATCCGGACGAGGCATTTCCGCTCGACGTTCTCGGTGCCGAGACCGAGGGACTGATCGGCTACCTGATCGAGCAAGAGCTCGGCAACCTGCTGCCCTTCGAGAAGCCGCTCGCCACACTGCTGACCATGGTGGAGGTGGACCCCAGCGACCCGGCCTTCGCGGATCCAACGAAGTTCGTCGGTCCGGTCTACGAGAAGCAAGACGCAGATGCTCTTGCTGCCGCAAAGGGATGGCACTTCAAGATGGACGGCGAGGTGTGGCGCCGCGTAGTACCGTCGCCGCGCCCCAAGCAAATCTTCGAGCTTCGGCCGGTGCGCTGGCTCTTGGAACAGGGTGCGGTGGTCATCGCAGCTGGCGGCGGTGGAATCCCGACCATGTACCTGCCCGGAACTCGCACGCTGGTGGGAGTGGAGGCTGTGGTCGACAAAGACCTTGCCAGTTCCTTGATGGCCCAGCTCATCGATGCCGACGAGTTCATCGTCGCCACCGACGCTGACGCTGTCTATGTCGACTGGGGCACTGACCACCAGCGCGCCTTGGCGAAAGTGAGCCCAGATGTCTTGGCGCGGTTCAGCTTTCCGGACGGGTCGATGGGCCCCAAGGTAGGTGCGGCCTGTGACTTCGTCCTGACGACCAAGCGCCCAGCCCGGATCGGTGACCTCGCTGGCCTACCGGCCGTCCTGGCCGGCGATGCCGGCACTGTGGTGGTGCACGGTGAAGGAGTCGTTGAGTACCACTGAGCGTCCGGTTCGCCAGATTGCAGGTGGCTCGGAAACGAGTTGGCGCGCAGAGCTCTCGGTAGGTGAGACTGTCCCCTCGTGGGACACGTCGACGTCAACGGGGTCAGTTACGTGCTGCCAGACGGCCGCACTCTGTTCGGCAACGTGTCCTTCCGGGTGGGTGACGGCGCGGTCGTGGCGCTGGTCGGCGCCAACGGTGCCGGCAAGACGACGCTGATGCGGATCATTGCCGGCGACATCGAACCCCTCGAAGGTTCGGTCTCGCACAGCGGAGGGCTCGGCGTCATGCGCCAGTTCATCGGCAGCGTGCGGGACGACTCGACCGTGCGCGACCTGCTCGTGTCGGTGGCGCCGCCGCGCATCCGTGACGCAGCGCTGGAGATGGACGCAGCGGAGCTGCAGATGATGGAGCGTGACGACGAGAAGACCCAAATGCGCTATGCGCAGGCGATTGCCGACTGGGGGGATGCGCACGGCTACGGCGCGGAGGTGGTGTGGGACGCCTGCACGGTGTCAGCGCTTGGAGTCCCCTACGACCGCGCACAGTACCGCGGGGTGAGCACGTTGTCTGGCGGTGAGCAGAAGCGGCTGGCGCTGGAGGCGCTGTTGCGCGGGCCCGACGAGGTGCTGCTGCTCGACGAGCCGGACAACTACCTTGACGTCCCCGGTAAGCAGTGGCTCGAGGAACGTCTGGCTGCGACCCGCAAGACGGTATTGCTGATTTCGCACGACCGTGAACTGTTGGCTCAGGTGGCGAACCGGATCGTGACCGTTGAGGGCGGCACCGCATGGGTGCACGGTGGAGGTTTTGCGTCGTACCACGAGGCGCGTGGCAATAGGCATGAGCGCTTAGCCGAGCTGTGCCGTCGCTGGGAGGAGGAGCACCAACGCCTCAAGGACCTCGTGCGCACGCTTCAGCAGCAAGCGGCGATCAGCCCGGACATGGCATCGCGGTACAAGGCGATGCAGACGAGGTTGCGCAAGTTCGAGGAGGCGGGCGAGCCTGAGGCGCCACCGCCTGAGCAGAGCGTGACGATGCGATTGAAGGGTGGTCGCACCGGCGTCCGCGCCGTCACGTGCCAACAGCTTGAGCTGACCGGTTTGATGCATCCCTTCGACCTTGAGGTGTTCTACGGCGAACGCGTCGCGGTTCTCGGTAGCAATGGTTCTGGGAAGTCGCACTTCCTGCGGCTGCTGGCCGCATGGGACGCGCAGCAGGGAATGGTTCGGGATGCGAAAGTGGCGTACTCCGGTTCGTGGAAGCTCGGCGCCAGAGTGGTGCCGGGGCACTTCGCGCAGACGCACGACCATGCGGAGTTCACCGGCCGGACGCCGATTGAGATCCTGTGGCATCAGCATTCGTTGCAGCTCGGTCCGGCAAAGGCGGTGCTGCGACGGTACGAGCTGAACCAGCAGGCGGAGCAGCGCTTCGAGACGCTCTCGGGCGGGCAGCAGGCGCGCTTTCAGATCCTGCTGCTCGAGCTGTCCGGTGTCACGCTGCTGCTGCTCGACGAACCGACCGACAACCTCGACCTCGCCAGCGCGGAGGCGTTGGAGGAGGGGCTGGAGGCCTTCGACGGAACCGTGATGGCGGTGACGCATGACCGTTGGTTCGCCCGCTCCTTCGACCGCTACTTGGTGTTCGGGTCGGATGGCGTCGTCTACGAAACTGCCGAACCGGTCTGGGACGAAGCCCGCGTCGAACGCGCCCGTTAACCTGGGACAGTCGCTCGGCGCCTTGACCGGCTCACTCGCCGCATCAAAGCCTCGAGCGGTCCTGTCCGACCGGGGCGAACCCAGGTGGCCGCCATCATGACTGCCACCACAAGGAAGCCAAAGGCGACGAGCGTTGCCGGCCCCAAAGTCGTGGTCCACGACTGGGACAACCCCGTGAAGAGCAAAGCGTGGGCGACGTAGATCGTCAGCGGCACAGAGCCTGCCAGTGCAAGCCACTTGATCCCGTGCCAGCGCGGTGCCGCTTCGCCGATGAAGATGGCGGTGGAGATCACGACGCAGACCAACCCTGCCGTCGACACCATGTGAATGACCTCAGATGCCGCCGATCGCTCGGCATCGAGCCCGAGTTTTCCCATGGCCGCCAAACCAAGAGTTCCGATCACACACAGCGTGCCCCCGAAGAGCAGCAGCGTTCGGCGCAGCCGAGGTGAGGAGAGCTGGAGCCTTCCCAGTGCCATCCCGATAAGGAAGTAGGCGGTCTCAGCCAGGATCAACGAGATGTTGAAAACGGTGCCATCGGGTGCCGAGGAAGCCACCGCAGGGAGCACGGGAAGGAGCGCAAACCCGAGGGCAATCACCAGCAAGACCGGCATCCGTGCTCGTGCCAAGGCGATCCCCAGCAGGAACCAGATGCCGTAGAAGACCAGAACCAGGTCGCTCCAACCGACGAGGACCAAGACGATGCCCAAGGTGGCGATATAGGCGGCCCTGCGAGCCAACACCTGAGGGCGTGACCTGCGCAGCAGCAGGGTGACGCCTACGCCTGCCAACGTGAAGAACAGTGGGCGAGCCCGGTCGGTGAACATCTCTTGCAACCACCAGGCCCACGTCGGGTCATGAGGCAGCTGTGGAGATGGAGCGTTCGGGTGGAGTCGCTCCAGCGGCAGCAGCACTAGATCGGTCCTGGCGTGAACGATCACCATGCCGACCAGTGCAAGGAGCCGCGCGAGGTCGAGGCCGATCATCCGCTGCTGGGTAGTACCGACCGAGGGGGGTCCGGTCGGGGGAGGGGTCACCCCTGCACGTTAGGCAGCCGGATGGGGAGGTGGCATCGGGGAGATCCCTGGGTGAGCCCTTGATGTCGCCTCAGGGGCGGGCACCGAAGGAGGCGATCACTGCCGCTCCGGCTGTGACAACGGTGCCGGCGGTGAAGGTCCATGCCGGACTGATGTCGGCGAGGACGCCGCCGATTGCGGCGCCGCCACCAAAGCCGAGCAACAGAAAAGTCGTTGTCCAGGCGAAGGCGTCGGTGCGTCGCCCCGGGGCGGCTCGGTCGCCGATCACGCCGTATCCGGCAGCGAGCGAAGGTGCCAGGGCCAACCCGGACAGAAACAGAGTGAAGCCGAGCCACCCGAGGCCGAAGTCCCAGCCCACCACGATCGTGACCGAGCCGAGCGTGACCCCGGCGAGAAGCCAGGGCCAACGCTGTGCTGGCCCGCGCCGCCAGCGGACCCTGGATGCCGCGAGGCCACCGACGAGTGAGCCAAGGCTCCAGAGCGCAAGCAGCCATCCACTGGCTGGTCGGTTCTGCTCCAGGATCGCCGCTGCCGGGACGCCCACCTCGACCAGCCCCAGTCCCAGGGCCATCACGCAGAGCGCGGCATACGGCCCCGAGAGTGCAACCAAGGCCGTCGTGAGTCTGATCCGCGATTCCGGGTCTGGGTGACGGCGCCAGAGTGGCCGCACCACCCAGGCGAAGACCAGGCCACCGATTGCACCGCAGGCGGCAGCGGCGATCAACGCAGCGTCTGGGCCGGATAGCGCTACCAGGACGCCGACCAGGGCTGGTCCGGCGATGAAGACCATCTCCTGCCAGGTGGCGTCCAGCGCATAGAGGGCGTCCAGGTCGCGCTGGTCGCTGGCCAGCTGAGGCCACAGGGTGCGGGAGATGGGGGACGTAGGGGCGGCCAGGAGGCCGCCGCCGAAGGCGAGGGCGACGAGCGTCGCTTCGCTGCCCCACGCGCCAAAGGCCATCAGGAGCAACACGGCGCCTTGGGTGACCGCCGTGGCTGCTTCAACCCGGTGTGCCCGGCCCCGCCCGGCAAAGCCACCCCACAGCGGCTGGCTGACTGCCGATCCGATCGCCCAGGCCCCGCCGGCGAGGCCGGCAGCGGCGATCGATCCGGTCCGTTCCTGAGCCAGCAGCACCACGGCGAGTGGGGCCAATCCCTGGGGCATCCTGGCCACGATGGAAAGGATCAGGACCAGCCGGCTCGTGCGGTGACCCCCCGCTGAAGCACCGGACGCGGCATTCGGCTGGGCCGATGTTGCGTCCGAGGGGGTCATCGGGCCAGCCTAGGAAGGCCGGTGATCTCGGGCTCGATGGCCTCCTATTGGCACCCGGTTTTGACCGTCCACCCTGGGCACGGGTAATCTGAACGGCTGTTGCGCCTTGTATCTGTCGGGGTCGCTGGTCGGCTCCAGATCGTTGGCGCCGGATGCCCCCCGCGGAACGCCCTGCTTGATGCAGATCGATGCAGTGTTTGATGCAGAGCGCCTCCTGACCCGACTCGACTCACGAAGGTTGTGCCCGTGCGCACGTACAGCCCCAAGCCCGACGACGTCCAGCGTCAGTGGTACGTCATCGACGCCGAAGATGTCGTCCTGGGACGTCTGGCTTCGCAGGTCGCGCAATTGCTGCGTGGCAAGCACAAGCCAGTCTTCGCACCGCACGTCGACACTGGCGACTTCGTAGTGGTCATCAACGCTCAGAAGATCGCACTGACGGGCGCCAAGCGCGAGCAGAAGCTCGCCTACCGCCACTCCGGCTTCCCGGGCGGTCTGCACGCAACTGGCTACGAAGAGCTGCTCGCCAAGAACCCCCGACGCGCTGTCGAAAAGGCTGTCTGGGGCATGCTGCCCAAAAACCGCATCGCCCATCAGCAGCTCAAAAAGCTCAAGGTCTACGGCGGCTCAGAGCACCCCCATCAGGCACAGCAGCCAGTGCCGTTCGAGATCACCCAGGTCGCGCAGTAGCGCGGCCCGAAGACCACAGAAGGTATCGAGAGGACCATGTCCGACGTGACCGTCACCACTGAGACCACACCCGACGAGGCACCTGCCCCCGCGGTAGACGCCGCTGCTCCCGTGACTGAGGACGTCCCCACCGGAGACTTCACCAGCGAGACGGCAGTGGTTGTCGCTCCGCGTGAGATCTCTGACGCGCCTGGCGCTGCAACGGGCCGTCGCAAAGAGGCGATCGCCCGCGTGCGCATCGCACCAGGAACCGGTCAGGTAACCGTGAACGGCAAGACACTCGATGACTTCTTCCCCAACAAGGTGCACCAGCAGGTCGTCAACGACCCGTTCCGCGTGCTTTCAGTCGAGGGACGCTACGACGTCATCGCCCGTGTCCACGGCGGCGGTGTCTCCGGCCAGGCCGGCGCCATCCGTCTCGGTATCTCGCGCGCGCTCAACGAAATCGACACTGAGGGCAACCGTCCGGTCCTCAAGAAGGCCGGCTACCTCACTCGAGACCCGCGTGCCAAGGAGCGCCGCAAGGCTGGGCTCAAGAAGGCCCGTAAGGCTCCGCAGTACAGCAAGCGCTGACGCGCACCGCCCGCGTTTACTTCGCTGCGCCCCGTCAGCCTCGCGGCTTGCGGGGCGCGCGCACGAGGAGGTCCTGTGACCCGGCTCTTCGGAACCGATGGAGTCCGTGGTCTTGCCAACCGTGACCTGACCGCCGAGCTCGCCGTCGACCTCAGCGTCGCGGCTGCCCACGTGGTTGGCGAGACCGGAGCGTTCGCGGGCCACCGTCCGACAGCCGTTGTTGGCCGCGACCCTCGCGCATCCGGGGAGTTCCTTGAAGCGGCCGTCGTCGCCGGTCTTGCCAGCGCTGGAGTTGATGTAAGCCGGGTCGGTGTTCTTCCGACTCCGGGCGTTGCCTATCTCACGGCGGCCCGTGCAGCCGATCTCGGCGTCATGCTGTCGGCCTCACACAACGCGATGCCCGACAACGGGATCAAGTTCTTCGCCAGGGGCGGGCACAAACTTGGCGACGCTATCGAGGATGCAGTTGAGTCGCGCGTCGGAGAGCCGTGGGACCGTCCAACCGGAGCGGGTGTCGGTCGCGTCACTGATGATGGAAACGGTGCGGGCGACTACGTCGCGCACCTGCTTTCGACGCTTGGTCGACAGCACTTGGATGGGGTGCGCATTGTTGTCGACTGCGCGAACGGAGCTGCTTCCTTCGTTGCTGCCGCTGCACTTGCCAAGGCGAAGGCTGACGTCATCACGATTCACGACACTCCCGATGGACTCAACATCAATGATGCGTGCGGATCGACCCACCTCGAGTCACTTCAGGCGGCTGTCGTCGAGCACGGTGCAGATCTTGGCGTCGCACTCGATGGTGACGCCGACCGCTGTCTGGCCGTTGATGCCACCGGCGACCTCGTCGACGGTGATCAGATCCTGGCCATCCTGACCCTGGCCATGCGATCTGCAGGTCGTCTGGCGCACGACAGTGTTGTTTCGACGGTCATGTCGAATCTCGGCTTCCGCCAAGCGATGCAACGTGAGGGTGTCGCTGTTGTTGCGACCGCCGTTGGAGATCGCTATGTACTCGAAGCGATGCGTTCGTATGGCTACACCCTCGGGGGCGAACAGTCCGGACATTTGATCATGTCCGAGCACGCCACGACGGGGGACGGGCTGCTGACCGCGCTCCACTTGGCGGCGCAGGTCGCTGCCTCCGGTCGGTCTCTCGCCGAACTCGCGGCTGTGATGCAGCGCTTTCCGCAGGTCTTGGTCAACGTTTCTGACGTTGACCGCCTGCGGGTCGATGCCCCTGCGATCGCTGCGGCCGTTGCCGAGGAAGAGCGAGCACTCGGTGATCTCGGACGCGTGCTGCTCCGCCCGAGCGGTACCGAACCACTGGTTCGAGTCATGGTCGAAGCAGACTCAGCCGATCGTGCCAAAGAGGTTGCTGATCGGCTGGCTGCCGTGGTGCGCGCGACCATCGGCTGACCCCGCTGCCCACCATTGGGAAGGCGTCACTCGCCAGTGACAGAACGTAAGGTGTAACTCATGTGCGGAATCGTCGGGTACGTCGGACAGCAGAACGCCGTCGACGTCGTCATCGAGGGGCTCCGCAGGTTGGAGTACCGCGGCTATGACAGCGCTGGTGTTGCGGTGGTGGCGGGCGGCGATGTCCAGGTACGGCGTCGCGCCGGTAAGCTCGCCAACCTCGAGAAGTTGCTGGCGGAGCAGCCGCTGCCGGCGACCACCTTCGGTATGGGGCACACGCGATGGGCCACCCACGGCGCACCGACCGACCGAAATGCGCATCCACACCTCGATGAGGCGTCGCAAGTAGCCGTCGTTCACAACGGCATCATCGAGAACTTCGCCAGCCTTCGGGCTCAGCTCGAGGACGGCGGAGTGATCCTGGCCTCCGACACTGACACCGAGGTGGTCTCGCACCTTCTGGCTCAAGCGTTCGATGGTGATCTGGCCGAGGCCATGCGCTCGGTGTGTCGGCGCCTCGAAGGGGCATTCACCCTCGTGG
Source organism: Candidatus Nanopelagicales bacterium (assembly GCA_038316135.1). Taxonomy (GTDB): domain Bacteria; phylum Actinomycetota; class Actinomycetes; order JAHEKZ01; family JAHEKZ01; genus JAHEKZ01. The sequence continues at coordinate 32,343 of JBBQAL010000002.1, read as the reverse complement.
CGATTCATGCTGCGCAGCCCGACGTCGTGGTCGGAGCTCGCCGCAACTCACCGCTTGTGGTTGGTCGCGGTGACGGCGAAAACTTTCTCGGGAGCGACGTTTCGGCGTTCATCGCGCACACTCGCCACGCCGTTGAGCTGGGGCAGGATCAAGTTGTCGAGATCACGGTCGACCGCATCGCGGTGACCACTTTCGACGGTGAGCCAGCCGAGGTCAGGGAGTACGAGGTCGACTGGGATGCGTCGGCTGCCGAGAAGGGTGGCTACGACTACTTCATGCTCAAGGAGATCTATGAGCAGCCGAAGGCGGTCGCCGACACGTTGCTGGGCCGGATTGACGACGACGGACACTTGCAACTCGATGAGATGCGGTTGTCGGACGAGGATCTTCGAGAGATCGACAAGGTGGTGATCATCGGCTGCGGCACGGCTTACCACTCCGGACTCATCGCCAAGTACTCCATCGAGCACTGGACGCGCATCCCCGTCGAGGTTGAGGTTGCCTCCGAGTTTCGCTACCGCGACCCCATCCTCGGTCGGCACACGCTGGTCATCGCCATCTCACAATCCGGCGAGACGATGGACACGCTCATGGCGATTCGGCATGCGCGCGCACAGGGATCGCGGGTGTTGGCGATCTGCAACGTCAACGGGTCGACGATTCCACGTGAGTCAGACGCCGTCGTCTACACCTATGCCGGACCAGAGATCGCGGTCGCCTCGACCAAGGCCTTTCTCACCCAGATCGTGGCTGTAAACCTCGTTGCGCTCTACCTAGCCCAGGTGCGCGGAACCAAGTGGGGCGACGAGATCATCCGGCACATCGACGAACTGGCCGGAATGCCGGAGGCAGTCGATCGCGTCCTGGATACTGTCGAGCCGATGCGGGCCCTGGCGCGCGAACTAGTTAACGCCAAGGCCGTGTTGTTCCTTGGGCGGCACGTCGGCTACCCGGTGGCCCTCGAGGGTGCGCTCAAGCTCAAAGAACTTGCGTACATGCACGCCGAGGGATTTCCAGCTGGCGAGCTGAAACACGGCCCGATCGCACTGATTGAGCAAGGTCTCCCCGTCGTGGTAGTCGTTCCACCACTGAGTCGCAAAGTGCTGCACGACAAGATCGTCAGCAACATCCAGGAGATCCGGGCCAGGGGAGCGCGCACCATCGTCATCGCGGAAGAGGGCGACGACACGGTGGCTCCTTACGCCGACACCCTCGTTCGCGTGCCGGCCGTTCCGACCTTGTTGCAGCCCATTGTTGCCACCGTTCCACTCCAGGTGTTCGCCTGCGAGCTGGCCAGTGCCAAGGGATACGACGTCGATCAGCCACGCAACCTGGCAAAGTCGGTCACTGTGGAGTAGCAGTCTCGAGAAGTGACAGACTGGCGCTGTGATCGTTGGTATCGGGATCGACGTCGTAGATATTGGGCGGTTCGGGCAGACGCTCGAGCGGACGCCTGCCTTGCGCGATCGGCTCTTCACCCCGGCGGAGGCTGCCTTGCCACTGGCCTCTTTGGCCGCTCGATTTGCCGCCAAGGAAGCGCTCGCCAAAGCGCTCGGGGCCCCGGCGGGTCTGCAGTGGCACGACTGTGAGGTGGTCAAACACTCCGACGGTCGACCCGGGTTTGAGTTGCGCGGAACCGTGCACGCGCGCGCCATTGCCCTGCGAGCCCACACCATCCATCTGTCGCTGAGTCACGATGCCGGCATCGCCTCGGCGATGGTCGTGGCAGAGGCTTAGCGAGGGGGTCGTTATGCACGGTGTGCACACCGTCGAGGAGGTGCGAGCTGCCGAAGAGTCGGTGCTCGCCCGAACCGCTGATGGTGAACTGATGCTGCGTGCTGCGACCGGCCTGGCGCGTACGTGCGCCCAAATGCTCACGGCTCATCGCGGCGGCGTATATGGCTCGTACGTCGTCGTTCTGGCCGGCACAGGGAACAACGGGGGAGATGCGCTCGTCGCCGGGGCAGCCCTGGCCAAGCGTGGCGCGCAGGTCGTCGGCGTTCCCGCCGGCTCACGGATGCATGAAGCCGGTCTCCGAGCCCTGCTTCGGGCGGGGGGCCAGGTCATTGACCAAGCCGAAGCAGGTCGTGCCATCACCGGCGCAGACCTGGTGGTCGATGGGATCTTGGGAATCGGAGGGAAGGGTGGCCTCCGCGAGCCGGCGGCGACCCTCGCTGAGTTGGCGACGTCCAGCGACGCCATCGTTGTAGCGGTCGACCTTCCGTCTGGCGTCGACGCTGACACCGGTGCCGCCGACGACAGTGCGATCTGGGCTGATGTCACGGTGACCTTCGGCCTCATGAAGCCGGGACTGCTCCTATCGCCCGGCTCCATGCACGTCGGACTTCTGGAACTCGTCGATATCGGGCTTTCCGACGACGTCGTTGTGCCATCGATCGCTTGCCTGGATGCGGCTGACGCTGCAGCTCTCATCCCCCGGCCAGGACCCCTCGATCACAAGTACACGCAGGGGGTTACCGGGGTTGTAGCCGGTTCTGATCGTTACCCCGGCGCGGCAGTTCTCGCGGTTTCCGGAGCGTTGCACACCAAGGCCGGACTGGTTCGCTATGTCGGCACCGCGGGCGAATCCGTGATCAGCGCCTGGCCGTCGGCGATCGTGTCCCGTGGTTCGATCGCTGACGCTGGACGCGTCCAAGCATGGGCAGTTGGTCCGGGGCTCGGCGTTGATTCGGACGCTCGCCAGCGGCTGGGGGAGGTCATGGACGCCGCAGCGCCAGTCGTCGTCGATGCAGATGGATTGACGTTGTTGGCGGAGTTCCCAGAGTTGTTGCGGGCCCGCTCCGCAGCGACGGTGCTGACGCCCCATGCACGCGAGTTCGCCCGGCTTGGCCCTGATCTCAACGTCGGGCATGACTCACTGACGGCAGTACGAACCCTTGCGGCACGGTTGCGTTGCACCGTGCTGCTCAAGGGAGCAACCACCGTGGTTGCCGACGCCGATGGACAAGTCCGCCTCAACCTCACCGGCACCCCCTGGCTTGCTGCCGGCGGCACTGGCGACGTCCTCACCGGAGTCATCGCAGCTCTTCTCGCGGGGGGCGTTCCCCCGCTCGACGCTGCCTCAGGCGGCGCGTTCCTGCACGGGTTGGCCGGCCGACTGGCGGCCGACGGTGCCCCGACGACCGCGGCGGAGGTGGCCGAAGCTATCCCAGACGCGATCAGGGCGGTCACGCGTCCTTGACCACCCCGAAAGTGCCCGGATGGGAGGATACCCAGGTGTCCGGCCACCTTCGCGAGCTCATCGTCGATCTCGACGCAATCGCTGCCAATACCCACGTCCTGGCGGCTCGCTCAGGGTCGGCAGGGGTGATGGCCGTTGTGAAGGCCGATGCCTACGGTCACGGACTGGTGCCTTCCGCGCAGGCTGCTATCGCTGGCGGTGCGCAGTGGCTCGGCGTAGCCCTGCTGGATGAAGCGCTCGAGTTGCGCGCTGGAGGCGTTGAAGACCCGGTGCTGGCCTGGCTCGTCGGGCCAGGGGAGCCATGGACGGAGGCGTTGACAAGAGGCATCGACCTGTCGGTATCTGATCTCTGGGTGCTCGACGAGATCGCCACCGCGGCCCGCGAGGTCGGGCGAGTGGCCCGCATTCACCTCAAGGTCGACACGGGCCTCGGGCGGTCCGGAGCCCCGGTCGGTGGCTGGCCGACCCTGGTCGACGCAGCGCGAAAGGCTGAGCTTGACGGCATCGTCGTGGTGGTGGGGGTGTGGTCGCACTTGGCTTACGCCGATGCCCCAGGACACCCGACGATCGATCGTCAGCTCAGGGTATTTCGGGAGGCGTTGGACGTTGCAGAGCGGGCCGGCCTCCAACCGGAGGTCCGCCATCTCGCCAACTCTGCGGCGACGCTGACGAGGCCCGATACGCACTTCGATCTCACTCGTCCCGGACTGGCCGTCTACGGCCTCTCGCCGCTCCGGGATTCGCCACCTGCCGCGTTGGGGTTACTGCCGGCAATGTCGCTTCAAGCGCGGATGACTTTGGTGAAGCGGGTGCCGGCCGGTCACGGAGTCTCCTACATGCATCGGTACGTCACCAACCGTGAAACAACCCTCGGGCTGGTCCCGCTCGGATATGCCGATGGAGTCCCGCGCGATGCCACCAACGTCGGTCCGGTGCAGGTGGGTGGCAGGCGGCGCACGATTGCTGGCGTGGTGTGTATGGACCAGTTTGTGGTCGACCTTGGTGATGACCCAGTGTCTACCGGCGACCTCGTCTCGCTCTTCGGTCCCGGTCATTCCGGCGAGCCGACCGCGCAGGACTGGGCGGACGCCACAGGAACTATCTCGTACGAGGTCGTGACGCGCATGGGACCACGCATCCGACGTCGGTATGTGGGGGGTCCTGCGTCGTGAACCCAGCTCGTCGCGCAGGATTGGCCGGCGCAGCGCTTGTCGCGGCAGCGGTGGGGGCCGCTGCTGGCATGGCTGCCGAGCGTGTGGTCGTGGGTCGACCGCTGCGACGCGGTGAGACACCTGGTGGTCGGCTCGGCCTCGGCCAGCTGCGGGGAACGCCACAGGTCGTGCAACTCGATGACGGGGTAGAACTGCACGTGGAAGTTGATGAACCGCATCCAGCTGCGCAGTGGCGTGAGTTGACGGTGGTCTTCGTTCATGGCTATGCGCTGAACCAGGACTGCTTCCACTACCAGCGGTTGGCGCTCCGTGGCACGGCACGGTTGGTCTTTTACGATCAGCGTTCGCATGGTCGATCCGGACGTGGGACGCCGGAGTCATCGACGATGGCTCAGTTGGCGGCTGACCTTGAGGCCGTGCTGGCTGCGGTCGTTCCCGCTGGGCCCGTCGTGTTGGTCGGCCACTCGATGGGTGGCATGACAATCCTCGAGCTCGCGCGGCAATCCCCTCAACTCTTCGGCGACCGAGTGGTCGGTGTCGCGCTGATCTCGACCTCCGCTGGCGAGATGTCCGACGTGACGCTGGGGCTGCCTTCTTTCGCGGCGAGGACTCTGCGAACGCTTGCGCCTTCAGTCATTCAGCTCGGAAGGCGTACAACGCAGCTCTTGGAGAGAAGCCGCCACTTCAGCAGCGACCTTGCAGTGTTGGTGACGAAGGTCTACGCCTTCGCCGACGAAGTTCCGGTCGAGGTGGTCGACTTCAGTCTGGAGATGATCAACGCCACCCCGCTCGACGTTCTCGCTGACTTTCTACCGGCGCTGGGGGACCACGACGTCTTCGACGCCCTCGATGTCTTGAACGGCACCGAGACGCTCGTACTCGTTGGCGCCCAAGATCTTCTGACGCCGGCCGAGCACAGCCGGATGCTCGTGAAAGGCATTCCAGGCGCCGAGCTTGAGGTGCTCGACCCGGGCGGTCACCTTGTCATGCTCGAACGATCTGACGACGTCAACGGACACCTGATCGACCTGCTGGAGCGGGTGGCTCGTGGCCTGGAGGAATGACCGTGGCGTCCCCGGATTCGGTGGTGATTCTCGACGTGGACGCTATGCGCACGTTCGCAGCGCAAGTAGCGAACGCGTGCCGCGCAGGTGATGTCGTGGTGCTGTCCGGACCGCTCGGGGCGGGAAAGACGACATTCACTCAAGGCTTTGCGTCAGGGTTGCAGGTGGGTGGGGCCGTGACTTCACCGACCTTTGTCATTGCGCGTGTTCATCGATCAACCGTCGGGGGGCCCGACCTTGTCCACGTTGATGCGTACCGACTCGGCGGGCTCGCTGAGCTTGATGACCTTGACCTCGACGCGTCGCTGGCCGATTCAGTAACGGTCGTCGAGTGGGGTGAAGGTCTCGCAGAGCGACTTTCCTCTGGCGTCGTGCATGTGCGAATCGATCGCGATGCCGACGCTGTTGGCCCGGAACAGGCGGTGTCAGATTCCCGACGGGTCACGCTGACCTGGCCGGCTGGCCGGGGTCGGTAGGGTCGCCGCGTGCTGTTGCTGGGATTGGACACTGCCACCGCGGTGACCACGGTCGGGCTGGTCCGTTCTCGGTCTGGGGTACCCGACGAGGTGCTCGCAGAGCGCAGCCACGTCGACCCGCGTCGGCACGGCGAGGTGTTGCCGGTGCAGATCAACGAGGTGTTGCACGCCGCCCACATGACCCCCTCCGATCTGGACGTCATCGCGGTTGGCATTGGGCCTGGGGCTTTCACCGGGCTACGGGTTGGGCTGGCGACAGCTCAAGCACTTGGTCAGGCCCTGCAGATCCCAGTTCACGGGATGAGCACGCTCGATGTTTTGGCCTACGGCACCGGCCGCACCGAGGGGTTCGCGGTTGTCACCGATGCTCGGCGCCGCGAGTTCTTCTGGGCGACGTACACCGGCTATGAATCTCGTTCGACCGCGCCAACCGTCGGATCCGCTCTTGTCGCTCGCGACGCGCTCTTGGGTCTGACGGTCATCTGCCCGCCGGATACGCCGGCGATCGATGGGCTCGAACCCGTCGCGGGAGACCAGCCGAGCGGATCGGCACTGTGTCGGCTGGTTCTCGCTCGACTCGCTCGGGGCGAGGCACTCGATAGACCAGTACCGCTCTACCTTCGACGCCCTGACGTGACGCCATCGTCGGGTCCAAAGTCGGTGCTCTCGTGAACCTCACGAGGACAGATCTGGTGCTCCGCCCGATGCGCTGGTGGGACATCGATGCCGTGCACGCTCTTGAAGAGCAAGCGTTCACGGAGACCGCTTGGTCGCCTGAGACCTTCTGGTCCGAGCTTGCTGGAGTCCCGGAATCCCGGCTCTATGTGGTGGCGGCGAGCGGCGAGCGGATCGTGGGATATGCGGGCCTAATGGCCGTTGGCTCTGACGCGGACGTTCAGACGCTGACCGTCGCAGCTGAGAATCAGCGCCAAGGCGTTGGTGCACAGCTGCTCGCGTCGCTCATCGACGAGGCCAAGTGCCGCGGTTGCTCACGCCTCACCCTCGAGGTCGCAGCGTCGAATGAGCCGGCGCAGCGCCTCTATCTGCGCCAAGGGTTTGAGGTGATCGCCCGCCGTTCCGGCTACTACGGCGAGGGGGCCGATGCCATGATCATGCGGCTCCGGCTCCTGGCCGAACCAGGACAGCTCGCGCCGTGAGCAGCGAGCCACTGATCCTTGGTATCGAGACGTCGTGCGATGAAACCGGTGTCGGAATCGTGCGAGGAATGACCCTGCTTGCGGATGCCGTCGCCAGCAGCGTCGACGAACAGGCCAGGTTTGGTGGCGTTGTGCCCGAGGTAGCCAGCCGGGCGCACTTGGAAGCGATGCCGGCCACGATCGAGATGGCCCTGGCCGAGGCAGGTGTGTCGCTCACCGACATTGACGCGATCGCCGTAACGGCCGGCCCAGGGCTGGTTGGTGCTCTGCTTGTAGGTACTGCGACTGCCCAGGCGCTGGCGCTGGCCCTGGCCAAACCGCTGTACGGAGTCAACCACCTTGCAGCGCACGTCGCCGTCGACCGCCTCGAGCACGGCTCTCTGCCGCAGCCCGCCGTCGCCTTGCTGGTCAGTGGCGGGCACTCGTCGCTGCTGCGGGTCGACGATGTCACTGCCGAGGTGACGGCGCTCGGGGCCACGATCGACGACGCTGCAGGGGAGGCATTCGACAAGGTGGGGCGCTTGTTGGGGCTGCCCTTCCCCGGTGGCCCGCACATCGACCGACTCGCAGCCACCGGCGATCCTGGCGCCATTGACTTCCCCCGTGGGCTCTCCGGTCAGCGAGACCTTGAGCGCCATCGCTTCGACTTCTCCTTCTCCGGATTGAAGACCGCTGTGGCCCGATGGGTCGAGCTTCGGCAACGTGCGGGCGAGCCGATCCATGTGCCCGATGTCGCAGCTGCCTTCCAGGAGGCTGTGGTGGACGTGCTCACCCGCAAAGCCGTTGAAGCCTGTCGGCACGAAGGCGTTGAGCACCTCCTGCTCGGCGGCGGCGTCGCTGCCAACTCAAGACTTCGAGTGCTCCTTGGGCAGCGTTGCGCGGCAGCTGGCATCACCTTGAGGGTTCCTCGACCCGGGCTCTGTACCGACAACGGCGCCATGGTGGCTGCGTTGGGCGCCGCTCTGGTCGAGTCTGGACGACCAGCGTCAGGCCCGGGGCTCCCGGTGGACTCCGCGCTCGCGGTTGAGCAGGTCAGCGTTGGCTGAGCCTATGAGCCAGCCTCCACCGGTCGGGTGAATAGTGGCCGTTCTCCTTCGCCGAGGACGGGGTTGGGCCAGGATGAGCCGAGGCTTGGCCCGGCGGCCGGCTGCTGCGAGGGGGAACATGACAGGGGAACGGCTGGTAGGACGGCGTACGGTGCTTCGGGGCGCCGCGACGACGGCTGTGCTTGCCGGCGCGGGAGTTGCGCTGGAACGAGTGCCCGCCGTTGCCGCTCGCCCAGCGGACGGCCTGGTTCCCACCCGGATGGCGATGCATGTGCACGCGTCATTCAGTGAGGGCGGCGCCTCGATGCAGGCGCACCTTGCCGAGGCTGAGCGCACCGGAGTCGACGTCATCTGGTGGACCGAGCATGACCACCGCATGGTGGCGCGCCGGTACCTGACTGATGTGCACTTCGACGGCCTGACCGAATGGTCGGGGGCGACGAGCGTCACCTGGCGGTCGACCGTGGTTGGCGACCTCGACACCTCGTCTGGATCGATCGTGAGCCAGCCGATGTCACCGAGCGACGTTGGTGGCAGAGCTTTACGCATGTCGGCGGTCAGTCGTGGATCTGCCAGTGGTACCCGCACCGTGACAGCGCATGTCAAGGACTACGGGCTCAACACATCCATCGACGGCACTACCATCAGCGTCGATGTCTGGCCGATTGAGACCAGTGCGGATGCCTGGTTTGAAATCGTGATCGAGACGTCCTACCGACCTGCTCTGCAGGACCGCCCCGCCGGCGTGTACCGGCTTCGCTATCGCGTTGGTGGCAGCCGTCAGCCCGGCACAGTCGTCGAGGTCGACCCGCTGGACGGTCTGGTCGTGGTGGATGCGGAAACAGACGTGTGGACCACGCTCGTGCTAGACCCGGTCGCAGACATGACAGTGATCTGGCCAGATATCGACTTTCGTGATGCAGCTCTCACGTCATTTGCCTTCGCAGTCACGTCACGCGACCTGGCGCCGTCGACTGTCGTCGTTGATGCCTTGCGGTTCGACCGACTCCGCAAAGGCTCGACGGCGGTGCTTGAGGTGCAACGCGATCTGATGGCGCACTATGCGCCGCTCTACCCGACGGTGGTGCAACACCAAGGGCTGGAGGTCTCAGAGAACACGCCACACCTGAACTGGTTCGGTAACCCCGAGATCTGGCCGGCATCGGATCCGGCCAACGCCGACATCGGGCTGGCGATCTCCACCATCCAGGCGTCGGGCGGGGTTGCGTCGTACAACCATCCCTTTGGAACGTCGGGGTCCGCCATCTCCGCAGATCAGAGGGCGAAGAAGCGTCGAGCGCTCACCGCTACCTTCGTCGACGAGCGGGTGTTCGGAGCCGACGTCCTCGAGGTCGGGTACACCGGTGGGCGTGCCGGGATGACCCAGTCCGACTACATCGCTGTGTGGGATGTGCTTTCTCGCAACCTGGTCCTTGCCACCGGGGTTGGTGTGACCGATGATCACGAAGGGCGCGACTGGACGAATCAGAGGTGGCGGCACGTGACCGGCGTCTGGGCCCAGGACGCTGGGCTTGCAGCGTTGCAGGCCGCCCTGCGAGCAGGACGCGCCTGGTTCTCTGACCTTGCCGCATTCAACGGAACGATCGATGTCATCGGGGCAGGCTTCGTTCCCATGGGTTCGGTCGGGCGGGTCGATGCCGACCGGTCCACTCTCGACATCTTCGTCTCCGGCCTCCCGGCCCAGTGGCGGATCGGCATCATCAGCGGAGTGGCTGACGAGGTGGGGAGCGCGGTACTCAACCCCGAAGTGACAAGTCGAACCTTCACCGGAGCTGAACTCGTCGACGGGGTCCTTTCGGTCAAGGTGAGTTCGGTCGTCTCGCGATTTCACCGCGTCGTTCTTCGCGACGAGACCGCCACCGTCCGGGCCTACTCGAACCCGGTCTGGTTGTTGCGCTCGCCCCCGACCGCGACCGTTCCTGAGGTTCGAAAGGCGCTACCTCCACCTCCGGCCTGACCGCCCGGGCGGAGCCAGGTCTGCCCCGGCGTCCAGCGGCCACCAGCGGTCGGGGATGATGATCTGGTGATTGTGCGCATGTGGGAGACACCTGTGAAGTCGGGGCAGATCGACGCCCTCATCGAGTACGTCAAGGCGGAGGTTTGGCCCGGAGTGACTGCGGCCAAGGGCTTCGTTGGCGGTGAGGTGCTGCGGTCCTTTGGCGACGGAAGCGACCGACTCCTTCTCGTCACCCGATGGGAGGGGACCGAGGCGCTTGCTGGCTTCCTCGGACCAGACTGGCAGGCCCACCAGATGACGGCGGTGCCGGCCGAGGAACCCCTGCTTGCCGGATCGCCATTCGTCGATCACTGGAACCTCGTCACGACCTTCGAGGCGCGCGCCTAGGCAGCCGATCTCAGCCGCTCGCAGATGGCGACGATCGGGTCATCACCGATGCGGGTCAGCACCAGAGTTCGCTGCTCGCTGGCCGATCGGTCCAGCCGCAGAGATCGGTGGAGTTCGTCGACGTCGATCGCCGATCCCCTCTTTTTGATCACGACGCGTCCGACGCTTTCTGCCCGGAGGTAGGCGCGGAGTCGTTTGAGCGCGAACGGGAACACGTCGATGACTCGATAACTGGACACGAATGGCGACACAACCGCGCTGTGAGAACTGATGTAGGCGATGTGCGGATCGATCAACCAGCCGTCGACCAGGTCGACAACCGCGGCTACCAACCCCGCTCGGATGACCGCACCGTCTGGTTCGTGGAGGTACTGCCCCACGGGGTTCACCGGCGGAGGGATGGTGGGAAGGTCGGCGTCCGACAGGTGTGCTTTCGCCGGAAGGAGCATTGCGCTTCGGGTGACGCCGACGTCCCGGAGGGAACCTCGGTAGAGCGCAGCCTCGACAACATCGCCGCTGTCGGAGATGACGGCGAACTCGGTATCACTCCGGACGTGGTCGTGCCCAAGCCCGGGAGCGACCTTGACTCCCAAGTTCACCATCGGGAGGTCGAGCACCCACGGCAGTGGCGGCGACCATGTCTCCGGCCGAAAGAGGCGGCGGCCGTCGCGGCGGCGAGCCGGATCGGCAAAGGCTGCGTCGTACCGTCCGGTGGTCACGTCGGACGATCTGGTGACGTCGGCCCAGGTGACGTTGATCTGCTCCGAGTGCCCCGTGGCCGCCGCGTTCGCCGCCGCGACCGCCGCCGTCACGGGGTCGACGTCGTAGGCGTCCACTTGCAGTCCTGCCTCCGCGAGAGCGATGGCGTCAAGGCCGACACCGCAACCGAGGTCGGCCACCTGCTGACCAGCGCCCAGCTGCCGGTAGCGCTCGGCCCGGAGCGCGGCAACCGTTGGCCTGGTCGCCTGCTCGGCCCCGTCGGGTGTGAGCAGGAGCCGGGTGAGCAGATCGGCGCCGGCCGAACCCCAGCGGTGGGCGGCTTTGGTGCGAAGCCGGCTTTGGGTGAGGGCAGCGGTCACGAGGTCACGTGAGTGACCGGCTCGACGGAGTCGCTCGCCGAGCGCCAGTGCTGCTCGCTCGTCGTAGGGCGGCAGATCGGCCAGCAGCTGGCGCCCGTCGGGGCCGGTCAGCAGCGCGATGTCAGCGAGTTCCACGGAGCTATCCTCTCCGCCGAGAGCGAAGCGAGGTCTCCTGCTGGCACTCGGGTTGACGGAGTGCTAGCCGCTGGCTAGGTTGGGCGTTGGCACTCTCACCCTGAGTGTGCCAGCCCGTCCCTTGTGGACGAGCACGCGCCGCCCGTCCGACCCCGCGACGGCGGAAGGTCGGCGCAGTCCCATTTGTTTCGTTTAGCCGCAAGGCGGAGGTCATCTCAGTGTCGGTTTCCATCAAGCCGCTCGAGGACCGCATTCTCGTCCAGGCCCTCGATGCCGAGCAGACCACGGCATCAGGTCTCGTCATTCCCGACACCGCCAAGGAGAAGCCCCAAGAGGGCAAGGTCCTTGCCGTTGGTCCGGGTCGTTTCGACGATGACGGCGAGAAGCGCATTCCCCTCGACATCAGCGTTGGTGATGTTGTCGTCTACAGCAAGTACGGCGGCACCGAGGTCAAGTACGACGGACAGGAGTACCTCATCCTCTCTGCACGCGACGTGCTCGCGATCGTGGAGAAGTGAGTTAGTTCCCCCGTTAGACCAATCGTCGTGACGCCCCGAGTGCCCGCATCGTCGGGCACCGGGGCGTCACGCACGTATCCCCCTGTTCGCCCCTGATCGCTCCGCAGGACCCCCTGGAAGGCACCAGCACCCATGGCCAAGCAGATCTCGTTCGACGAAGCAGCCAGGCACTCACTGCTCCACGGCGCCAATGCTGTTGCCGACGCAGTCCGAGCCACGCTTGGACCGCGCGGTCGCAACGTCGTCATCGACCGCTCGTTCGGCCCGCCGACGATCACCAACGACGGTGTTACGGTCGCGCGCGAGATCGATGTTGAGAACCCCCAACAGAACGTGGGGGCCCAACTGGTCAAGGAGGTCGCGACCAAGACCAACGATGTCGCTGGTGATGGCACATCGACGGCTACCGTCCTGGCCCAGGCGATGATCGCCGAAGGACTGCGGGTGGTGACAGCTGGGGCCAACCCGATCGAGCTCAAGCGCGGTATCGAGCTGGCAACGGCCGCCGTGGTTGCGCAGTTGCACGCATTGGCCACTGCGGTCGACGACTCGGCCCAAATCGCAGATGTTGCTTCGGTGTCGGCCCAGGACCGGTCGATCGGTGAGCTCATCGCCAAGGCGATGGATGCCGTTGGCCGAGACGGTGTGATCACGGTCGAGGAGGGGTCCACCACGACAACTGAGCTCGAGCTCACCGAGGGGCTTCAGTTCGACAAGGGTTACATCTCGCCCTACTTCGTCACCGACGCTGAGAGCATGGAGGCCGAGCTCGCCTCGCCCTACCTTCTGCTGCACCAGGGCAAGATCTCGTCCATCTCGGACTTGCTTCCGCTCCTCGAGAAGGTCGTAGGAACGGGCCGCCCCCTCGTCATTGTTGCCGAGGACGTCGACGGCGAGGCGTTGTCAACGCTCGTAGTCAACAAGATCCGGGGCGGTCTGGCTGTGGCGGCTGTCAAGGCGCCCGGCTTTGGTGACCGTCGTAAGGCGATGCTTGAAGACATGGCCGTTCTCACCGGGGGCCAGGTCGTGTCGGCCGAAGTCGGCTTGAAGCTCTCCGAGGTAGGCCTTGACGTTCTCGGCTCGGCCCGTCGGATTGTCATCACCAAAGACACCACAACCCTGGTCGACGGAGCGGGCAGCGAAGAAGTCGTTGCCGATCGAGTGGCGCAGCTACGCCGCGAGATCGACCAGACCGAGTCGCAGTGGGACCGAGAGAAGCTCAGTGAGCGACTCGCCAAGATCTCCGGTGGGGTGGCTGTCGTCCAGGTGGGTGCTCACACCGAGGTCGAGATGAAGGAACGAAAGCACCGCATTGAAGACGCTGTCTCGGCCACGAAGGCAGCGGTCGAAGAAGGCATCGTCGCTGGGGGTGGTAGTGCCCTCGTGCTGGCCGGCAAGGTGCTCGACGACGGCTTGGGGCTCTCCGGAGACGAGCGGATCGGCGTCGGTGTTGTCGCTGCCTCGCTCTCCCGGCCGCTGCGCGCTATCGCCGACAATGCGGGCGAGATCGGCGGCGTCATCGTTGCCCATGCTCTGGAGCAGCCAGCTGGTCACGGGTTCAATGCCGCTACCGGTGAGTGGGGCGACCTTCGTGCCGCTGGAATTGTGGATCCGGTCAAGGTGACCCGATCAGCATTGGAGAACGCCGCCTCTATCGCTGCGCTGGTGCTCACGACTGAAGCGCTTATTGTCGAGAAGCCCGAAGCGCCCTTGTCGGCCGCAGGTAGCAACGGGCACGGTCACGGCGGCCATCACCACTGAGGTTGTCGGCACCCGAGCGGGCCAGCTGACGTCCTCAGCGTTTGTCGGAAATCAGCCGACGAGCTTGAGCGTCTTGCGGCGATAGATCGCGTCGCGCTCTTCCTCGGTCATGCCACCCCAGACGCCGTAGGGCTCACGGACGGCGAGCGCGTGGGCCGCACATTGGGCTATTACCGGGCAACTGGCGCATATCGCCTGTGCGGCTCGGTCGCGGGCTTCACGTGATGGGCCACGTTCGCCCTCTGGGTGGAAGAAGGTCGCAGGGTCAGTGCTTCGGCAGGCGCCGTCAAACTGCCATTCCCATACATCGGCGACCGGCCCGGGGAGTCGGGAGATGTCGGCCATGGGGTCCTCCAAGTTTGTGGGCGGTTCCTATGTGGTGCGTGATACGTACGCTACAACCGCTTCATAGGTTGGTCAAGTCTGAACACCGGCCAATATTCGGATCGTTTGCTGCTGAGGGGTGTCGAGGTGCGCGGCCGGCCAGGTCGGCCCACAATCGCCCTTATGGAACAACCGGTGAATGACGCGCATGCCCGGCAGCCGTCGCTCACTGTGGCTGCACTTGCTCGGCGGTTGGGGGTTGCCCCGGCAACCCTGCGCACCTGGGACCGGCGCTATGGCGTGGGTCCGAGCGGCCACTCAGCTGGCGCCCACCGCCGTTACACGCCCACTGACGTACAGCGCCTGGAGCAGATGCGTCGACTGACCCTGGAGGGAGTGGCCCCGGCCGAGGCAGCCCGCGTCGCGCTGGCCGGGCCGGCCGATCTCGGGCTGGCGCCTGAGCCGGAAAGCCCTCCGCTGTCCGTTGTCCCGCTGCGCAGCACCGATGCCGCCGTCCGTGGTCTGACTAGGGCAGCGCTGGCTCTGGACGCCCGCTCCATCGACAAGATGTTGGTCGAAGCATTCGGAAAGTACGGCGTGCTCTGGACGTGGGATGCACTTCTGCTTCCGGTTCTCTCGGCCATCGGCGAGCGGTGGCAGGACACTGGGAACGGTATCGACGTCGAGCATCTGATGGCTGAGACCGTGATGGGGTCACTTCGCTCGGTCATGCTTTCTGCGCCGGAGCCACGCAACGCTCGCCCAGTCATGCTTGCCTCGGCGCCCGAAGAGCTGCACACCCTGCCTCTTCATGCGCTGGCCGCAGCCTTGGCCGAACGCGGAATCGATTCGCGGGTCTTGGGCGCCCGGGTTCCGGGGCAAGCGATCGAAGCTGCCGTCCGTCGGGGTGGTGCGAGCGGGGTCTTCCTCTGGGCACATCGGCCCGAGATGGCCGATGCTCATCAAGTCGAGGCAGTTCCGGCCATGCGTCCGCCGGTATGTGTCGTAGTGGGTGGCCCAGGTTGGCTGGACCAAGTGCCGCCGGGTGCCGAACATGTGAGCACGCTGAGCGAAGCCGTCACCGTGCTGCAGCGCGCTGCCGGGGGCTGATCGCTGCTGCAGCGCTGAGTGGAAAGGCCCTGATCGGCAGGGCCGGAGCGGTTAACAATGGCTCGCCCCGTGCCGAGACAGAAGCAGAGACGTCGCACGGCGTCTGTTGCTGCCGGATGTCTTGGGGTGTACCTGTGTCCGACGACCTTGCCGAGCTGCTCGCTACCGGTGAGCGCGCTGCGTTTCATGGTCGCCCGGCGAGTGGTGTTGTCGTGTTGGAGTCGGCCTTCGAGCTGGCGAGGACCGATGGCAAGGGAGCCGAGGCCACGGCCGCAGCCTGGCTGCTCGGTGTCTGTCTGGCAGCAGCAGGAAAGTTCGGTGGTTCCCTGGCGGTGCTCGAGCCGCTCGTGGCCGCGGGTACCTCCGATGTGCCCGAACGGCGTCTATTCGCCGCTCTCGCAGCGTCAACGTCGGCAGCGGTCAGGCGCCAACTGGGCCAGCTCGCTGAGGCCAAGCTGCTCGACGACGCAGCTTTCGCCTACAGCGAGGGCGCACCAGAAGCCACCTTTGACGCGACCATCGGGCTCGCCGCCGATGCCGTCGTCAACGAGGACTCCGTAACGGCCCAGCATCTGCTTGAACAAGCCCGCCAGCTGACCGACGGCCACCACGACTGGTGGCGGCAACGGGTCAGGCTGGCCTGGGTGGAGGCGGAAGTGGCCATGCTCATCGGCGATCCAGGGCGTGCCGCCGAAATCTTGCTGCGGGCTGTTCAGGTTGCCGAGGTCTCCGGCGCCCCGCGACACGTGGCCAAGACTCTGCTCTTGCTCGCGGTGGCCCAGGTTCAAGGTGGCAAGTTCGCCGAGGCTGAGAACACCCTTCGTCGGTCAGCGACCCTTGCTGAGAGCCTGGGTGCCCTTCCCACGCTGTGGCCGTCCCGAGCGCTGCTGGGTGCCCTGCTCGAGGAGAGCTCACCGGCTGAATCGGCGAAGTCGCTGGCAGCGGCCCGCAGCGGAGTGATCGCCATTGCTGACGATCTTCCCGACGACCTGCGGGACGTGTGGCTTGACCGGCCCGATGTCGCCGCCTTGCTGGGCGGGTGACTCCGGTGCTGGTCACGGCTCGGGAAGTTCGAAGAAGTCACCCCTCACGCTCCGTAGCAAACGTGCCGAAGAGTACCTACAGACAGTCGGGCCCCCCTCACCCGAGAACCGCGACGCGCTCGATCGACGAGCGCTGCAAGGAGGCGCCGTGACCACGGTTCTGGTGTGCGACGATTCACCGCTCGCACGCGAGACACTGCGTCGCGCCGTCGCTGCTGTTCCCGGTGTAGATCGGGTAACGGTGGCGGGGAGTGGCGAAGAGGTGCTCAGCAGGTGGGCGGGGGAACGCCCCGAACTGGTGCTGATGGACGTCCGAATGCCTGGGTTAGGTGGGGTTGAGTCAGCACGTCGACTCGTCGCAACCTATCCCGATGCCGCCGTCGTGATGCTCACGATGGCTGAGGACCAAGATGGCGTGGCGCGCGCGGTGGCCGGTGGCTCACGTGGCTATCTGGTCAAGGACGCTACCCGCGAAGAGCTGACAGCGACGGTTTCCTACGCACTGGCCGAGGCAACATGGCGGCGGGTGCCCCGGCGCACGCAGCCGGTCGAGATGGGGGCACCCCCTACCCTGACTGAGCGTGAGCTCCAAGTACTTGGTGGTATGTCCCGAGGCCGCAGTAACGCCGAGATCGGACGCGAGCTGTACCTGTCGGAGGACACCGTCAAGACCCATGCCCGCCGGCTCTTCCGAAAAGTGGGAGCTGCCGACCGAGCGCAAGCCGTCGCAATGGGCTTCCGCTGGGGCTTGGTGCGCTAACCATCTCGAGGGGGTGAACGCCGACCACCACGTGGTCTGCGATGTGGCATGGGCAGCGATGTAACGAACGGACCCGGCGGAGCGATCCTTCATCGAACGGAGGATGGTGATCTGCGCACCCTCGTTGGGCGTGCCGCCGAAGGCGACGACGCTGCTGCCGAGGCGCTGCTCACCCACCTTCGTCCGCTGGTAGTTCGCTACTGCCGGGGACGCTTAGGACGTGTTCCGGCAGCCGATTTTGCCGCAGATGATGCGGCGCAGGAGGTCTTGCTCGCCGTGCTGAATGCGCTTCCCCGATACCGCGATGAGGGACGCCCTTTCGAGGCGTTCGTCTTCGGTATCGCCGCGCACAAGGTGGCTGACCTGCAGCGTGCCGCCTTTCGGACCGCCATTCCGACTGAGGTGATCCCTGACGGCAGGGACCTAGCCATGACGCCTGAAGAACGGGTCATCCAGGCAGGGGACACGCAGTTGGCCAACGCCCTGTTGGATCGGTTGCCCAGCAACCTCCGCGAGCTCCTCCTCCTTCGGGTAGCGGTCGGTTTGTCAGCTGAGGAGACCGGTCGCGCATTGGGAATGACTCCCGGTGCGGTTCGGGTGGCCCAGCACCGCGCCTTGGCCCGCTTGCGTACCTACGCCACTGACGAGGTGTCAGTCTGATGGGCGCCCAGGAACTTGATGTCGTGGCGGTTCAGCAGGATGCTGCGTCCATTCACGCTCTGGCCACTCGCGCCCTCGACGAGGTAGACCTGCACGACCCTGCGGTAGCGCTGCTAGCGGCGTGGGTTGCCGAGATTGATGACGGCGTCGATGAAACCACTCGGTTCGTGATGCCGCACGTCTCGTCGCGTGGGTCGACCACCCATGCCACATCCACCGCTCGGGGCAGGCGCACTGCTCTGATCGCCGGATCGACCGTCCTCGCGCTGGCTGTTTCTGGCGGGGCTGCGGCGGCTGTGACTGGCGACCCTCTCGCCCTGGTGCGAGCGCCGCTCCACGCGATGGCGAAAGTCAACCCGTTCGCAGGAGATGATTCAAACACTCGCGAGCAGCTGCCAGAGCAGACCCCCGACCGGGCCAAGGCCAACAAGTTGTTGGCCGACGCCCAGCGAGCCATGGCCAATGGTGATCCTGCGCAGGCTCAGAAGCTGCTGACCGAGGCGACGGCGGTGCTGGGCGGCGATGTCAACCCGGGCCAGCAGAACCGAATCGACAAACTGACCGGCGACCTTCCTGGCCAGTCGGGTCCGCACCAGGACGCCAACCAGGGTCCGAAGGGTCCGAAGGGTTCGAACGGCAAGGGTCCAGGTGACAAGCCGAACCAGGGTCCGAAGGGTTCGAACGACCCGAACGGCAAGGGTCCAGGTGACAAGCCGTCCGCCAAGCCGTCGACGGGGACGTCGAAGGGTGGGTCGAGCAAGCCGCGCAAGGGCGGCACGTCGGACCACTCCGGCAAGTCGGGGACAAACCAGCCCAAGGGTCCACCGTCCACCAAGCCAACGAAGGCGCCAAAGGCGAGCCCCGAGGGCTGACGCAAATCGGTCAGCAGCGCCCGACCGGCCTCAGCTGGGAATCGGTAGAATGAGAAACCGGCTGCTCGCTCCGCCGGCCCCGGCTTCTGGAAGGCGCGATGGACGACACCGACATCTCGGGAGGTACCTCTGCTGAGGTCACCGGGAAGTTCGCCCTTCTCGGGCTCACCTATGACGACGTGCTCCTGCTGCCGGGGCCGACCGACATGGCCCCGTCCGACATCGATACCACCTCGCGCCTGACGCGGGACATTTCACTGAAGGTGCCGCTCGTCTCGGCAGCGATGGACACGGTGACCGAGTCTCGAATGGCCATTGCCATGGCTCGCCAAGGCGGGCTCGGGGTGCTGCACCGCAACCTGTCGATCGAGGACCAGGCCTATCAGGTCGACCTCGTCAAGCGCACCCAGACCGGAATTATCTCCAACCCGGTGACGATCGGGCCCGATGCAACGCTGGAAGAGCTCGACCGCGTCTGCGGCCAGTACCGAGTGTCAGGATTGCCGGTCGTCGACACCGACCACACGCTGCTCGGGATTATCACCAACCGTGACCTTCGCTTCGTGCCGGTCGCTGAGTGGGCAGCGACCAAGGTCACTGAGATTATGACTCCGAGCCCGCTCGTGACAGGTCCCGTTGGCATCTCGCGTGACGAGGCAACGGCTCTGCTCCGCAAGCACAAGCGCGAACGGCTCCCGCTTGTCGACGAGGCCGGTCGCCTCGGCGGTCTCATCACCGTCAAGGACTTTGTGAAGTCCGAGCAGTTCCCGCACGCCACCAAAGATGCACATGGACGCCTGATGGTCGGGGCCGCCATCGGCTATTTTGGTGACGCGTGGCAGCGCGCCACAACCCTGGTGGACGCCGGTGTTGACGTGCTGGTCGCGGACACCGCCCATGGCCATGTTCGGATGTTGCTCGACATGGTCCAGAGGCTCAAGAGCGATCCCGCCACGAAGCACGTCCAGGTCATCGGTGGCAATGTGGCAACGCGTTCTGGCGCACAGGCATTCGTCGATGCAGGGGCCGACGCAGTCAAGGTGGGTGTTGGCCCCGGATCGATCTGTACGACTCGCATCGTCACTGGTGTCGGGGTGCCCCAGGTGACCGCCGTGTACGAGGCGTCCTTGGCTTGCCGTCCCGTTGGTGTTCCGGTGATCGCCGACGGTGGGTTGCAGCACTCCGGAGACATTGCCAAGGCCATCGTGGCCGGAGCGGACACCGTCATGATCGGATCGCTGCTCGCGGGATGCGAAGAGTCTCCAGGAGACCTCGTCTTCGTCAACGGTAAACAGTACAAGTCATACCGCGGCATGGGTTCACTCGGAGCGATGTCGAGTCGGGGCAAGAAGTCGTACTCCAGGGACCGCTACTTCCAGGCCGAGGTTGCCAGCGATGACAAGATCGTGCCTGAAGGCATTGAAGGGCAGGTGGCGTACCGAGGTCCGCTAGCCGCTGTGGCGCACCAGTTGATCGGGGGGCTGAGCCAGTCAATGTTCTATGTCGGTGCTGGAACCATTCCTGAGCTACAGGACAAGGGGCAGTTCGTGCGGATCACGTCAGCCTCGCTGAAGGAGAGTCACCCCCACGACGTTCAGATGACCGTTGAGGCACCCAACTACACCACGCGTTAAGGGAGAGTCTCGGCATGAGTGAGCTGGAGATCGGACGCGGTAAGCGTGGTCGCTCGGCATGGCGCTTCGACGACATCGCCATCGTCCCGCACCGCCGAACCCGCGACCCCCAAGAGATCTCAATCGCCTGGCAGATCGATGCCTATCGGTTCGAGCTCCCGCTGATGGCCGCGCCGATGGACTCGGTGGTGTCACCGGCTACGGCCATCACGATTGGAAAGCTCGGAGGTGTGGGTGTCCTCAATCTCGAAGGGCTCTGGACGCGGTACGACGACCCGGCCCCGCTCTTGGCCGAGATCGCGGAGCTAGAGGACTACGAAGTCACGCAGCGGATGCAGAAGCTCTACCTCGAGCCGATCCGCGAAGACCTGATCGTGGAACGCATCGCGGAGGTGCGCGCTGCTGGCGTCGTCACCGCCGCTGCGCTGTCACCGCAGCGCACCAAGCAGTTCTGGAAGACCGTGGTTGACGCCGGGATCGACCTCTTCGTGATTCGCGGCACGACCGTGTCGGCCGAACACGTGTCCAGCCAGTCAGAGCCACTCAACCTCAAGCAGTTCATCTATGAGCTCGATGTCCCCGTTGTGGTCGGCGGCGTTGCCACCTACACCGCCGCGCTGCATCTGATGCGTACCGGCGCGGCGGGCGTCCTGGTCGGATTTGGTGGCGGGGCCGCGCACACGACACGCGATGTCCTTGGAGTTGCTGTGCCGATGGCCACCGCGGTCGCTGACGTTGCGGCGGCCCGGCGCGACTACATGGACGAGTCAGGCGGGCGTTACGTTCATGTCATCGCCGACGGTGGCGTTGGCAAGAGCGGCGACATCGCCAAAGCCATCGCCTGCGGTGCAGACGCGGTCATGATGGGGTCTCCGCTGGCTAGAGCCAGTGACGCACCTGGCTCGGGCTGGCACTGGGGCACCGAGGCGCACCACCACCTGCTTCCTCGCGGAGAGCGGGTTCGGGTGGGTGTTGTAGGCACCCTCGAGGAGGTGCTCGTCGGCCCTTCAAGGGCCTCAGACGGCTCCATGAACCTCTTCGGGGCTCTTCGGCGAGCGATGGCGACCACCGGTTACTCAGATCTCAAGGAGTTCCAGCGCGTCGAGGTCACTGTCCTCCCGTAGCCCCACCGCAGCGTGTTAGTTGACCGGTCCTATGGGGCCGGTCAACGCACACGGTGTTGGTCGGTGGCGTCAGTCCTCGTCGCGCCAGGATCGCCAGAGAGCGGCATAGGCCCCACCAGCGGTGACCAGCTCGTCGTGGCTACCCGATTCGGTGATCTTGCCCTCTTCGACCACAACGACGCGCTTGGCATCGTGTGCCGTCATCAGTCGGTGTGCGATGGCGATGACGGTCCGACCCTCCAGCACTGCTGCCAACGATTGCTCGAGATGGCGGGCCGCGCGTGGGTCCAGAAGCGAGGTGGCCTCGTCGAGCACCAGCGTGTGCGGGTCAGCGAGAACGAGTCGGGCGAGTGCCAGCTGCTGCGCTTGCGCCGGCGTGAGCTTGAGGCGCCCTGTCCCCACCTCGGTCAGCAGCCCCTTGGGAAGCGCCTGTGCCCACTCGGCGGCGTCAACCGAGCCGAGCGCTTCCCAGAGCTGGGTGTCGGACGCGTCCGGTCGCGCCAGCAGCAAGTTGTCGCGGAGAGTTCCGATGAAGACGTGGTGCTCCTGCGTCACCAGAGCAACGTGGCGGCGCACCTTCTCGGTTGGCAGGGATGCAAGGGTTATGCCGCCCATGTCGATGGTTCCCGTGCGTGGCGCGTGCAGGCCGGCGAGCAGGCGCCCCAGTGTCGACTTACCAGCCCCTGAAGGGCCGACGATCGCGACGCGGTCTCCCGGCTCGATGTCCATGCTGACTCCGTGTAGGACGTCTCGGCCCTCGCGGTATCCGTAACGAACCTCGTGCGCGTGCAGGTCGGCAGACTGTGGTTCGCGAGTGCCGTCGGTGACTGGGTCGGGAACATCGTGCACCCCGATCAAGCGCGCCATCGAGGCTTGGCCGACTTGAAGCTCGTCGTACCACATCAAAATGATGTCCACGGGCTCGATGAGCATCTGCGTGTAGAGCACGGCGGCGGTGACTTGCGCCAAGCTCACCTGGCCGTCGATGTAGAGCCATCCGCCGAGCCCGAGAACTGCGGCAAGCGGGAGCACGTACGAGATCTCGATGGACGGGAAGAAGATGGTTCGCAGGTAGAGGGTGTACCTCTCCCAGCTGATCCAGCGCTTGATCGCGTTATCGGTGCGGCGGACGCGGGCATCGCCGAGCCGGTAGGCCTCAACGGTGCGCCCTGCGTCGACGGTCTCGGCGATCCCGGAGTTGACCGCGGCGTATGAGGACATCTCGTGCCGGTAGGCGTATGGAGCGCGCTTGAAGTACCAGCGGGTGACGACACCAATCACGGGTACGGCAAACAGCCATGACAGAGCCAAGATCGGGGCGGTGAAGATCAGTGCCGCGAATACCAAAGTCGCGGTTACCAAGGCGATCGCAATCTCCGGAACTGCCAGGCGGACCGCCCACGAGAGCCGGTCGACATCGGTGGTTGTCCTGGTGACGAGATCGCCGGTGCCGGCGCGCTCGACGACGCCGGGCGGTAGCGCGACGACGCGGGTCAGGAAGTCCTCGCGCAGGTCGGCCAGGATCGACTCGCCGAGCACTGCCCCGCGAATGCGGGCCCAGCGAGTGAAGACCGTTTGCACCAGCAGGGCAACGAGGAAGATGAGTGCCGCCTTGTTGACGTAGGCGTTGTCAGCTCCCTCCCCGATCTTCTCGACAATGCTGCCCAGCACCTGCGGTCCGACGATCGATGCGGCTGCAGCAACAGAGTTGAGCCCGACAAGAGCGAAGAAGATCCCGCGGTTGCGTCGCAGCAACGTCACGACGTACCGACGGACGGACTCGGGGCTGGCGACCGGCAACTTGCCCTCAGTGCTCTTCTCGGTCTGAGCGAGGGACTCGGGAGGCTTCATTCGTCCTCGCCCCTGGTCACGGTCCGGCGGTAGTCAGCGTTCTCCCGAAGCAGTTGACGGTGTTGGCCAGTGGCCTGGATGCGACCGTCTTTGAGGAAGGCCACGACGTCGACGTGCTCGAGGAGCAGAGGGCTGGTGGTGAAGACCACCGTGGTGCGGCCGGACCTGGCGTCACGCAGCCCAAGTCCGATTCGTGCCTCGGTGTGCGCGTCGACAGCACTAGTCGGCTCATCGAGGATGAGGACTTCGGGATCAGCAACCAGGGACCTGGCCAGCGCCAGTCGCTGCCGTTGGCCACCCGAGAGGGACCGGCCACGTTCGGGGAGGTCGGTGGCCAGGCCGTCTGGCAGCGCGTCGACGACGTCAAGGGCCGAAGCGGACGCCAGTGCATCGGCCACCGCGACGCGTCCGGTCCGGGGGATGTCGAAGAGGTCTTCGGCAGCCCCGGACAAGATCATCGGATCTTTGTCTTGCACCAGAACCCGTTCGCGGACTGTCAGCAGGGGCAGGTCTTCGACCAGGGTCCCGTCGAGTGAGACATTGGACTCGCGGTACCGGCCGAGCCGGTCGATGAGTACTTCGGAGGCATCAGGGTCGTCGGTCACGATCGCCGTGAGCTGACCCGGCGCGACGACCAAGCCGGTCTGGGGGTCGGTGATCTCACCGGCGGTTGAGGTGGGGGCAGGCGCCGTCGCCTCGTCCCCCTCGTCGAACAGGCGTTCAAGGGTCATCACCGTGATTACTCGGGCCGCGGCAACGCGTGCCGCTGTGAACTTGTGCGCCGCTTCGGTGACTGTGCGAAGGGGCAGCACCAGGAACGCGGTGTAGCCATAGAACGCGACGAGCTGTCCAACGGTCAGGTCGCCTTGCAGGGCAAGGCGTGCACCCAGCCAGGTGACGATGACGACGAACAAACCGGGAAGAAAGACCTGCATCGCGTCGAGAAGGGCGCGGATGTGCGCGGTTCGAACCGCTGCCGCCTGAACTTTCTTCGACTCAGCCTGGAAGCGCGCCAGGAAAAGGTCCTCGCCGCCAATACCGCGAAGAACGCGCAAGCCGGCGACGGTATCGGCGGCGAGCTCCTGGGTCAGCCCAAGATGTACGCGCTGCTCGCGTTCACGCCTTTCCAGCGGGCGCACCAGTGGCGCCACAGCGAGTGAGAGCAGCGGAACGCCGACCAGCACGATGATGCCAAGCGTTGCGTTGCTGGCGATCAGGATTCCGGCAACCACGAAGAAGGCGATGATGGCCCCGACCATCCGCGGGAGGATGTCGAGTGCGTTGCCGATCCGCTCGACGTCGTTTGCAGATGCGGCAACGACCTCGCCGGTGGCCACCTGTTTGGGCAGATCGGCGCCGAGGTGGGCGGCCCGCCTGATCAGCAGCTGCTGAACCCGCGTTCCCGCCGTGACCCAGTTGGCGACGGCGTAGCGGTGCCGAACTAGTCCGGCACCGGCCTGGACCACACCAAGGACCAGCACCACGCCCGCCCACTGGAGTGCCTTCGCCTCGTCCTCGTCCGAAATGGCCTGGATGCCGGCACCGAGCGCACCAGGGATCAGCGCCTGGCCAACCATCCAGATCACGCCCCAGATCACGCCCAGGGCCAAGAGCTTCTTCTGCTGGCGCCCGATCCACGTCAGAAAGCGCCCAGGCGTCGTGAGGACAGGGTCGCCGGGGTCCGAGTGAGGGAGGTTGTCGAGCAGCATGTACACCACACGCTAGGGGAGCGGACCGCCCAAGGGCCATTCACTTTCCTGCCGCGTGGGGAGCCAACCGGGCGTCGATAGGATCGTGCCGTGACTGCGGAGAGCTTCGACACCGTCCTTGTCGTCGACTTTGGCGCCCAGTACGCCCAGCTGATCGCTCGCCGGGTACGCGAGGCCAGGGTCTACAGCGAGATCGTGCCGCACACCATGCCGGTAGCTGAGATGCTCGCCAAAGGGCCGGCGGCGATCATCCTCTCCGGTGGGCCGAGCAGCGTGTACGCAGACGGTGCACCGCAGGTCGACGCCGACCTCTTCCGCGCCGGCGTGCCGGCATTCGGCATCTGCTACGGCTTCCAGGCAATGGCCCAGGCGCTCGGTGGCGAGGTCGCAAGGACCGGTACTTCGGAGTTCGGCGGCACTCCGCTGAACGTCGTCGACCGCGATTCCGCTCTGTTCGCCGACTTGCCGAGCGAGCTCTCGGTCTGGATGTCCCACGGAGACTCGGTGACTGTCGCGCCGGCCGGCTTCTCGGTATCGGCCATGAGCGAGGGCGCCGCTGTCGCAGCCTTCGAGAGCATCGAGCAGCGCCTCGCTGGAGTGCAGTTCCACCCGGAGGTCATGCATTCTCAGCATGGCCAGCAGGTGCTTGAGCACTTCCTCTACGAGATAGCAGGTTGTCGCCCCACCTGGACGATGAGCAACGTCATCGACGAGCAGGTTGAGCTGATCCGATCACAGGTGGGCGACAAGCTCGTCATCTGCGGGCTGTCGGGAGGCGTTGACTCGGCGGTGGCTGCTGCTTTGGTGCAGCGCGCTATCGGAGATCAGCTCACCTGTGTCTTCGTCAACCACGGCCTCCTGCGGGCCGGCGAGGCCGAACAGGTCGAGAAGGACTTCGTGTCGGCAACGGGCGTCCGGCTCAAGGTGGTAGACGCCGAACGTCGCTTTCTGGACGCGCTCGCCGGCGTTGTCGACCCCGAACAGAAGCGCAAGGTGATCGGTCGCGAGTTCATCAGGGTCTTCGAGGACGCGGCAGCTGAAGTCGTTGCTGAGGCTGGCGCACATGGCCAGCAGGTGGAGTTCCTCGTGCAGGGAACTCTCTACCCCGACGTCGTCGAGAGCGGCGGAGGCACGGGAACGGCCAATATCAAGTCTCACCACAACGTGGGCGGACTCCCGGAGGATCTGCAGTTCAAACTCGTAGAGCCGCTCCGTGCGCTGTTCAAGGACGAGGTGCGCGCGGTTGGAGAACAGCTCGACCTGCCCGCTGAGATCGTCTGGCGCCATCCGTTCCCTGGACCGGGGCTCGGAATCCGGATCATCGGGGAGGTCACCTATGACCGCTTGGAAACCTTGCGCGCGGCCGACGCGATAGCGCGTGAGGAACTGACTCGCGCTGGTCTCGACAGCGAGGTGTGGCAGTTCCCGGTCGTGCTGCTCGGCGACGTTCGCTCGGTGGGCGTCCAAGGAGATAGCCGCACCTACGGACACCCGGTGGTACTGCGGCCCGTCTCCAGCGAGGACGCAATGACCGCGGACTGGTCACGCCTGCCCTACGAGGTGATCGCGAAGATCTCGACTCGCATCACCAACGAGGTCCGCGAGATCAACCGCGTCGTGCTCGATGTGACGAGCAAACCGCCCGGCACGATCGAGTGGGAGTAGCGCGGCAAGGCTGAGCTGCGGGTTTGTGGTGCCTCGTCGAGGCCATGAGTGTTCGCAACGGACGGTTTCTGCGACAGGTAAGTATCCAGAGGATGGACCGGGCTGGGCGCAAAGAGATCGGCGCCGAGGTGGAGCGGTGAATGTCCCACTGGTGGTGGACCACGTCGTGGCAGTTGCTGCTCACCACATCGCTGATTCGCAACGGCCCCCTCTCTGGGTGATCGAGGGTCAGATCCCGAATCAGGGCCGGGCGCACGATGCTCATCCAGCGGTCCACGCTGGTAGTCAGGGCCCACATCGCCGCTTCCAGTGGCATCTGCTCGTAGGCGCGTGCGGTCGCGAGCAAGTTGTCGTCGTAGGGGGCGATTGGCTGGTGAGCGCCGGCCATGGACGCTGCTACTCGTTCTGCCCAGATGCGGAGATTATCTGCGACGTGAAAGACGTACCCTTTCGCCGACCATTCCAGATCCGGGTGTCGTTGTGACCCGTCTGATCCGTCAGAAGGCCGGCGCACTGCTCGGGCGAGTTTGCAACGATCTGTATGGCGGATTCGACTGGTGGTTGCCAGGCATAACCGCACGACCGGCAGGGGTCCCCGAACTCCTCCAGCCACCAATGGTTCATGCCCGTAGTCTTCACCATTCACGATGACCGGCTGACCATCGCGGGTGGCGTCACGTGGGCACAGACCCAGGAGGCCACTACAGGACCCACCACGGTGGTCCTGCAGGGCACGTCCTCCACACCGGCGGAAGCCTCAGAAGAGATCGTCGGCGGTGACGAGTTGGGGACTGGCGACGAGCGTGGCTGCGGCTGGAAGGGCGGTACAACCAGGAGATCGCTATGAAGTCGATCCCCGGGGTAGACCCGAGGCTCGCCATCTCATCACCGGGGTCGGCCTACACGGTCTACCTGGCTCCTGGGGTGACACTCGACGACCTACCCGAGCAGTTCGGGACCGTGACCGTTCCGGCAGGCTGATTCGCGGCGAGTTTTGATCAGCTGCGCTCGCCTCGCACTCGTTCGGCTAATCGGAAGGCGTCGAAGTCGAGGTCTATCGCATCGGACGGCCGGAGTTCGTGGAGTGCGAGGATGGCTTCGTGACGGAGATGCGCGTGCAGGGTGTTGACGAGCGCGACTCCGGATGGGAACTGTCTGGGCCCCGGTTTCGGGTCTACCTGCACGGCAGCGAGGAGTCGGCCACCTACGGTTGGACCGACACCTACGACATCACTGGGGCTGACGTGCTGCAAGTCATCGACTGGGCGCAACGGCAGGCTGGCGATTCGCTCACCTACGCAGTCGCGTTGGTTCACGACGACGAGGCAGCAGAGCAGCGCAACCCCGGCCACGGCCGGGGTCTCGTGTGGTTGGTCGGCATGGACGGCAACGACGCCTCCACGGAACCGCAAGAGGCAGACAAGCAGAAGCGGATGCTGGCGCGGCGTCGCGACCCGGTTGGCATCCCGTCAGCGGACCAGACGCCGTCGGGTGTATCCGACCCGTACAACGACGGCACCGAACGACGATGAACTAGCCGTCTGCTCATGCCGCATCCCGCGCGGCTCCAACGCAGGTCACAACAGCGTGAAGCGCCTTCGTTTGGGGCGGTTAGCGGGGGCGCTGGCCCCGCGCCTTTCACGACACTACTGCCGATCTAGCGACGAGAATCTCCTCAGACGCACGATCCATGCTTACCCGCGCCCGCATCTATGGCGCGACGAGGAGAACACCGGCGGAAACCCTGGCAACCCTTACTACGCCTGTCTTTTCGGCACCACCAAGAAGCCTGGATAGTGGTCGATCACGGCCATCAAGCATCTTTCAAGTCGCCAATCGGGTGGGAGGAGTAGACCAAGGCTGACCTGCCGGTTTGTGGCCCGTGGTGAACGCGTCGAGAAGGGTGGCCGAGCCAACGGCCACTGGTTGTGGTCCTAAGTCGACCGGCAGTGGCTCTGACAGTGGATAGATCTCCCCGAAGTGTTGGTCATTCGCCCGAAGATTTCCACCGCGTGCAGCGTTTCGGGTGGTTGGGTGCGTCATAGGTGCAGGGAGGTGGCGTGGAGTCTTTGGAGGACATGGTGTCCCTGCATGGGCAGGGGCTGTTCCGGCTTGCCTTCCTGCTGGCTGGCAACCACCACGCCGCTGAGGACCTCTGGCAGGACACGATGGTCAAGGCGCATAAGCAGTGGCATCGGGTGGTGGCGGCGGACCACCCGAACGCCTACGTCAAACGGATCATGGTGAACACCTTCACGTCCTCTCGTCGGGGGCGCTCATCGTCGGAGGTCACCTCGGACCTGTCCGCATTCGATGGTGAGCAGGTCGGCACAGATCCGGCGTCGCAGGTGGACGAACGTGACGCCATGTGGCGCCTCCTTCAGGGTCTCCCTCCGGCTGAGCGTGCTGCCCTGGTGTTGAGGTACTACGAGGACCTCACTGACCGGGAGTCAGCGAGCCTGCTGGGGTGCCGCCCATCCACTGTTCGAGCCACCTCATCGCGGGCTTTGGCCCGACTGCGGGCTCAGCACTTGACTGAAGGGCGGTTGTCTCCATGAGCGACTTGGACCAGCGGCTGCGTGACCTTTTGAACGACAGGGCCGCCCAGGCGGGTCCGCACCCACCGCTGCCTCCCGACCTGCAGGAGGTCTCGGCCCTGCCCTGGTGGAGGCGACGACCCCAGTGGGTCCTGGTTGCGGCTGCCGTCACCGTGACCGCAGTGGTTGTGATTCCGCTGGCGCTGGTCGATACAGGTAGCACGACTGATCCAATGACCGCCGCACAGGCTGGGACCTGGATTGACGAAATCTGTGCCACACGACCATCCGAGGCCTCACCCAGCAACCAAGCAGTGCTCGACATGGATGTCGTTGGCGCAGGTATCTGTCAATGGCGGAATCCCGCTCTGCTCGATCCCACTGTGACGATTATCGCGACCCAGGGGCTGGGCGTCCAACAGACTAATGAACTTATGTGGTTCCTACGCAATGCAGAACACGGGACGCCAGATTGCCCCCTTTCTCACGATCCGCGTGATGCAGGTTACTTCGTCATGCTGCAAGACACTGCCGGTCGGACCTGGCAAGTCACCGTTCCCGACACCGCCGAGTGCGGCGGTTTCACGTTGAACGGTGAGCCCTACTGGACCTCCGGCTTTGTTGACTGGCTCAACGGAATCAGACCCCCTGTCGTCGCTCCCAAGACCGCTACGAAGAGTCTCGTCGACACGCTGGAGTGCCCACCCCATTTCCTGACTGGCGCCGCCATCTATGACGGATCAGGAACCGGTGGTGCCGCAACGCCAGAGGAAGCCCTCACTGAGATTCTGCGGATTGACTTCCGAAAGGAAGGATGGACCAACGAGGACTTCCAGACCCTCACCTACTCCACGTCCGAGATCACCACGGGCATCAAAGAAAACCCCGGGGGCTGGACCGCCCTGATCCGCATCACCCAGGGAAGCGATGACACTTGGATTGTTGGGGAGACCGCAACCTGTCAGCAACGCAGTGAATGAATAGGTCCGACCTCGAGCCCGTTGGGTCTGGTGAACGGAATACGCGGACGATGTCGCAGCTAATCCCACTGGGGCCCTCGGGCTGGTCTTCCCGCTCATCTTTGCGTTGGTGATCAAGCCGGACGTAACAAGGGGCTGAACAACCTCCAAAGATAGTTGAACGCGCTGGAGTCCTGAACCAGGGCAGCAGGCGCGCCGGGTGTGATGAGAATTCACTGGCACGACGGAACCGAACCAACCTCTGGTGCGTGTAAGGAGTGTGCAAAAGGTGGCGGGGGACCTCACGGAGTTCTACCGGCGTACCTGTCCGGCGCTGGTGGGGCTGCTGACTTCCATCGGAGGCTCTCGCAGCGACGCCGAGGAGATCGCCCACGACGCCTATGCCGCACTGGTCCCTCGCTGGGAGCAGGTCGGCGCCTACGACAACCCGGAGGCGTGGGTTCGCACCGTGGCGCTGCGAGCGCTGATCAGTCGGCAGCGGAGGGCGCGGGTGGCTTCCCTTGGCTTGCGGCGGCTCGCACACGAGCCCTTCGCCGATGCTCCGGCACCCAGCAATGACAGCGTCGCGGTCGCGACCGCGCTACGCGCGCTGCCTATCGACCACCGCGCCGTTCTCGTGCTCCACCACGGCATGGACCTCTCGGTCGAGACGGTGGCGCGCGAACTCGACATACCCGTGGGCACGGTGAAGTCACGACTTGCCCGGGCTCGGACGGCGCTTCAGCCGCTGCTCGTCGATGAGGAGAGGACCGAGCATGAACGACGTTGACACCCTCATGCGTGAGTACCTGCGCGAGTGCACACCGGACGAGGTGACGTTGCACGAACTCTCTCCGGCGTCCTCGTCGACCCGCGTGCGCCGGCGTCCGCGTGCTCTAGTGCCCATCGTTGCCTCGGTGACAGCGGCTGCGTTACTCGTGGTTGGTGTGGTGATAGCGCGGGAGCAGCTAGCCGGCCCGGACGCCGACGTGCCGCCGGCGAAGGTGGCCACCAGCGCCGATGATGCCGAGCTGCTGGGCACTTGGGTGGTGCTTGGTCAACCTTCAGCCAACCCGGAGGACCTCGAGCGCCAGGTGCGAATCACGTTCCTCCCGGACGGATCCTGGAACGGGTGGGACGGATGCAACTCTGTAGACGGCGGTTACCGCATCAACGAGGAGGGGTTCCTGCGCTTCGACCTGAAGTCGACGACGCTCGCTCTCTGCGCGAAGCAGCGGGCCGCGGAGCTTCCCGTCGATCAAGACCTGCGTTTCGAACCCGGTTCTCAGCGGATCACGCTGTTCGACGCGCAGGGTGAGGAAGTCTCGGTGTTGTGGCGGCCCGGTGGGCAGTACAACCCGACAGCTCAGTTGGATGATCTTGGGCATGATGAGTGGGGTCTATCTGTTACCACCTGGGGATCAACTTTCTGTCCCTTCGTTCCCTCCGACGTCGCCTACGCGGGAGCCAACCAGCTCAGCGTCGACAGCTCGGTGGACTACGGCGCCTGTCGAGCCGACCTGGGGCCATCAACAGAGGTAGCGAGCGTGGACTCGACGCGACTCGATGCAGCGGAGCCAATGACGGTCACTTTGAACGGCCTATACTCCGCCCCCATCACGGTCCTGGTGGACACCTCTGGGGTGGACACGAACCCCAAGCCCCCCCAGATGCTTGACGTTGGTGTCGTACTGGTGGACCCACCCGCGATCGGCACCGATGAAAAATCAAAACTCATCACCTACCCCGCGACCGTCCCGGCCACCGGGGATACCGCTCGGGACGCCGTCAACGCGTTGCTCACCACAGTCGCGTCCGACGGCAAGGCGATCAACGGCTTCAACCGCGGTTACGACGGCCGTTACCCCATCGCCAAGGTTAACTTCGTAAGGGTCGACAGTGATGTGATCACGGTGGACCTCGACCGGGAGGTGTGGGACCCCTATGCGACCGCAGACTTTGGCGCTGGCCCGACTGGCGATGACGTCATGCAGCAGCTGGTCTGGACGCTCCGCGGGGCCTTGGACACGAACCTGCCGGTGCTGCTCACCGTGAACGGAGAGCCAGCACGAGGCATCTGGTTCTACCGCCTTGACGGCCCTGTAGTGGCCGATCCCGCG
>JBBQAL010000196.1:0-1889 GCA_038316135.1 Candidatus Nanopelagicales bacterium | reverse complement strand
GCGTCGCGCTCACTCGCTGACCGTCGGGACCACGCCAGCGCACGCGCAGTCGCCCCGAGGGAAGCTTCTCGACTGAGCCGAAGCCCTTTCTGCGACCCTGAACACCACCATCGGACGCGGCTCGCCGACCAGGCATCATCGTCTCCTTCGCGCACCGCAAGTAGCCTGAACTGACCGCAGTTTAGCCCACGTTTGGCCCACGAACGCGACAGCGTGACACATTAGTGCAGGTCAGAGGCTCGCTAAGTGAACAGTTCACAGCTTCCCAAGCTGACAGTGCGAGTTCGATTCTCGTCACCCGCTCCACTCGTGACCCACTGAGGCTTCCCTGGCGCGAGACGCGACTCTCGAAGCTAGCTACGGAACCGGCGGCCGCCTGGATACGTCCGATCAGGAACTGAGGGGACTTCGCATGAACTCTTACAAAACTCCCAGTCTCGATAGGCGAACCCTGCTCGGCAGTTCCTTGGGGTTAGCCGCCCTCGGAGCGTTGCCGTGGCTGAGCGGCTGCTCGTCGTCGCCGCCAACGGTCGCGCCGATTGTTGGACCGCCCCAGGAGGTCGGCCTGATCGCCGCCGACCTGCCGCGCAAGACCGTCTCTACTGATTCACCGATGGTCGACGAAGTCGTGGCAGGGATCGCAGCCTTTGGAGCTGATCTGCATCGGGTCACTGCAACAACAGACGAGAACTGGACTACCTCACCGCTCTCCATTGCGGTGGCGTCGGGCATGTTGCGTGCAGGGTGTCGAGGCGACACCGCCGTTCAGCTGGACCAGACGCTGCACTTTCCTATCGACGACGTTCCTGAGGGCCTCCCGCACGAAGCTCTGAATGCGCTCACCGCCGACCTCGTAACAACTGGTCCGGTGAAGGTTGGCGAGGACCCGGTTAAGCGAGGAGACCTCGGGCCAGGGCCGATCGTTGGCATTGCGAACGGACTGTTCATTGACACGGACTTCCAGGACGAAGTCCGCCAAGATTTCCTTGCCATCCTCGCCCAGGAGTACGGGGCTGGCGCTATCGGTGTGGACTTCAACGCACCATCAGCCGTACAAACCATCAACGAGTGGGTGTCGGCCCAAACACGGGAGCGGATCACCGAGCTCTTTGACAGTCTGGACCCCGCCACAGTCATGGTGCTGTGCAACGCGGTGTACCTGAAGGCAACTTGGCGCGAGCAATTCGAAGAATTGGCGACGGAGGACGGAGACTTCGCCTCACCGGGCGGCACCATCTCAGTTCCCATGATGCGACACACGTTTGACCGCGCGGCAAACGCCAAGAACGAGCGATTCCAGCGAATCACCCTTCCCTACGTCGGTGACGAACTGTCCATGCGGATTGTGCTCCCTGCCGGAGTGGTCACAGATGTGGATACTCTCAACGCCTTGCTTGACGACGCCATGCAAGCTGGACTTGACGACCGTGCCGGTGGGGTAGACCTCGTTCTCCCTCGATGGGATACCGCTACCGACATTGACTTGAAGGCCGCGCTGGAAGCCCTTGGCATGACCGACGCCTTTGACCCGATGACCGCCGATCTCAGCGGTATCGCGGACGCCGATCTGTTCGTGTCGAAGGCGATCCATCGCGCGAATGTGACGGTCGATGAGAAGGGAACCGAAGCCGCAGCGGTTACGGGCTTCGCTGTCGAAGTGAGTGCTGCCGTGCTGGGGATTGAAATGCGGGTCAACCGCCCGTTTGTATGGGCCGTTGTCCACGAACCAACCGGCACCCCGGTGTTCGTGGGTCACGTCGTGAATCCCATGTGACTGTGGTCCAGATGGGTCGGCTGACGGGTCCGCCCACCTTGATCCCTGCCGACGGGTGTGGCAGCCCAGTAGAGCCCCGCACCCCCACCCCCCCCCAACCCCACAGGTGGAAGTG
>JBBQAL010000068.1:0-15227 GCA_038316135.1 Candidatus Nanopelagicales bacterium | reverse complement strand
GTCGAACGCGATCACGTTCACGCTACGACCCAGAGGCCGGTTCGGCGTACTCGCCACGCGTGAGCAATGTCACGGATGTGGGAGGGTGGAACCCATGGGAAAGCCTGTGGAAATGCCGATTCGCGACCCCTGGTTCGAGCGACGGGAGGTTGCGCCGGGGATCACCTTGGTGCTCGAACCCAGCGTCAACGGGTTCCTGCGTTCCAATATCTGGCACATCCGGGGACGCGACAGGGATCTGGTCGTCGATACCGGTATGGGGATTTCCCCGCTGCGATCGGCATATCCCGACCTGTTCGATGGCGACGTGCTGGCGTTCTTCACCCACGGCCACTACGACCACACCGGCGGGGCTTACGAGTTCGAACGCCGCGCTTCGCACGTTGCAGAGGCAGTGATGTTGTCCGAGCCGGAGGACGCCACCCTCGTCACGGCCGACCTCCCGCCGTCGTTCGCTGCCGCCCTGGCGGCCGAGGCGCCAGACGGCGCTGCGCCGCCGTTTCTGGTGGACGCACTTCCTCATGTCGGCTACAACGTCAGCGGGTACACGATCGCACCGGCACCTGTCACCGAACCATTGACTGATGGCGACGTCATCGATCTCGGCGACCGCGTCTTCGAGGTCGTTCACCTCCCCGGGCACACCCCCGGATCTGCTGGGCTCGTCGACCGTGACTCCGGGGTGCTCTTCACCGGTGATGTTCTCTACGACGGCGAGCTGCTTGACGAGCTGCCCGAGTCGAACATCGACGACTACGTCTCATCGATGGGCCGTCTGCTCGCCCTGGATGCCACGGTGGCGTACGCCGGACACGAGCAGCCGCTCAGCCGCGATGACGTGCAGCGACTGGGCTCGGCCTATCTGACGCAACGTTCAGCCTGACAGCGTCGAGCGCCTCAACGATTGTTTCGACCTCGTCGAGCAGTCGTCGGCGCAACGGCATCGCGCGCGCTGCGAAGTCGCGCTGATTCTCGATGTACTCGGTACGGCCTTCAGCCGTCTCGATGGCAATCGCCCGATGTCCTGCGGCACTCAGGTCATAGGGGGACGCCCGCATGTCGACGGCGCGAATCTCGCGGGCGAGCTCAAAGCAGTCGGCGACAAGTTCTGATGACGTAAGCGGGCTCAGCTTGTAGGCCCACTTGTAGAGGTCCATGCCCGCATGAAGGCATCCAGGTTGCTCGGCGGAGAGTTGGTCGTTCCGCGTGAGCTGCCGTGCATTGAGGGGACGTGCCGGTTCGGTGAAGAACCGAAAGGCGTCGAAGTGCGTACAGCGTGCCCCGACTTCGTCGACTGCTGCGGCGATCTGCTCCGGGCTGAGCCTGAGCGGCCAGGAGGAGTGGCGGACGTCGGACGGTTCGATTCGATAGACCATCGCCCACTCGTGAATGCCGAAGCAGCCGAAGGTCGGCGCTCGATCGAGAGTGGCGCGCAGCAGTTGGTCGATCCAGCGCGCTGACGGCCAGCGACCGATGAACTGTGCAGCGTCGACGGTGACGCCGTAGTGGGTCTGTTGGTAGCCGTGGCGCGCGAGGAGTGTCTGGGTCTTCCCTCCGGCGCACGCTGTTCCGAGCCCTGGGTGTCAGGCGAGGAGCTGGTGAGGACTGAACGAGTAGTAGGTGAAGAGGAAGTCGTCGACCGGGTCGGACTCGCCAGCGGAACGCCGCTTCAGCCGAGGCTCGACCCACGGCCGCACGCGCCGCCCGTGCGCTACCGCTCGTTCAAGCCAGACGGCTTCGGGGAGGGTCGTGACCATGCCGTCCAGGATAAGGAGCCCGAAACGGCCCTACTCTGGGGTGGTGAGTGACAACGACTGGTGCGACGCCCCGCTGCTTCCGGAGCAGACCGAGGACGACATCGATCGCGAGCCGAACGACAATGACGACCGATTGCGGGAGGACGTACCCCCGCACCATGGTGACTAGCTAGCCGGAGCTGTCCGGTCGCCCGAGGAGAGCGTCACGGATTTGGGCAAGCAGGTCGGTCTCGGTGGGGGCGGCCACTTCTTCCTTGGCCTTGCGCTCGCGCAGCTTGTTCATCGGGAGCACGATCAGGAAGTACACAGCCGCCGCGATCAGCAGGAAGTTGATCAGGGCAGTCAGAACGAGACCGATGCTGAAGTATGCGCCGTTGATGTTGAAGTTGCCGACCGAGGTCAAGTCAGGCTCCCCGAAGATGGCAGCAATGAGCGGGGTGATGATTCCGTCGACGATGGATTTGATGAGAGCGACGATTGCCAAGCCGACAACGAACGCAACGGCGAGGTCGATGACGCTGCCGCGCATGATGAACTCTTTGAAGCCCTTCATATGTCCTCCTCGGACGGGTTCTGTGACGCGCGAAGGCTAGCGAAGATCGGTCAGAAGATCGACTAAGGGTGCACCGCAACAGTTATTGGGCCGCGGGCGGTAGCGCCGGCTAAGGCAAGGGCTTGGTCCTGGGTGGCCGCCACCATCACCAAGCCGTCGCTGGCTGACCACGGTCCGCCACCCTCCGCCTTTGGAATCGCTGTCACGAGTAGATCTGCGGCGACCAACCGTGCGGTGCTGCGCTGGTCGGCGACCATAACGTCCACGACGTCACCGGGAGTCAGCAATGCGGCTACGGCCGGGTCGGAGAGACGAACGGGAACAGCGAGCTGACCATCGAGGAGCGCCGGCGAAGATGTGGCCCCCGATCCGTTGGTCAACGGGCGTTGCTCCGGCGTTTGGACGAGTGCGGTGAGCCCCAGGAGCACCGCGACAAACGCAAGTGCTGCCGACACCATGCGCCGATGCAGAGCGAGTCGGCGGCGGAGGCCCGACCAAGTATCAGCGGGTGTGGAAGCAGAGGTGGCCCTGGCGGTCATGTCTGGACGCTAGGCCGAAGCGGTCAGCCATGCTCGCAATCCACAGGACGAATGGGCTGGATCAGGAGTCGGAGGAGCCCGAGGAGCCCGACGAGCCCGACGACCCGGAAGAGCCCGACGACCCCGATGAGCCCGACGACCCCGATGAGCCCGATGAGCCACCCGACCCGGACGAGTCCGAGCCGCTCTTGGTGGGTGCTGGCGTGCTGCTGCCGGCGTCCTTGGAGCCGTTGCTGGAGTCTTTCGACCCGCTCCCGGAGCCGGATTCTTTGGAACTGCTGCCACCACTCTTGCTGCCGGAGGAGCCACTGCGGCTGTCGGTGCGGTAGAAACCGGACCCTTTGAAAGTGACCCCGACGGCGTGGAACTTCTTCCGCAGCGCCCCCCCGCAGGAGGGGCACACGCTGAGCGAGTCGTCAGTGATGGCCTGCACAGCCTCGAAACTGTGGGCGCACTCAGTGCAGACGTAGGCGTAGGTTGGCACGCGGACTCCTTCGGGACGCCCGATCGCGGGTGCTGAGGATGGTCGGCCGACCTGGGGGTGGTTGGCCACCTGGCACTCGCTTGGGCGAGTGCTAAGTCTACGGCATCGGGACCGCGGCCAGGCATGTGCTTGTCGCGAGCGCAAGACCTCTACCGTGTGGCCGTGACCTCGTCCGACCTTCGCATCGCCGCCGTGGTGGGTCTGGGCGGTGCCGCAGGAGCTTTGACGAGGTGGCTCATCTCGGTCGGGGTTCCCTGGCAACCGCCGGGTATCCCGTGGGCGACGCTCGCCGCCAACCTGATCGGCTGCGCCGCGATCGGCGCTTTACTGACTCTGTGGACCGAAGGAACTCCTCCGGCCTGGTGGGTTCGTCCGCTGGTGGCCGTCGGTTTCGTGGGAGGCTTCACGACGTTCTCAGCGTTCGCCGTCGAAGGCGTACGTTTGGCGGAGGCGGGGGCGCCGAATGTGGCTGCGCTGTATGTGGTCGGCTCGGTGACCGCCGGTCTCTTCCTCGTGCGCGGTGCGGCAGAGGCGACCCGTTGGATGCTTCGGCCCGATCGGGGAGGTGTGTCATGACTGAGTTGAGCGGCCATGCGCTGCGACTGACGATCATTGTGGGTGAGGACGAGGTCTTCGCCCATCGACCTGTCTACTCCGAGATCGTTATCTTGGCGCGCGAGTCCGGGCTCGCTGGGGCAACCGTTGTGCGCGGAATCGAGAGTTTCGGGCGCCGCTCGATTGTGCATACCGCGCGTCTGGTGTCGCTTTCCAACGATCTCCCCGTCGTCATCACGATCATCGATGAGGATGCCAAGATCCGAGCCTTTCTCCCCAAGGTGACCGCCATCGTCAAGGGCGGCATCGTCACGGTCGAGGACGTCGCCGTGATGCAGTACGTGGGGTCACACGATGAGCCACCGACCGTCGACGATCATCCGACGACTCGCTGACCCAAAAGAGATGACGATTGCTGGGGCTGCCTTGGTTGCGTGTGGCGCTGCCCTGGGAGCACCGACCCGCTGGTGGGTCGACGTCTATATCCAGCGCCGGTGGCTCGCTGTTTTCCCGTGGGGCACCTTGGTCGTCAACGTGGTGGGATCACTGTTGCTCGGCTTTCTGGTTGCCGGCTGGAGCACCGAGGGTGCTGCCGTGACACTTCTCGGCATCGGCTTTTGTGGCGCGCTCACCACCTTCAGTTCATTCGCCTGGGAGTCACATCGACTGGCTGAAGACGGCGCCCGCGGCCTGGCCGCCGCCAACGTCGTGGGAATGCCGATCGTGTGCTGCGCGGCTGCGGCCCTCGGCTGGTGGATCGGCTCCTAAACGTGTCCTAGCTGGCGCCGCCGGTCGAGTAGCGTCCCAAGGGTGTCAGAGCCGGAGATCCTCGACACCAGGGGACGGTCGCCGCGGAAGCGTCGGCGTGCGCAGTTGCGGCTGATCAAGGGTCGCCGGTGGCCGACCGTTGTCGTGCTCATCGGCGGCGTCATCGCGTTTGCGCTGATCGCGGCAACTGCCACCGCGGGGTGGCTGGTGCAACGCCCGTTCCCGCAGACCGAGGGAACAATCTCCCTGCCAGGGCTCGATTCCGACGTCGATGTCCTGCGTGATGCTCGCGGTGTCCCAACCGTCGTGGCCGACAATTCACACGACCTCTTCTATGCGCAAGGGTTCGTCCACGCGCAGGATCGCTTCTGGGAGATGGACGTGCGACGGCACATCACCTCTGGGCGACTGTCCGAGATGTTTGGTGAGTCGCAAGTCGAGACCGATACGTTCGTCCGAACCCTGGGTTGGCGCGACGTCGCAGAGGCCGAGATTGGTCAGCTCAATGTCGAGACGTTGGACGCATTGCAGGCGTACTCCGACGGCGTGAACGCCTACCTCGAGAACCGCAGCGACTCCCAGGTCAGCCTGGAGTACGACCTCCTTGCAGTGACCGCCCCGGACTACGAGATCGAGCCATGGACACCTGCGGACTCGGTCTCTTGGCTCAAGGCAATGGCGTGGGATCTGCGCGCGAACCTCGACGAAGAGACCGACCGAGCCCTCCTCCTGCCAACGGTGCGAGCCAGGAT
The DNA here is from genome assembly GCA_038316135.1 of Candidatus Nanopelagicales bacterium. Taxonomy (GTDB): domain Bacteria; phylum Actinomycetota; class Actinomycetes; order JAHEKZ01; family JAHEKZ01; genus JAHEKZ01. The sequence goes on along the minus strand of JBBQAL010000068.1, from coordinate 9,819 downwards.
CGCTGACCTCTACCCGCCATACCCCTTCGAGGACCACCAAACGATCGTTACACGTGGGTCGGTCGAAGTCGGGCGATTCCGTCCAGGGGCCACGCGACCGACCGGTGCAGTCAGTTCGATGGTGGCGCCGGCCTTGCCCGAACTCATCGCCGGAGCGAGGAGCGGAGTAGAGCGGCTCGATGCATGGCTCGGCGCATACGGCCCTGGTGTCGGCTCGAACTCGTTTGCAGTGACGGGTGAGCATTCGGCGACCGGCGGCGCGCTGTTAGCCAACGACCCGCATCTAGCGCCGAGCCTTCCTGGGATCTGGTACCAGATGAACCTGCAGTGTCGACAGGTGAACGCCGGTTGTCCGTACTCGGTGGGTGGCTTCACCTTCTCTGGTGTGCCTGGAGTCATCATCGGCCACAACGACAACATCGCTTGGGGATTCACGAACAACGGAGCCGACGTCGCCGACCTCGCCTACGAGGCGCTCAACGGTGATCGTTACGTCCGCGATGGCAGGCTCATCCCACTGAAGACCCACACCGAAACGATCGAAGTAGCGGGAGGCGAACCGGTCGAAATCACCGTGCGAGCAACCGAGTGGGGACCGCTTCTGTCTGATGTCAGTGACCGTCATCGGCGCATCCTCGATGGCACCTTCAGCCCGGCCGACCTGCCGGGGACCGCGAATGAAGTAGCGCTTGCTCTGCAGTGGACGGCACTTACTCCAGGGCGCACTGCCGACGCCATCCTTGCTCTGGATGCGGCGGCGAACTTTGACGAGTTCCGAACCGCTGCGATCTGGTTCGAGGTGCCGAGCCAGAATCTGCTCTACGCGGACGTCGATGGTCACATCGGCTACCAGATGCCGGGCAAGATTCCGGTCCGAAGAGGAGGCGACGGCACGACGCCCGTCGCGGGCTGGAGCGGGTCATACGGCTGGGACGGATACATTCCCTTCGGTCAGTTGCCGTGGACCTACGATCCGCCTGAGCAGTACATCGTCGCCGCCAACCAAGCCGTCGTCGACGAGAGCTATCCCTATCTGCTGACCCGTGACTGGGGTTACGGCTATCGCAGCCAGAGACTCGTCGATTTGATCAAGGCCAGTGACCCCTTGACGCCGAAGTCCGCAGCAGCCCTGATGACCGATACCTCGAATGAGTTTGCTCCGATCCTCATCGAAGAGCTCATGCAGGTCGACGATTCGCTGCTGGATACCAACACGCTTCGCGCCCGTGAGTTGTTGGTCGGCTGGGACCACCGACAGGATGCCGACTCGTCCGGCGCGGCGTACTACAACGCCGTCTGGAGTCACTTGTTGGCACGGGTATTCGGCGACGAGCTCACCGGTGACCTTCAACCCGACGGTGGGGATCGTTGGTTCGAGGTCCTTCAGGGGATCCTCATCGACAAGCAGGCGATCTGGTGGGACGACGTACGGACACCCGACGTTCTGGAGCTGCGGGACGAGATGATGGCTGCTGCCATGGCGGACGCCACCGCCGAGCTCACGAAGGAACTCGGCGAGGATCAGGCAGCGTGGCGCTGGGGTGACCTGCATCAGCTCGAGCTCACGAACGCCACCTTCGGCAGCAGCGGAGTCGCCCCGCTCGAAGCGCTCTTCAACCGCGGGCCCTTTGACACAGCTGGGGGCGAAGGAATCGTCAACGCGACGGGCTGGAATCCGGCCGATGGGTATGGAGTCGACTGGGTTCCTTCCATGCGCATGGTGGTCGATCTCAGCGACCTGGACGCCTCGCGCTGGGTGCAGCTCACCGGCCAGAGCGGCCATGTCTTCGATCCGCACTACACCGACCAGTTCGAGGCGTGGGTGAACGGCGACACCTACCCGTGGCCGTTCTCACCGCAGTCGACGCGTGACAGTTCAGTCGACACGCTGCTTTTGGCGAGTCAATAGCGCACCGTCGAGCGCCGCCCGACTACAACAACACGCCGTCAACTCGTCGATCATGCGGCTCTTCTGGTAGCGGCTCGGTCAGACGCTCGTCGTCGAAGACAACGCCCCACACCGGCGTGTGTGCCGGCACGTGCAAGAGCGCCCGGTCGTAGCAGCCAGCACCGTGTCCGAGTCGGCGGCCATCGGTGTCAATGGCCAAAGCCGGAACCAGAACGACGTCGACTTCGGCGAGGGCCGCCGTTCCGAGCCGGGGACCCGTGGGCTCTCGAAGGCCGTAGCGCGCGTCGACGAGCTGGTCATGGCCGGCGTAGACCGCCCAGTCGAGCGAGAAGTCTGACAGCGTGATGGGCAGCAACACCGCGACGCCCCGGTCTGTGAGTGCGGCGATCAGGAGCCGGGTGTCGGGCTCGTCGCCGACCCCGACAAAGCAGCTGACGCGTCGGGCACCTTCGGGCGGCGTCCAGGTGGCCAAACGCTCGGCAAAGGCTGCGCGCTCAGCGGCCGGGCGCCTCGAGCGAGCGGCGCGAATTACCGTGCGGAGGCGCTGCTTCGCCGAAGCACTGGGGACGGACGGGTCACTCTGGGGGGGCCCACCGGGCTGCTCCATTTGGGTCACCTCACCATCATGGCCCTAGTCACCGGTCGGTTGGGGCACCGATGATGATGGGGGAGGCCCGATGACGCTGCGGACACGGCTGGCGCTGGTGCTGGTGGCGCTGGTGCTTGTTCCGCTCGTGGCTGCCGCGATCCTGGTGTTGATTGCCGTGCCCAGGGCAGCCGCAGACCGAGCCGACACCCTCGTGCTCGGCGCCCGCTCAGGAGTCACCAACGACATCAGTCAGACCTGCGAGATGGTCCAGTCCACGGCTGTTGTGACCGGCCGCATGCTGGCGTCCAGCTCGCCCGCAACGGCGACCCGACGGGCGGTCGCGGACGGATTGGCTGACTGGGCATCGGTTGTCGACGACCGGGGCAACGCCGTGAGTTCTGCTGGTCAGCTTCCGGGCGGCCTGGTTACCCAGCCGTGGAGTGACTGTGCCACAGGTGAGGCCGGAGGCCCTGCCTTGACTACCGAACTACGAGTCATCGTCGCCGACACCCCCCAGCTGTCGGCTGTCCGCACGGCCGATGCGGTCAACGCTGCCTATCTCGACGACCTGCGCACCCGGCTCGGGTTCACCGCTGACGTCGTGCTCCTGATCGACGGACGTGTGGTTGCCAGCACCACGGGGCCGTCGACAGACTTGGCTGAGGTGCCGAACCTGGTCGGGGGCGCTCCGGTCGACGGTGGACTGGTCAGCGCGAACGGTGTCACCGCGGCGGTGGCGCCGGCCGGACCAGGAATGCCCTTCGACGTTGTCGTCGCCACTCCGACACCCGGCGGCGGGCTGCTGGTGCAGACAGTCTTCCTCGTCGCGTTGGTCTCGGTGGTGGTCGCTGTGGTTGCCGCTGTGGCCATAGCCCGCGACCTGACCGGCCCGCTGGAGGAGGTGACCGACGCCGCAGAGGCGGTGGCGTCCGGTGACCTCACGAAGTCGATCGAAGTCCGTCGCTCGGACGAGGTTGGTCGGTTGGCTCGAGCGTTCAACCACATGACCGATGAGCTGCTCACGTACGTAACCGAGCTCGAGGGAAGTCGTGATGCGCTCAGGGCCAACTTCGACCGGCTCGGCGAGGCGCTGTCGGCAACACTTGACCTCGAGACCCTGGTCCCCGTTGTGCTCGAAACAGCCATGACAAGTGTTGGCGCCGAGGCCGGTGTGGTCATGCTCGGTGATGAACACGGTGGGCTCACGTTGCATGCTGAGCACGGCATGCGAACTCGCTCACTGACGGTGCCGAGGTCTGTCGTCGTCGGAGACGGGCTGCTCGGGGCCGTGGCGGCCTCGGGGTTGTCGGTGCGTGGCGAGCTCGGCTCAGGGCCCGAGCTTCAGCCCGGTGCGAACGAGCCACAAACGGGCAGCGTGCTGGCAGTTCCGCTGCGCCGGCCACCGCACGTCTTTGGCGTCATCGCGCTCTTCGCGCCGACCGACCCCGAAGGATTTGACGCAGCCGCAGAGTCATCGCTGCAGGCGCTCGCCGGCCCTGCGTCCATCGCTGTCGAGAACGTGCTGCTTCACGCGGAGGCCACTCGGGCCTCGACGATCGACCAGATGACCGGCGTGTGGAACTACCGCTACCTGCTGACCAGCCTCAACCGAGAGGTTGAGCGGGCACTGCGGTTCGACCGGTCGCTCTCAGTGCTGATGCTCGACCTTGACCACTTCAAGCGGGTCAATGATGCTCACGGTCACCCCCGGGGTGACGCGGTGCTGCGCGAGTTTGCGACCAGGGTCCAAGCCGAGATCCGCGAGGTCGACATCTTGGCGAGGTACGGGGGCGAAGAGTTTGCGGTGGTCTTGCCTGAGACGACGGCGACTGGGGCAGAGAATCTGGCCCAACGGATCTGCGCCGCGATCAGGTCGCAGCCCTTCGCCGGTGACGAGAGCGAGGTTCCGGTCAGCGTCACCGTTTCCATTGGCGCTGCCGTCTACCCCGAACATGGGGGCTCATCTCGCGAACTCATCAAGGCTGCTGACCGGGCGCTCTACTCGGCCAAGGCTGGCGGGCGCGATCGTTGGGCCATGGCGGTGGCGTCCGAGCAGGTGGCCGACCGATAGATTCGTGCCATGAGCACTGGGCGCCCCACAAAGGCCGTGATTCCGGTGGCAGGGCTTGGTACCCGATTCCTGCCAGCCACGAAAGCGACTCCGAAAGAGATGCTGCCCGTCGTCGACAAGCCGGCCATTCAGTACGTGGTGGAGGAAGCCGTCGAGGCCGGACTCACCGACGTCCTGATGGTGACCGGACGAAACAAGACACCGCTCGAGGATCACTTCGACCGCAACATCGAGCTGGAGATCTCGCTCGAGGCCAAGGGTGACCAGGAACGCCTCGCACGCGTTCGTGAGTCGACCGACCTCGCTCACATCCACTACGTCCGGCAAGGCGATCCCCGCGGGCTGGGGCACGCGGTGCTGGTGGCTGCGCAACATGTCGGCAACGAGCCATTCGCTGTCCTGTTGGGCGACGACCTCATCGATGAGCGTGACCCACTGCTCTCACGAATGATCGAGGTTCAAGAGGAACGCGGCGGAAGCGTTGTGGCTCTGATGGAGGTACCTCAAGCCCAGATCCACCTCTACGGGTGTGCGGCGGCTACGGCCACCGACGAGGACGACGTCGTTCAGGTGACCGGATTGGTCGAGAAGCCGCTGGCCGATGAAGCACCGAGCAACCTGGCCGTGATCGGCCGGTACGTACTGCACGCTGCCGTCTTCGATGTCCTCCGTGAGACGTCGCCAGGGCGCGGGGGAGAGATCCAGCTCACCGATGCGCTCGAGACGCTGGCCACGATGTCGCCGGGCGAAGGCGGTGGGGTTTCCGGTGTGGTCTTCCGTGGGCGTCGCTATGACACCGGGGACCGCGCCGACTACCTCAAGGCGGTCGTCCGGATCGCGAGCGAACGCGACGACCTCGGTCCCGACTTCGTGGCGTGGCTCGGAGAGTTCGTCGCTGAGCGGCAGCGGGCCACCAGCGATGCGAGCCCGACCGGAGACCGGGCATGAAGACCGTCGACGAGCACCTCGCAGACTGCCTGGCCGGCGTCGACACTCTGTCGCCGCTCGAGCTGCGATTGCTCGACGCCCACGGCTGCACGCTGAGTGAAAACGTCACGGCCACCTGGGATCTACCGCCGTTCACCAACTCCTCCATGGATGGCTACGCCGTTCGTTCGGCCGACCTCGCAGGAGCATCCGAGTCGGCACCCGTTGTACTGCCCGTAGTCGGCGATATTCCAGCTGGTTACTCCGGGGCGCTTGCCGTCTCCCCTGGGCAGTGCGCTCGCATCATGACCGGGGGCCCGATGCCGGCTGGTGCCGACGCTGTCGTCCCCGTCGAGTGGACCGACGGCGACATCGTCCAGGTCTCGATCACGAAGGCACCTCAGCCAAACTCTTACGTGCGGTTCCAGGGCGAAGACGCCTCCCAGGGCGAGCTGATCGTGCCGTCGGGAACCAGGCTCGGTCCTGCCCAGTTGGCGCTGCTCGCCGCAGTAGGTCGCGCGCGAGTTCTGGTCCGACCGCGACCACGTGTTGTGGTGATGTCGACAGGAAGCGAGCTCGTCGAGCCCGGCGAACCCATCGCAGGCGGAAAGATCCCCGACTCCAACAGCTTCATGCTCGCTGCGGCCGCCAAGGCCGCTGGGGCTACCGCGTACCGCATCGGTTTCGTGCCCGATGAGCCCAAGCAGCTCATCACCACGATCGAGGACCAGTTGATCCGTGCCGACCTCGTTATCACTACGGGCGGCGTTAGCGTCGGCGCCTTCGATGTTGTGAAGGAAGCGCTGGGTCGGATGGGCACGGTGACGTTCGATCGCGTCGCCATGCAGCCGGGGATGCCCCAGGGCTTTGGCACGATCGGTCCGGACGGTACGCCGATCTTTACGCTGCCCGGCAACCCCGTCTCGGCCTTCGTCTCCTTCGAGATGTTCGTCCGACCGGTGCTGCGGCGCATGCAGGCGCTCGAACCGTTGCACCGTCCGACCGTCCGGGCTGTTCTCAAGAGCGACGTGCAATCACCGGACGGCAAACGGCAGTTCTTGCGAGGCAACCTCGACGTCGAGGATGGACGCTATGTGGTCAGCACCGTTGGTGGCCCGGGGTCGCACCTGCTCGCCGGCCTGGCCAACGCCAACTCGCTGATCGTCGTGCCCGACGAGACAACGCACGTGGCGGCCGGCGATGCCGTGACGGTCATCATGCTCGAGCGGCGCGCAGGCTAGTGCTATGAGCGATTTCACCCACCTCGACGACCGCGGTGCCGCTCGGATGGTGGATGTCTCCGGCAAGAACATCTCGGTGCGCACAGCGTCGGCTTCCGGTCACGTGCTCGTGTCACGTGAGGTTGTCGCGCTGCTGCGGAGCAGTGGTGTACCCAAGGGTGATGCCCTTGCTGTCGCGCGAATCGCCGGAATCCAAGCAGCCAAACGAACGCCTGACCTCATTCCGCTGTGTCATCCCATCGCGATTCACGGTGTGGCTGTTGACCTGGATGTGCGTGACGACCGAGTTGCGATCACTGCGACGGTGCGCACCGCCGACCGCACCGGCGTCGAGATGGAAGCGCTCACCTGCGTAAGCGTCGCTGCCTTGGCCCTGATCGACATGGTCAAAGCGGTAGACCCGGCGGCCGTCGTCACCGACGTGCGCGTCGACTCCAAGACCGGCGGTGCATCCGGAGACTGGCACCGTGAGTGAGTCACCCCTGCTCGTTCAGGTGATTACCGTCTCCACTCGGGCAGCGGCCGGGGAGTACGACGACCTTTCGGGTCCGGCGATCGCCAAGGAGTTACGGCAGTGGGGTGTTCCAGACGCCGTCGTTCAGGTTGTGACCGACGATGAGGCCACCATCGTGGCTGCACTGCGCGACGCTGTGGCGTCAGGAGTGGATGCGGTATTGACGACCGGGGGGACCGGATTGGCTCCTGACGACCGGACGCCGGAGGCAACCGCCCAGGTAATCGAGCGCGAGGTGGCGGGCATCGCTGAAGCCATCAGGGCGATGGGGGTGGGTCAGGACATCCCGACGGCTGCTCTATCGCGTGGTGTAGCGGGAACAGTGGGTCGCACGCTGATCGTGAACCTTCCCGGCTCGGTCGGTGGCGCGCGCGACGGAGTCTCTGTGGTCGGACCGCTCCTGGCGCACACCAGGGACCAGCTGGCTGGGGGAGACCACTGACGCGGGGCTGGCCGGTCACGTTGTCCGACGGGCGTGTCGGGCTTCGGCCCATCCGGCATCGAGACGCGGGGGCTTGGCGGCAGATGCGAGCCAAGAACGTTGCCTGGCTCAAGCCTTGGGAGGCAACGGCGCCGGCCGGGCATCAGGTGCCACTGGGGTTTCACGCCATGGTTGCAGCGCTCCGCCGCGAAGCGCGTTCGGGGCGAGTGCTGCCGTTCGTGGTCACCTACGAGGGTGAGCTGGTCGGGCAGCTGACCATCGGTGGAGTTCAGTATGGCTCGCTCCGCGGTGCCCACATCGGCTATTGGGTGGCTGAGGAGTTCGCCGGACGCGGCATCATCCCGACGGCGGTGGCCCTGGCCACCGATCATGCGTTCGCAACTTTGCAACTTCACCGCGTCGAGGTCTCGATGCGTCCGGAGAACGGCCCGAGTCGGCGAGTCACCGAGAAGCTTGGCTTCCGGTTCGAGGGGGAGCGGCCCAGTTATCTGCACATTGACGGCCAGTGGCGTGACCACCTTGTCTACGTGTTGCTCGCAGGCGAAGTTCCCGATGGCGTGCTCGACCGGTGGCACCGAGCGCAGGGATGACGACACACCGAGCGCGTTACCGCAAAGTCATCGAACCCACACGTACCGTGAGGTCCCGTGAGCGCCAGTGGGTTGATCTATGCAGCAATAGCCATCATGTGGGCGGCTGTGCTGATCCCGATGTGGCTCCGTAATCACGACACGGCGTCGGAGAATCGGTCCGCCGAGCGTTTCGGGCAGGCCATGCGAGTGCTCTCACACAAGGAGCAAGCAACCGCTGATGACGAGGTACGTGACTCAGGCGACGACCGAGCCCCCGCTCCGCTTCCTGCCGCTGAGCGTCAAGCACCCCGGGTCGACAGCGCCGTGCCGAGCGCCGAAGCCAGTCGGCCATCTACACCACGCCAGGCTGCTCGCAGCGAGGCCCGCCCAGCACGGCGTCCGGCGCCTCGTCAGCGTCCGCACCGCACGCTCGCCCAACGACGGGCTCGGACGCTGGGCGTCATGGCTGGTCTCACCTTGTTCCTGGCCCTGATCGCTGTGGTGACGCCGGTGCCCTGGTGGGCGCCCCTGCCGGTTGGCGTCCTGCTCGGAACGTTCGTTGTCCACCTTCGAATCCAGGCGCTCCAGCAGCAGCAACGCCGGACGGGCCGAACCAGCCGCACGGCTGAACCGGCGACAGCTCCAGCCACTGAGAGAGAGTTCGAACGCTCAGCGTCCGGGTTTGTCTCAGGACCCTCGCGAGCTGTGGTTGTAGAGACCAAGGGTGCGGGCACGGCAACGGGGGTCGCGTTCGACAGCGCCGAGCAAAGTGCCGATGGGCAGGCGGTCGATGAGGGTGACGAAACGTGGCGACCCAACCCGCTGCCGTTGCCGACCTACGTCACCGCACCCAAGGCGGTCCGGCCGATCAAGGTCATCGACCTCACCAGCCCCGGGGCATGGAGTTCGGGCCGCCTCCTCGAAGATGACCTCGCAGATGAAGACCTGCTCGCCGCTGAAGTAGCCGATGAAGAGCTGGACGCCCTCCTTGAGCAAGAGGTGGCGCCTCCGAGGTCATCGGAAGAGCCGGGCGACGCCGAACGCCGAGCGGTCGGCGACTAGCTCCACCTCCGGTGGCGCTTTACTCGTTGCGCCGGGACGCCGATTCGGACCTCGGTGGTCCCGTTGCTATTCTCGGCGGCGTCCTGCCTCCCCCCGGATCGTTCACGGGTGGGCAGTCAGGGGCTGTGGCGCAGTCCGGTAGCGCACCTCGTTCGCAACGAGGGGGTCAGGGGTTCAAATCCCCTCAGCTCCACCAGAATGGCTTTATTCGAACCCTGGACCGCGAAAAGGTCCTTGAGTGACGCAATCGTGGTCTCCCGCAGGGGTCCGGCAGCAATGCCGGGCCCTTTCGCGTTTGGCGGGGCCGATTCAAACGCGATTACTGCCTCCGCGACTTCGCCAGCCAAATCGGTCTTCACGTCGTCAGCCACCCCGAATTCGTTGACGTAGATCTTCACGAAATGCGCATCACTCAGTAGCCGGCGCGCAGAGTCGCTCGCATGTTCGTACAGGGACAGGGGGTCGCTCAGAAGGTCCAGATACGTCTGTAGC
>JBBQAL010000156.1:0-4835 GCA_038316135.1 Candidatus Nanopelagicales bacterium | reverse complement strand
GCAGCCCAACGGCACTGAGCGGGACGTGGTTGGGCCAGGCACGGTCGACACTGGTGACGGGAACCACGATGGCCAGGGTCTGGACGGTGTTGAGGTAGTCGAGGCCGCTGACGACGACGGCAGGGCGACGTCCGGCCTGCTCGCGTCCGACCGTCGGGGCGGGCGCCACCCAAACGACGTCACCGGGTACGAGGTCAGTCACGGTCCAGCTGCTCCCAACCAGCCACCTCGTTGGAGTATGACTCCATGGCCTCCGGCGCGGTTATGGCGATCGCTTGGCGCATGGCCTCGAAGCGTCCTTCACGATCGGCCAGGTCGGCGAGATGGGCCAGGTGCTCTCCCAGCGTCCGGTGCGCTCGCGTCGCTTGGGCCTTGAGGCGGTCTCGGACGTCGTTCGTTACCTTGATCGTGGTGGTCATACCGGGAGTATACGCAAAGTATGATGAGGGTGAGTCGCGCATCGAGTCGTCCTCCACGCGCTTTGCCGCTTTGTTCGTGCAGCCGCGCGGCACGGCTGGCGCTTCTACCTCCAGGAGGCCGTCGGGGCGGTCCCACATGTGGCGCATCACGATGCGTTAACTTCAGCATCATGATGCAGTACGCTGTGCCCATGCGTACGACAGTGAGCCTGGCCCCGGACGTCGCCAGCGAGGTGGCGAGGATCCGGCGGGAGCGCGGGGTCGGGCTCAGCGAGGCGCTCAACGACCTCGCCCGGCGCGGTATGGCGCGCAGCAAACTCCCCGACACCTTCGTGCAGGCGACGTACCCGATGGGTATGAAGGTTGACGTCGCGAACATTGGGGACGTCCTTGACCTTCTCGACGACCGCTGATGCTGCTCGACGCCAACCTGCTGCTGTATGCAGTCGACTCGACCAGCCTGAGGCACGCGCAAGCTCGTGACTGGCTGACGGCAGAGCTGTCGTCCGGGCGACGGGTGGGCATCCCAGTGGTGACGATCAGCGCCTTCGTCCGGATCGCCACCCATCCGCGCGTCTTCGAGCACCCGATGACCGCCGAGCTGGCGAGCCGCCAGGTGGATGAGTGGCTGGCCGTCCCGACTGTGTGGGTGCCTCCGATGGGCGCCAACACCATGGGGCACTTCACTGCTCTGGTGCGAGATTCGGGCGCTACCGCGAATCTCATCCCGGACGCCTTGCTGGGTGCCTTGGCGATCGAGCACGGACTTGAGGTGGCCACGGTGGACGCCGACTTCGCGCGCTTTGCCGGGGTGCGGTGGACGAACCCGCTGGCGTAACGTCCGCCTAGCCGAGTCTGGGTGCGGCAAGTGCCGTCATCGCAACACTTCGTGCACCCAAATGCGAGCCACCTATGACTGGGCTTTGCGGCCATGCTGGACCGCGCGCTCCCTAGGAGCGGTCTGGGCGAGCACGCGTCAGTACGTCGGCTGGCCGTGGGTGAACCACCAGCCGGCTGACGTCAGCACCACAGCCGCGAACACGGTGAAGGTCAGCGCGCCGAGCAGCGGCAGTGTCCAGCGTGGTGCAGCTTTGATGTGTAGCGAGAGCATCTTGGCGACGAAAGCGCCATAGAATGCGCAGCCGGCTAGGGAGTGAACAAGCACCCGGGTGCTGTAGCTCTGGAAGCCGAGTGACCACAGGCAGTGGTAGGCGATTGGCAGCGTGAGCACCACCGCGATCCGGCCAGACCATCGGTGCGCCCGCGCGATCTGCGGCGAAGGCTGGCCGCTCCCGATCCGCCCGTACATCCGCAGCGCGGTCAGCAGCTGCGCGAGGGCCAGGATCGACGCGGCCACCGCCAGCCACACCTTCATCTGGATCTGCGTGGGGAAGCCGAGTGTCCATCCCGACTCGAACGTCGGAGTGTGCTGGCTCCCGTAGACGCCGAATGCGATCGAGATCGCGGCACCTGCTAGGACGGCGCCGCCCAGCAGCCAGGTGGCGCGCGGCGTCGAAGCGCCCGGATCCGTCACGGTTCCACTCTGCTCCCGTGGCGTCCGCTTGTCAGCCCCCCAGCCGCGCTTGTCTGTGCCATAGAGGCGTTTACGCTGGGGGCATGCCTCTACTGCGCCGGACCGTCACGCTCGCCCTCGGCTGTGCTCTAGTTCTTCCGGCGTTGCCGGCCACGGCCGCCGCCCCGTGGTCCGATCCCCAGGTGATCTCGACGATGCCGGCGTCGGACCTGGAGACCGCTATGGCCGAGACCGCCGACGGCACCCTGGTCGTGGTCGCGCGCGACGGGGCCGGGGACTTCCGTCGCAGCACGCGCGCCCCCGGTGGGGACTGGGTTCCCGACGGTGTGTTCGTCGACCCCGATGGCCTCACGATCAAGTACGTCGAGGCGGTCGCCGTCACCCCGGACGGTGCTGGCTGGCTCGCCTACAGCGTCGACGGCTCGAGTAATGTCCGGGTCGTTCGTTGGGCCCCCGAGGGCACCAGCGAGAAGGTCGCCGGGATCGTCGACCCTTGGACGACCGTCGACATGATGGTCGACGCCGAGGGTGACGTCCTTCTGACCTACGGACAGCGCGGCGGTTATCCGCTGTCTGCGGTTTATGGCAACGCAGCCGAAGGGCTCGACTCCCTCGATGTCCCGACCTGGACGGGTGGCCAACGACCGCACCAGTGGGTGCTCGGCCCCGGTGCCAGCGTGATGCTGGCGAGCCGGTTCGGCACTCGGCTCCGCACCGTGGACGTGGGGCCGGACGGCGACGGGCAGACCAGAGCGCTGCCCCGGCCAGGTGACGGTCTCACCGACCAGATCGCGGCCACGATCGCGCCATCCGGCGCGCAGTACGTGGCCTGGACAACCGCAACCGATGGAAAACCCAACACCGTGCGGGTGGCCCGAAGGCCACCGGGTGGAGCTTGGCTGCTTGGACGCGTCGTCGACCGACAAGATGGACTCTTGCGGCGGCAGCATTCGCTGGCCATCGACACCACCGCGAGCGGTGCCTACCTCGCGTGGGCCCAGCCGGGCAAGGATGGGTCGGAAATCCGCGGCGCCCTGGTGCGCACGCAGCTCCCAGTACTCGCCCAGGCCGTTGCCGGACCCCGCGTGGTCGGTGACTTCGGCAGGCGCCTTGCGCTCGACGTGGGTCAGCGGGGACGGCTGCTCGTCGCATGGACCCAGGCGATTGGAACTGGTCGCCGAGTCGTTGCCGCAGTGGGACAGGTGCGGGGCGAGCCCGCCGTCGCCCCGCTGTTCGACGTGGACACCATCGACGCGCCGGTCGCGTTGCTCCGTGCCGCGGGGGAGGCGACGGTGGCGGGCAGCTCGCCGTCCACGACGACGAACGGCACGGTCCTAAAATCCGCGTCGACCGACTGAGGCTCAGACATCTCGCGTTAGCGGGGTTTCGTCGATGCGGCGTTGGGAAGCGATATGCCAGACCGAACGATGGTGCCTCCGGAGTCCGCGCAGGACCGGGATCGAAACTGCCCTATCCCCGAAGACGAGGGCGGATTGATCAATCCAGCGTGGCGCTTGGAAAACATGGCGCCGGTCCTCGCCTTGCTGCCTGAGGATCTTGCGGAGAAAGACGTACTACGTCCCGATCTGCTGTTACATCGTGAGGGTCGGCTCAGCATCTATTACGCGCCGTTTGATCGAGTGAATGAGTCGGCTCGGATTGTGATCGTAGGAATCACTCCTGGGCAGCACCAGATGTACGTGGCCGTGCAGGCGGCGCAGCGCGCGATAGCTGCCGGACTACCCGTGGAAGAAGTCTTGCGTCGATCTTCGGCGACCGCCGCTTTCGCCGGATCGATGCGTCGAAACCTGGTGAGGATGTTGGACGAGATTGGTGTCCCTGAGGCACTCGGCGTCGAGACGAGCGACTCTCTGTTCGGCGAACATCGTCACCTTTTGGCAAGCACGTCTGCCGTCCTGTATTGCGTCGTTCGGGACGGGCGAAACTACAGCGGCAGCTCACCATCCATCCCGCACTCGCCGATTCTGCGCGAGTTCGCTACGAAGGTTCTTGGGAGAGTCCTCGCCGCGACTCAGGGCGCATTGATCGTTCCGTTGGGTCGCAATGCCGGTGAGGCGGTGCAGATGGCTTCCTCCGCGCAGGGGCTCGCTGAAGGTCACTGTCTCGTTGACTTCCCACATCCTTCAGGCGGCAATGGGCACCGGGTGCGGCTGTTCAATGAACACCGCGCCGCCTTGACAAGTCGCGTGGCTGAGTGGGCTTCTTCTTCTTAGTCGGCGCGACGCGGCTGAGATGCAACGACAGGAGCCGCCGATGCCTTTGGCGAAAGCGCGACTCCCACCACTTGACGTCGGCCTCCTGGAAGAAAGTGACCCCTGGCGCTGCACTTAGCTACCCGGTCGACTGCGTGACGGCTAGGGTTCTCGTCTACTTGACGCGATCTAGGAACTAGTGCCATACTCGTCACAACGACGACAAGGGGGCTCCACATGAAGCTCGCTACCGCGCAACTGGACCGAGCGGCTGGCGTCCTGCTGGGGCAGGCCTGCGGTGACGCGCTCGGCGTCCCGTACGAGTTCCAGCCGACGCTCGATCCCGGCGACGAGCCCGAGATGCACGGGGGAGGTCTCGGGCCCTACGCGCCAGGTGAGTGGAGCGATGACACCCAGATGGCGGTCTGCATTGCCCGCGTCGCGGCGAAGGGCGTAGACCTCACCAGCCGCGAGTCGCTGGACGCGATCGCGCAGGCCTTCCTCGACTGGCAGGACGGCGGCGCGTCCGATATCGGCAACCAGACGCGGACCGTGCTGTCCAACACTGGACATGCAGCTGAGAGCACCGTCAGCGAGCGCATGCTCGTTGAGTCATATGTGCTCCACGACGCGACTGGCCGCACCGCCGGAAACGGCGCTCTAATGCGG